>JANWVR010000066.1 GCA_025056735.1 Saprospiraceae bacterium
GTGCAAAGGCTAGTCGCCTGCGCCGGCACCTCGTAAACAACGGGCGTAGGCAGCGGCGGCTGGAAGTCATTAAGCGCACTTGCATAAGCAACCACCTGCCGGCCCTCATACACAAAGCGCCGAGCCACCCTAAAGTCGAAACTTGCATAATCCTGCGCCCGCAAACGCTGCAGCACTTCAATAAGCGCGCCCTTTTGCCTGTCTCTGTGCCAGCCAGAGTAAAAAATCGCGAACAGGTTATTGCGCTCGCCGTCAAACACCACACTGCCGTCAAGCGAGGGCGTAGGTTCAATCGGCCAGGTGCGCAACTGGGTGGCGTAGCCAAACGTCGAAGTTGAAGCAGTGTTGGTGTCCCAGAAGAGGGTGCCGTACGTATCCGCCAGGCTTTGCGACAGTGGGCGCGGGTTCTTTTGCTTCACATAACCGAAAGCGAACACAACGCGCGGCCCTATGTCGAACGAGCGCTCGCCGTCTTCGTTGTCCCAGTAACGAGGCAAATAAGGGCGCGGCGCGTACTCCGTCCTGCCCTGGCTGACGAATGTGTACGCTTGCACCTTGAGTTTGTCGCTTTGGCCCTCGAGTGTAGGCTCAAAGAGCGGGTTCTCGATGCGCTCGACCTCATCGGGCAAATCATCGCCGTTCGACACCCGCCGGGCATGCGGCGGCAGCTGCGCAGGAAGGGAACGAATGTATGCGTCGTTACTTTGCTTAAAAGCGAACAGCGTATAGCGCTTCAAGTCGTTGCGCTTAAACCGTATGCGCGCCGAGCCGGCAATGACATCGTCGCGAACATCAATAGCCGGTTCGCCCTCTTTCAAAAAGCCGGCCACCTGCTCATCGTAAACACGCACAGAGCGGTCAGGACTGATTTCAATTTCCCTGCGCACGTAGTCTGTATAGATGCGCCCGTTCACTAAGTGAAGCGCCGCTTTTAGCACGTCGAGCAAAGTGATATCCTCGCGCAGCATTGGGCCGACCTGAACTTTGTCGCCTCGCACGAGCGACTTGTTGGCCGGCTCACACCTAAACCACAGGCCCTTTTTCACAATAAACGCATCCGCGCCCAGCGCGCTCGCCCAATTGATGGCGGCCTTTTGATTTGGGTTTAACTCAAACTCAAAATCAGCGCTTAAAAAGTGCTTACTATTGGGCTGCAGCTCAAGCGCGACATCTTCCGAAAGAATTTCGCCAGTCCAAGAGTTGTTTTGCGCACCCGACACCTCCTGCACGTTGAAGTTGATAACACGCGCTATGGCAGGGATGGCAACGGTCTCTATCTCACACTTAATACTAAAGCGAAAACGCGCTCGGAAAGGCAGTTCGTTTTTGATGCCAAGAAGCCACTGGTTGGGCTGGCCTGCGTGCGGTAGCGTGGCCGTCGCGCTTCCTGCAAAGTCGAGCGAACGGAAGTAGATGAATGGCTTATTTGGCGGCAGCGTGCGCGTAACCTCTAAGTCCTGGTTTGTCGTCCGCCCGACGATGCGGCAAAACTTCCCATAGCGAATCCCATCAGCGCCGACGCCCTCATAGTAGGCCGGCTTTAGCAAATACACCCACAGCCGCCTAAGCCAGTTCGTTTCTAACAAATCGCCTTTGAGCGTCCAGCCTATTTCGGCGAATCCTCTCTTTAGCAGATACACTAAACTGATATGCGGGCGCAAGTCCTCAATAGCAACAATCTTTTGAGGCGCTTCGCTGTTCTGGTCAGGCTCTGTTCTGTCTACCCAGTCGCCGTAGTCAACCACGGGCCAATAGTAGGCTTTATTCGCGCCACCTGTCTCGGGCGCGTAATCGACCTGATACGCCGGCTGCGCCCAACTCGATAAGATGTTCGCGTACGTCAAATCAAACGCACCGAAGTCAATCGTGTTAACGCGCTTGTTGCTCGCGGCCTCAGACCAGTGCTGCTCGCCCAAATCAAACTCAACCTCCCACGTGCCGTTGGCGTCGTTGCGCTCAATGACGTACATGCGCGTAAAGGGAAGCGGCACGCCGTCCAAGTCCGCCCGCACTTCAATATAGTCGCTCTGCCTATCTACCGATAGCGGCGTAAGGTACTCCACCAACACACTATCATTAACCTGCGTCTGCGGGATGCTTGTTCTCAGGGCACCCTCCCTTCGCATCTTCGTTTCCGCGTCCAGCCGTTCGACCTCCTTTGATAGAGGAAGGCGAAAGGCTTCGCCCACGTCAAGCCAGACCTGACTTTGCCCACCAAGCCGGCTCTTTGCCGCATCGCGAAGGTTGATGGCAAGAACTCTAATCATGCGAATTCAGGTTCAACGCCCGCCTGCACGGGCGCGTCATTTGTGTAGCCTTTAAACACTAAATCCACAAACTCGCCCGCCTTGAACACGCGCACGCTGCCGGGTTCGACGATGAGCTTGACAGCGATTGGCTTGCCCTCATCATCTTTAACGCGAAGCCAGCGCTGCGGCGACGCTTTCATATGTCTGAAGAACTCGACATCGGCATCGGTTGACTTCGCCCTTGCGCGAAAAGTGTAAACGCGATAAGAGCGCACGTTTGAAAGCGTCCGCCCTCCGTACGCTGCGCGCGCATGACGCCCGACGCCGCAGGCGACATCGAGCAAGATTTCATCGCCCTGCTGGACGCTGTCTTCCTCAGCGATTTCGCAGGGAAGCGTCTCTATCCCGCCCATCTTACCCAAAAAATACACATCCGTAAACTTGCCGCCGAGGCACGCATCGTCAAGCACAAACGTAGCCACCTCCGTGATCTGCACGTTGTTGTTTAGGACGGTTACAGTGTAGGAGGC
>JANWVR010000123.1 GCA_025056735.1 Saprospiraceae bacterium
CGATTTCGGCAAAGCACGCCTCTTTAGGCTCCTGGCCGCGGGCGCCAAAGTGCTCCATAACGACGGAGTTTTCTTTCATGCGGCGCAGGGCGTCATCCACGGCTTTGCGGTGCTCCTGGAGGTCTGTGAAGGTGCTGCTGATGAATACGCTGGCCATTTCAGGTTTGCTTTTGGGCGAAGGTAAGCGAAAAGAATGCCAGGATATTGGCTTTTTATGAAAGAAATGCGCGGCAACCCTGCCACACCGCGCATTTGCCCTGCCGACAGACATCGCCTCCACGACCCTTGCCTGCACCTGGAGGTGATGTTTGTGAGGATGTTCGACGCAGCAGAGGAGGAGTTCTGCCCATTCCACCCGATAAATCGGGCGGTTACAGGATGTTGGATGTGCCCGCCATGATAGAGGGATAATCCCTGAGGGAAACAGCGTTTTGCCTCACTTGCATAGGGTTAATTCCTCATTCATCATTCACCATTCACCATTCATCCCCTACCAGATGCCCTCGCGTATGGGTACGGGCTGGATTCCAGGCATGTTTTGCTCGAACCAGCGCACAGGAGCCTGGAGTTTATCGCCCGTTTGGGTGTCGCATTTGAAGAAGAGGTAGTATAGCTGCAGGCAATAGCCGATTTTGTTTCGTAAGTGTTCGAGGTTTTTTTCCGGGTTTTCGTGCCGGAAGGTTTCGCTTTTGTGGGCCAACCAGGCGTAGTAGGCGTCGTCGTGGGTTTCTACCACATCTAAGACGGCGGTATCGTTGGTGTATCGCTCCAAGAAGCGGCGGGCCAGCAGGCTGTGGTGTTTGCTCCAGTCGCGCGGGCGGGTGCGGGCTTCGGCGTACTTGAACGTATCGTGTGTCAATGCGATGAGGCGCAGTTGCCGGCGCATGGTGTCCGTCAAGTTTTCGATGCACTCGATGTTTTCCAGGACTTCGCGCACATGCAGGACGATTTTGCCTTCGGGGTGCCCGAAGCGCGGCTCTCCCCACGTCAGGCCGCGCTGAAATTCTGGAAGCGTCAGCAAATGCCGCTCCAGGTCCGTCTCCGGGCGCAACAAAGCGCGTAGGTCAGCTGTTGATAAGAAATCTGAAGTAATGATCCTTCGCTTCAGCGGCTTGATGCTAAATACGTCGGTTTGGGCGGTCATCGTACGGCGAACGGCTTTTTTGCACAGGCGTCAAGCGCCCTTCCAAACAAGGTTAATAAGACGTTAAAGAACGCGCCTATTGAAGCAAAGAGTGCCTCGGCATCGTTATATTTTTTGATCGAAACAAAGGTAGATGAAGCGCTCATCGCGAACCAACACTGAGTTATGAATAAATTTTGGTCCACATTGTTAGCGGGCGCCGCAGGGGGGTTACTGGTGTTTGGCGCCATGAAATGGACGGCAACAAATGCCGACGAGAAGTCAACGGTTGAGGTGGTACGTGTAGCTACACCCAAGCAAGTGCGCTATGAAGAGGCTGGTACTGGCTCATTTGATTTCACGCGCGCAGCAGAGCGCTCTATGGCCTCTGTAGTGCACATCAAGGCTAGCGAAAGCCCCCAGACGGCTGTTCAGCGCTATCGGCGTACTAATCCCTTCCATTTTTTCTTTGGCGATCGGTTTTTCTTTGAGGATGAAATTCGTCCGCGCTCGGGCACAGGTTCCGGTGTCATTTACACGCGCGACGGTTACATCCTGACGAATAACCACGTCATCGAGTTTGCTGACGAGTATCAAATTACGCTGCACGACGGGCGCGAGTTCAAGGCCCGCTTAGTGGGCGCCGATGCCAGCACCGACATGGCTGTGCTGAAAATCGAGGCGAGCGACCTGCCGGCCATCGAAATCGGCAATTCCGATGCCGTGCGCGTGGGAGAATGGGTGCTGGCCGTAGGTAATCCCTTCGACCTAACCTCGACGGTTACGGCGGGTATTGTCAGTGCCAAGAGCCGCGATATTAACATCATTCGGGGCGGCGCGCCTATCGAGTCTTTTATTCAGACCGATGCAGCCGTCAACCCGGGCAATTCAGGAGGTGCGCTGGTGGACGCACAGGGCCGCCTCATCGGCATCAACACGGCGATTGCCTCGCCTACGGGCGCCTTCGCGGGGTATTCTTTTGCCATTCCGATTAATTTAGCCAAGCGCATCGCCGATGACCTGATCCAATACGGCAAATATCGCCGCGCCTACATGGGCGTAGATATTGCGCCGATGGACAATAACATAGCCAACTATTTGGGTATTCCTTTCGTCCAGGGAGTATGGGTGAAAGCCCTCGACCCGCAAGGCTCCGCGGCCCGCGGCGGCGTGCGGCCCAACGATATCATCACCAAAGTCAACAACCGTCCAGTGGCTTCCGTGCCTGAATTACAGGAAATCATCGGCCGGTCTAGAGCCGGAGAAACGATAACGCTTACGGTTGTACGAGAAGGCAAAGAAAAAACGTTACAAGTATTACTCCGAAGCCGAGGCGATTAGATCCGCCCGGGCGCCAGAGGAAAAAGAAAAAGTTGGTTTTTCGTTTTGTTTTGATGTGCCTGCTCTGCGTAATGCAGGGCAGGCTTTTTTTATATTCAAAAGCGGGATTTACCCTCAATATGCTTCGGCGCGCAGAGCCTCCACTTCAGCGATGCTTTTGGGCACCGGCTTGCCAAGGATACGGTACCCTTCAGTGGTGATGAGTACGTTGTCCTCAATGCGAATGCCGCCGAAGGTGCAGTATTTGTCCAATACCTTGTAATTGATGAAGGCTGCGCATTGCTTTTTGCGCTTCCACTGCTGCATGAGTTGCGGGATGAAATAGATGCCCGGCTCCACAGTGAGCACGAAGCCCGGCTCCAGTTCGCGCGCTAAGCGCAGGTAGGCCGTACCGAATTGGGTACTGCGCTGCACTGTGCTGGAATAGCCTACATAGTTTTCGCCTAAGTTTTCCATGTCGTGCACGTCTAAGCCCATCATGTGTCCCAGGCCGTGCGGGAAGAAGAGCGCATGGGCCCCCTGGGCGACGGCTTCGTCCACATCGCCTTGCATGAGGCCCAAGGCCTTGAGGCCCTCAGCGATACGGCGCGCGGCGGCCAGATGCACGTCTAAGTACCGTACCCCGGGCTTCAGCAGGGCGATGGCGTGCAGTTGAGCGTCGAGCACGATCTGATAGATGTCGTGTTGCCGGGGCGTGAAGCGCGCGCTGACAGGGAACGTGCGCGTCAGGTCGCCGGCGTAATGCAGCGCCGTTTCAGCGCCAAAGTCACCCAACACGAGCTGGCCGGGCTGGAGCACGTTGCCGTGGTAGTGGTTGTGCAGAATCTGGCCCTGCACCGTCAGGATGACCGGGTAAGCCAGATGACCACCGGCGCTGACGGCAATGCCCTCGACTAAGCCGGCCAGTTCGGCTTCTAATTGCCCCGGGCGGGCCGCCTTCATCGCCGCTACGTGCATGTCGCCCGTAGTGTTGACGGCGCGCTCCAACTCGGCCACCTCTTCGTCGGACTTGCGCGAACGCTGGGCCACTACAGCGCGGATGAACGCCTCAGAGGCCGCCGCTTTCTGCTTCTCCGGCGCGAGGTTGAGCCAGCCCTTGAGCGCCAGCCGGTGCTCTGGGCGGTAAGGCGGCAGGAAGTGGAGGGTCTGGCCAGAGCGGCGAGCCTTTTTCAAAAAAGCAGAAACCCTTTGGAGAGGCAGCACGTCGCGTACGCCAACGCGATCGGCCTGTTCGCGCAAGCGAGGCTGCTGACCCATCCAGACGATGTCCTCAAGCGTCAGATCGTCGCCGAAGAGGATTTCACGGTCGTTGTCCACGTCTATGACCGCCACCAAATCGGGCTTGTCTATGCCGAAATAGTAGAGGAAGGTGCTGTCCTGGCGGAAAGGGTAAGGGTTGGCGGCGTAGTTCATGCCCACCTCGGCGTTGCCGACAAAGAGGGCTAAGCCGTTGCCCAGCGCCCTTTTCAATTCGGCGCGGCGGGCCGTGTACGTTTCAGTAGAAAACATAGAAGCAGTGCATTTGCGTGCAAAGGTATGCGCAGGTGAGGCAGCCCGTAGCGCCGATGGAGTGGCATTTGAGGGCAGGCGCTGCGACGAGGGCGAGCAGGTATGCTTTTTTTAAACGTTTGTATGAACCCCGATGGCTATTGGCGCATTAACAGCCCATCAGCGCAACGCGCCGTTCGTGGGTTTCGTAATCAACAAAAAAGCGTTTTTTCCCGCCGCTTTCTCGCGTAGTAATCCTCTTACGCCATTCAAAAATAAACGAGTACCTTTGTTTTCGTTTCCTGTGTATTTCTTTGCTCTGTTCAAACTACTCCCGAACATGAAGTCTGGCTACACCCTATTGCTTGCCCTATGCCTGTTGTTCTCGTGGAAAGCCGCCGCCCAGTGTCCGCCGCCGGGTTTTCCGGATGCGGGTAACACCTGCCAGCAGGCGCCTATTTTATGCGAGAACCTGCATGGCTATTGCAACACCATCAACAACAACAACACGCCGCAGAACTTCCCGGGTTGTCCGGGCTGGCAGCTGAACAACGACGAGTGGTTTGCCTTCTTCGCGGGCACCACCAGCATCAGCATCCAGGTGATACCCAGCAACTGCTCGCAAGGCCCCAACATGGGCCTTCAGGCCGGTATTTACGCCGGCTGCGGGCCGCCCTGGCAGGCCATGGCGCTGCAATGCGCCTGCACGCAAAACCCGTTCACCCTGACGTCGAACAACTACGTGGTGGGTCAGGTCTATTACTTCGTGCTTGACGGTTGTGCGGGCAATGTGTGTAATTATACCATCAACGTCCTCTCGGGTTCTACGGTAGGCGTGCCGCCCAACAACCCAGGGCCTATCACAGGGACCCCTCTCGTCTGTCAGGGCACGTCGGCGCCTTACAGCATTGCTCAGGTACCCGTAGCGACCATCTACACCTGGACGCTAACGCCTTCCAGTGCCGGCACCATCAATGGCCAGGGCACGCGCAACATCACGGTGAACTGGTCAAACAATTACAGCGGCCCTGCGCAACTATGCGTGCAGGTCTCCAACCAATGCTACTCCAACCCAAACATTCAATGCTTTGACGTAGAGGTCATCCAGCGCCCAACGGCTCAGATTTCGGGCGGTGGCATCATCTGCGCCGGCAACCCGCAGCCGGTCAATCTGAACGTGTCGTTTACGGGCGAAGGGCCGTGGGTATTCAACTATGCCATCAACGGCGTTAACCAGGGGTCTATTACTACGAGCGAAAACCCGTACGTCATCCAGGCCACCCAGCCGGGCACGTACACGCTCGTCAGCGTGGCCACCCAGGTGGGCAACTGCTCGGGCACGGTCTCCGGCTCGGCCACGGTAACGCAGATCAATCTCAACGCCCAGGCCATACCCACCAACGAACAGTGCGGCGTGGGCAACGGCTCCATCAACCTCAATTACGGCGGCGGCAACGCGCCTTATACCTTCGCGTGGTCGAATGGGGCGAATACGCAGAACATCAATAACTTATCTGCAGGTGAATACACGGTAACCGTCACGGACAACAACGGCTGTACCGTTGTGCGCACGGCCACCGTGCTGGACAACCAGATCAACATCAACATCAGCGGAAGCGTCCAGGCCAACACTACCTGCAACGGCGGCAACGGCGCCATCAACACCAGCGTGAGCCCATCGGGTAGCTACACCTACCAGTGGTCGAACGGGCAAAACACCTCGAGCATCAACAACTTGCCGCCCGGCACCTACACGGTTACGGTAACCACAGGGGTTACGTGTTCCGCCACGGCGGAATTTGATGTACCCGACCAGCCCAACACGCCCAACCTGAGCGCTACGGCGACAAATTCCACCTGCGACCTGCCCAACGGGAGCATTAACCTCAGCGTTACGGGCGGCGTGTCTCCTTATACCTTTTCGTGGTCGAGCGGCGCCACGACCGAAGACCTTTCCGGCATTATGGCCGGCCCTTACGCCGTAACGGTTACCGGCGCTAACGGCTGCACCGCTACGCTGGAGGTGAACGTGGAGAACAACAACCCGCCCATTTTCATCAACGGCAACGTCATTCCAAACACCACTTGCATCGGCGGCAACGGCAGCATCTCGCTCTCGGTGTCGCCGACGGGCAGCTACACCTATACTTGGTCCACAGGCGCAACGACGCCCAGCGTCAACAACCTGCCGCCGGGTACCTACACGGTAACCGTCAGCGCCGGCGGCTCTTGCACCGAAACGGCGGAATTCGACGTCTTAGACGACCCGTTAGAACCCAACGTCAACCCCAACGCCACGCCCAGCACCTGTGAGCTGCCTAACGGCAGCATCACTGTGAGTGTCTCGGGCGGTCAAGGGCCATATACCTATCTGTGGTCTACGGGTGCTACGACTCAAAACATCAATAACCTTCCAGCTGGCCCTTATGCCGTAACCGTTACCGGCGCCAACGGCTGCTCTACAGTGGCCAATGTGGAGGTGGACAACAACAACCCGCCTTTCAGCGTCAACGGCAACGTCCTTTCGAACACGACCTGCATCGGCGGCAACGGGAGTATTACGCTTTCTATATCACCCACCGGCAATTACACGTACCTGTGGTCCACAGGCGCTACGACTCCCAACCTCAACAGTTTGCAATCCGGCACTTACACGGTAACCGTCAGCGCAGGCGGCGCCTGCGTGGAGACGGCCGAGTTTGAGGTGCCCAACGAACCCAACACGCCCAACATCTTCGCCAATCCGAACAACAGCACGTGCGAATTGCCCAACGGCAGCATCACCCTCAGCGTGTCGGGCGGAGTGGCGCCGTATGCTTATCTGTGGTCTACGGGCGCTACGACGCAAAACATCGCCAGCATTCCTTCGGGCAACTACACGGTAACCGTTACGGGAGCCAACGGCTGCTCCAGCGTGGAGGAGGTATTTGTAGAAAATGAAAACCCGCCTATTAATGTATTTGCCAACATTCAGCCCAACACGCGCTGCTTGGGCGGCAACGGCAGCATTTCCATCACCGTCAGCCCGCCCAACCCGGCCTACACCTTCCTGTGGTCCACCGGCGCGACGACGCCAAACATCACCAACCTGCCGGGCGGCATTTACACGCTGACCGTAAACGGCGGCGGAGCCTGTGTGGACTTTTTCGCTTTCGACGTGCCCAACGAACCGTTGGAGCCGTTTCTCAATTTTACCCAAAACAACGCCACCTGCGGCCTCAGCAACGGCAGCGTGACGGCCAGCGCCGGCGGTGGCGCGCCGCCCTACTCCTTCCTATGGGCAGGCGGCCAAACGACGCCGACCCTCAACAACGTGCCGTCCGGGCTTTACCAGGTAACCGTTACCGGCGCCAACGGCTGCACGGCAACCGATGCCGTATTTCTGGAAAATGTGGACATTCCCATCTCCGTAGATGGCGACGTTACGGACAAAACCTCGTGTATCGCCAACAACGGCTCTATCCGCCTCTTTTTCTCGCCCAACAACGTAACGTTCTCCTGGTCGAACGGCGCCACGCAGCCCATCCTGAACAACCTGGCGGCGGGCACGTACACCGTAACCGTCAGCGCTGGCGGCACATGCACCGAAACGGCCGAATTCACCGTGAACGACGCCACCGAGCCG
>JANWVR010000148.1 GCA_025056735.1 Saprospiraceae bacterium
CTCAACGGCTGCACGGCTACGGACGTCGCCGTCGTTACGAAAAACACCAACTACCCGGCTGGCCTGAAAGTGTTCAGTCAGCCACCCGGCTGCGATGGCCGCAAAGGCCTCATCCGCTTCGAGGAAGTGCAGGGCGGCGTCGGACCTTACCTGTATTCCATTGACGGCGGCAATACGTTCTTGTCGGCCAATCAGTTTGCCAACCTCAACCCGGGGCAGTACCGGCTTGTGGTGCAGGACGCCAACGGCTGCGAGTACGAGCAGTGGCTTGTGTTCAAAACGCCTGTTCAGCCCACGGTCAAACTCGATCCGGAAATCCGCTTGGAGTTTGGCCAGTCGCACACGCTGCGGGCGTTGGTGAACCTTCCGCCCTACGAAATAGATACCATCATCTGGTCGCCCATGGAGAGCATTACGCGGACGAACCGGCCCGAAGTGGTCATCGTGCGGCCGTTTACCACCACCGAATACACGGTGCGCGTCGTCAACAAAGAGGGCTGCGAAGCCACCGCCCGCACCATCGTGCGCGTGGGCGATCCCAACCTGTGGGCGCCCAACGCCATCAGCCCCAACCAGGGCGCTGGCCGCAACGACGTCTTCATGATCTTTGCCGCGCCCAATACGGTGCAGCGAATACGCTCCCTGCAGATTTACGACCGCTGGGGCAACCAGGTGTTCCGCCGCGAAAACATCGAACCCAACAACTATCGCCACGGCTGGGACGGCCGCTTCCGAGGCCAGCCCATGAATCCAGCAGTGTTCGTCTGGTGGGCCGAAGTGGAGCTCACCAGCGGGCAGGTGATCCTGATGAAAGGCGACCTGACGATTGTGGATTGAATTTTGTTACGGTGTAATGGATTTTTTAGAGGGTGAAAGAGCCTGCCCGGCTGTGCAAGCATTCGGAGAGGCGCATTCCCTGGTTCATAATAATGCCGCGCCAGGACGTAGGGCATTGCCTCAGTGCGTTTGCGCGTTTGGCCAACTCTGCGCATTAGGCGGACAAAGAGGGGTTTTGCCTGATCTCCCCGGGAGAGGTCATTTTTGCCCATGATTTCCATCAGGCGCGGCACTCGATTCAATTTATCATTTTTGCACTCCTTTTTTATTTTATTTAATGTAGCATCTTCGATAATGAAACTGCATATCTCACCGGAAAAAACGATCCAGGAGGTTCAAGAGGCGTTTAAAGCCGAATATCCCTATCTCCAGCTGAGTTTTTTCACCCAGCCGCATCGCGCCTTCAAAGGCTCTCCGGCAGAGTACTTAGTCAAGGATGCGCGTACAAAATTGAGCGCGCTGATGTCGGAAGCAAAGTCAGGATTTGTCGAGTTGCCGCCTGATCTGCCTACTTTTGAGGCAGAGACGCTTTTGGAGCGCGTCTTTGGCTTACATGTTCAGGTCATGCGCAAGTCGGGCGATACTTGGCTGGTAACGAGCGCTACCGACCGTCTGACGCTAGCCGAACAAAACGCCCGAGGACGCGCCAGCGAGCATCCCGATTTTCTGCCGTCCGACGAAGAGTTTGACTACCGCGAGCAGGAGTGAGGCTATGGAGGGCGGGAGCGCCGAGAAGGCAAGGATGCGGAAGCCCGGCAGCCAGGAAGAGCGCTTAAAGGCACAAGGCTTTTGCTTCGGTGAAAACAGCGTACCTTCGAGCGCAGAGAACAAAACCTGTTGCTCATGCTGTTTCGTTGGCTTACGCTGTGCTTATGTTGCGGGTGTTTGGGTCTTTTGGAGGCTCAAGACCTGCATTTTTCCCAGTTTTATCACCATCCGATGCACTATTCGCCGGCGCTGACGGGTGCTTTTGAAGGCGAAGTGCGGGCGATGGGTCTGGCGCGCAGCCAGTGGACGAGTGTGCCGGTGTCGTACCAGTCACTGGCGTTGGGGGCCGACCGCAAGGTGTGGGCGCGCGGGAAAAACGGGAGTTTCTTTCGTTCGAACTTGTGTAAGCAGCCACATTTGACGGCTCTATCATTGGGCGCGCTTCCCACAGCATTACGAAGGATTTGAGATGACGCCAGAGGGAAGATACATCGAGGTATTTTTAGAGCCCATCCGAAAATGTCGGTATTACAGACCTAAATTCGGGTACAGCCAACATTCGGAAGGCGTAACGCTTGAGGAATTTGCCCAGATTTACGGCGCTGATCCTTTCTACTCCTGGATAGGGTTAAACAGCAGGCTTTTGTATGCAGCGCATAAGGCGGCAGGCGGCATGACCTCTGTCTACCGACAGATTGGTGTTGGCTGTGAGCGCTTATTCCGAGAGATCATTATGGACACTGCCGGATACGCTGACCCATCTTTTGCTCAATGGAGCTATGAAGTTAAAACAGGCGAGGGAAGAGTCAGGGTGCATTCCTTGGATGCGAGATTGGAATTTTCGGCCATAAAAAATGCGTCGCTTCAGAGTCGGCTATACCTGTGGCTGTCGGAATACTGTCGGGAGTTGGGTGTCCAGCAACCGCCTGTGAATGGCGTTGTTTTTGAAGTGCGACAGGGCTATAAAAGTAAAGACAGCAAGAGGCAAAACGCCGATATAGACAATGCGACCGTCGCTTGGGCCAATAGCTATTTGCCTGTTTTTGCTATTTTTTCCGCTCAAATAGACGCGGATGTTGTCCTGCGTTATCGAAATAGCCGCTGCGGCATTCTCGTTGGCTCCAATTCGATAGATCCCGGCGTCTCCTTATTTGCTTTTTGCAAAGAAGTTTTAGGCTATGACTTAGCTCAATTTTTTCAGGAAAACACGGAGTATTTTAGGGCCGAGATTGATGATACCTTAAAAGCCTTGTTAGATGCAAACTGAATTGTTTCCAGCCGTCGAGCGCCGCTCGGATTATACCTTTCAATATAACGCGCAGCTGGGCCGGCACGGCTGGCTACGGTTGACACCGGCATACTCAGTGAAGCTCGTTCGCGAGTTAATAAAGAGAGACTGCACGCCTGGCGATGTCATTCTTGACCCTTTTTCCGGGACGGCTACCACCGGGTTAGTGGCAGCCGAGATGGGTCTGGAGGCTATTCTGCTGGATATCAACCCATTCCTGGTATGGTTAGGCCATACAAAATGCTACCCTTTTGCAGCTGCAGAGTTGGAAGTACTCCGGAACCAATTCCAATACTGTGCCTCTGAGATAGTGCTGTCGGAGTCCTGCTGGAGGCCGCTTATTCACAATATTGAGCGGTGGTGGCATCCTGAGACGTTGTGTATTTTATCGAGCATTCGCCAGCGTTTGGCTGAGCATTTTGGAGAACCCGGCTCAAATCCTTATCACAACCTCATCTGGATTGCTTTTTTGCGCTTAGCTATCGAGACGTCCTCAGCAGCCTTCAATCATGTTTCGATGTCGTTTAAAGATGGCTCAGTACCATATAGTTACACTTATATCCGGCAGCTGTTTGAAGCGATTGTGCGATATATTCTCCACTCGGCACACTCACCCCTTCCGGGAAAGGCTACCCTCTTGAAAGCCGATGCCAGAGATTTGACTTTTCTGCATAAACACCTGATTAACAGGGTTATTACCTCGCCGCCATATCCCAACAGGATTAGTTACATCCGGGAATTGCGCCCCTACATGTACTGGTCAAAATTCCTGTGCAATGGCGGTGATGCAGGCGCCTTAGACTGGGAGGCTATCGGCGGGACCTGGGGAACGGCCACCAGTAACCTTAAGCATTGGAGACCTGCTAATCTCATTCTTCCAGAGAGGCTCTACGAGGTATGCTATCAGATAGCGCAGAGTGGCGATAAGCATTCCAGATTGATGAGTCTGTACGTGCACAAATACTTCGACGATATGTACACGCATTTAGCCAGCCTGAGGGCCTTGCTAAAGCCTGCGGCTACCTTGAGTTATATCGTCGGCAATTCTTGTTTCTACGGCCATTTTGTAGAAACAGATAAAATTTTGATGGACACGCTTTTACATCTGGGCTATCAAAATATCCGCTGTGAGGTTATTCGGAGGCGTAACAGCAAGCGCGGACTTTTAGAGTTCAAGGTGCAGGCTCAATGGAATGCTTGAAAAGTGGCAAGTTCATGGTCGTGTGCATGGGGAGTAGCCACCTCTCACGGCTGATAGGATGCCCTCAACCATTCTCGCACTGAATCGGCGAGAGGTTATCGGTTAGTAACTCGTATGCGATAGGTGAGTAGAAACCTGTAGAAGCAAATTACCGCGAGTTTCCTGTCCGTACAAGTTGGCTTTAATATCGGCAAAAGCGGCGTACCTTCGAGCGCAGAGAACAAAACCTGTTGCTCATGCTGTTTCGTTGGCTTACGCTGTGCTTATGTTGCGGGTGTTTGGGCCTTTTGGAGGCTCAAGACCTGCATTTTTCCCAGTTTTATCACCATCCGATGCACTATTCGCCGGCGTTGACGGGCGCTTTTGAAGGCGAAGTGCGGGCGATGGGTCTGGCGCGCAGCCAGTGGACGAGTGTGCCGGTGTCGTACCAGTCACTGGCGTTGGGGGCCGACCGCAAGGTGTGGGCGCGTGGCGCGCAGGCTTTGTCGGCAGGTTTGGTGCTGCAGGGCGACCGCGCGGGCGATGCCGGGTTGTCATGGGTGCAGTTGGGCCTGTCGGTCAGCGCGGCGCAGCGCCTTGGCGAACGACAGTACGTTGCCGTAGGCTTCAGCGCTGCACTTGCGCAGCGGCAGTTCGACATCAGTCGGCTCAAGTTTGGGAAGCAGTGGACTGGGGATACCTTTGATCCGACCCTGCCGTCGGGAGAGAGTTTCGACCAGACCACCGGGTTGCGACCCACGCTGGGCGCGGGTGCGAGTTGGCGTACGCACAGCGCCGACTATCGCAGCGGCGCAGAAGTAGGGCTGGGCGCCTTTCATTTGAATCGCCCGGCTATCCATTTCCGCGATGCTGCCAACGCGCAGACCCTGCCTGTGCGATGGGCGGCCAGCCTGCAAGCCACGCAGCGGATGAGCACCCAGGTGGACGCCGTCGTGGTAGGAGGCTTCTGGCAAATGGGTACGGCACGCGAGGTGCTGGCCGGCGGCGGCGCGCGCCTGTGGCTGAAACCTCAGGAAACTGCCCTGCGTTTTACGGCCACCCTGCGCATGGGCGACGCCATCATCCCAGCCCTCCAGTATGAGTTCGGCGACTGGGTCGTCGGCGCCAGCTATGACTGGAACATCTCCGACTTTCAGGTGGCTACTCGCAACCGCGGCGGCTTTGAACTGGCTGTCGTTTACCGCCCCGTACCAGCCCCACCCCTCAAGACGTTTAAATCTTGCCCCGTTTTCTGACCCTTAGCCGCTTCCCAAAAGCTGTTCTTCCGCAAACATGATGGTGTTTTTTCAAAAAATCCAACCGCTACGGTTGTTGCTCCTCTTGTGCGCTGCCCTTCTGTCAGCAGGCGCGTCGAGCCAATCGCGCCACAGTTACGAACGCGCCGGCGATAAAGCCTTCGAGCAAAAAGACTACGGCGCCGCGCTGCACTACTACCAGACGGCCCTGAGCCGAAAACCTGACGATCCCGCCCTACTGTGGAAAAGCGCAGAAAGCGCCCGCTACATCTACGCCGACCCGCTGGCTGAACGCTGGTATCGGCAATTGGAAGCCATGGAAAAGCGCAAGCCCGCCTATCCGCTCCTGACCTTGCGGCTGGGCGAAACGCTGCGTAAACAGGGCAAATACGAGGAAGCAGCGCGCTATTTCGAGCAATTCTTGGAGCAAAAGCCCTCTGCCGAACTGGCCGAGGCCGCTCGTGTAGGTCTGCAAGCCTGTCGCTGGGCCAGCCAGCAAAAGCGCGCCTCCGATGCTATCGTTGTAAAAAATGCCGGCAAACACATCAACAGCCCATATAGCGACTTTGCTCCAGCGCTCGTAGGCGACTCCCTGTTCTTCTCCTCATACCGCTTCGATAAACGCGGCGACAAGAGCACGCCCAAAATCAAGTTGACCAAGGTCATGCTCTCGGTCAAGAATGGGCGCCCACGCGAGGCCGCACGCCCTTTTCCCAGCACCGACACGGCGCACGTGGCCCATACGGCCATCTTTGGCAATGGGCATTTTCTGCTCTTTACCCTGTGCAAAAACCGCAACGCTTCTGATATCCGTTGCGACTTGTGGCTGAGCATCAAGGATATACGCAACCGATGGACAGCCCCCGTACGCCTGCCTGAACCTATTAACCTCGGCAACTACACGACCACTCAACCGCACGTGGCTTTCGACACTGCCGCCGAACAGCTCCTGCTGTGGTTCGTCAGCGACCGCCCCGGCGGCTATGGAGGCCTCGACCTATGGTACACGCCCTTAGACACCAACTGGTTCTGCCCCTGCCATATCCCCGTGGATGCCCGCAAACCCTTCCCGTTGCCTGCCTTTACGCCGCCCACAAACCTCTCCGCCCTCAACACGCCGGGCGACGAAGCCACACCATTCTTTCACGAGCCGACCCAAACCCTCTATTTCAGCTCCAACGGCCGGGCGGAAAACTTCGGCGGCTTCGATATTTATCAGACCCGCCGCAAAAAAGATGGCTCACTGGAAGTGCCCCAAAACGTTGGCCCAGAGCTAAATACCCCTTACAACGACCTTTACCTCATCCTTTCCCCCGACGGTTACTCTGGCTATCTGAGCAGCAACCGACCGGGCGCGCAGTACTTAGACGAGGCCAACAAGTTTTGCTGCAACGACCTGTTCACTGTGCAGTTCCCAACGCCACCCGACACTACGCCTGCGCCGCCTACCACCGCTGCACCGCCGCGGCCAACACCTCCGCTGGAGCGCCCTACCATTCCCATTGAACAACTCAACCCGCCCAAACTGCCCGCTCCGACGCCGCAACTCAAAGACTTTGTGGGCCTGCTCCTCTACTTCGACAACGACGAGCCCGACCGACGAACCCGCCGAACCACTACTCAGAAAAATTACGCCGAAACCATTGTGCCCTATCTGGAGCGCCAAAGCGAATACCGCGAGCGCTTCGCCGCTGGCCTTAAAGGCGCCCAACGCGACAGCGCCGAACAGCAAATAGACCTCTTCTTTGACAACGAAGCCCGTCGCGGCTACGAGCGTTTGGAGCAACTCTGCGAACTTCTGCTGGAGCGCTTACAAGCCGGCGAAACGGTCGAAATCGTTCTCAAAGGTTACACCAGCCCCCGCGCCGAGTCGGACTACAACCTCGCGCTGGGCAAACGCCGCGTCAGCAGCGTGCGCAATTACTTCGGCACTTATGGCAACGGTGCTTTCCTGCCCTTCTTCCGCAGCGGCCAGCTCAAGGTATCGGAAACCAGCTTCGGCGAGGCCACTGCCCGCCGCGGCATCAGCGATGACCTACGCGACGAGCGCAACTCCATCTACCATCCCGACGCCGCGCGCGAACGACGGGTAGAAATCGTGGAAATACGGCAGTAAGGCAAGGATTTGCCGGCAGGCAGGGATGCTACTGCCAGCCAATGGGCGGTTACAGTGATTGTTGGTATGAAGGACTCGGCGACTTTGTATGGGGCGGCTGCGTGTTTTGAGCAGGCATTCTTTCTATACCCTGATGTTGTATATCCGCCCCTACGTGCTGTTTTCGTCGGGGACGCCGGCTGGTTATGCGCCTAGCCGCACCAATTCGCGCAGTTCGTCGTTCGACAGTTCGCCCAGCCACTTTTCGCCTACCGAAACCGTAAGGTCGGCCAGTTCCTTTTTCTTCTGAATCATCTCGTCAATCCTTTCCTCCAGCGTGCCCTGGGTGATGAGGCGGTGCACTAAGACGTTTCGGTCCTGGCCGATGCGATAGGCACGGTCGGTAGCCTGCGCCTCTACGGCGGGGTTCCACCATAGGTCGTAGTGGATGACATTGGTAGCAGCGGTAAGGTTAAGGCCTGTGCCGCCGGCTTTGAGGCTGAGCAAAAGGACGCGTGTAGCGTGGTGCTTTTGGAATTGCTCCACCATTTGATCGCGTTGCTCGCGCGAGCAGCCGCCGTGGAGGAAGGGGACGTCTAAGCCCAACGTATTGCGCAGCATGGGCACGAGCAGGTCGCCCATTTCGCGGTACTGAGTGAAGATGAGCGTTTTTTCGCCAGTGGCTAAAATTTCCTCGAGTAGCTCGAGCAGGCGCTGGGCTTTTCCCGAAAGGGCCGGGTCTGGCTCGCCCTTTTTCAGATACTGGGCCGGATGGTTGCAAATTTGCTTCAGGGCGGTGAGCAGTTTGAGCACCAAGCCCTTGCGTCGGATGTCCTTTTCGTCTTCTTTGGCGATTTCTTGAAGCATTTCCTCTACAGCGCTCTGATACAGGGCGGCTTGTTCGGTGGTAAGCGCGCAATACTGATTGGTTTCGATTTTCTCAGGCAGGTCGTTGATGATGCTCTTATCGGTCTTGACGCGGCGCAGCAGGAAGGGCGAGGTGATTTTGCGGAAGCGCTCTAAGGCTTCGTGGTTGCGTTCGGTTTCGATGGGGCGCGCCAGTTCGTTCAAGAATTCGGTGGGTGAGCCGAGCAGCCCTGCATTGGTGAACTCGAAGATCGAGTAGTACTCGCTCAGGCGGTTTTCTACGGGCGTACCGGTCATAGCGATGCGTAGGGGGGCATTCGCCTTTTTGGCGGCTTTCGTTTGGGCAGCATCGGCATTTTTAATGTTTTGTGCTTCGTCCACGACAACGATAGCGAGCGGATGCTCGTTGATTTTTTCGACGTCGGTGCGCAAGATGCCGTAGGTGGTTAGCACCACTTCAGCGCCGTTGAGGCGTTCCCAAGAGCGCTCTGGGCCGTGGTAGAGGGCATACCGCAGGGTGGGTGCAAACTTTTGGATTTCATTAGTCCAGTTAGTCAACAGTGTGGTGGGCACAACGACTAAGGCTTTTTTGCGGTCATTTAAGGTGCCATCTTGCTTCATGCGGAGCAGGGCGGCAATGACCTGCAGGGTTTTGCCCAGACCCATGTCGTCGGCGATGAGACTACCTACGCCAAGGCGGATGTTTTTGTAGAGCCACTCGTAGCCGCGCTGCTGATAGGGGCGCAGCTGGGCCCGGAGACCTTCGGGCAGGGGCACGGCCTCGGGCTTGAGCAGGGTTTCGATTTGCTGACGCAATTCGTCTTCTAAGAACACACGGGCACCTTGATAGCGCTCTGTGAGGGCAATCTGGAGCAGCTGCATGGGCGAAGGCTCGGGGGCGTTTTCCAGCTGGTTGAGCAGGGCCGCTACCTCATACTCATCCAAGAAAACGTAGGCGTGGTTCATGCGAACGATGCCGCGCATTCGGCGCGCCATCTGGACAAATTCCTCCGGTGTTAGCACTTTTCCGCCTAAAGCGATTTGCCATTGGAATTGGATCATCTGGGCAAACGACATCAAGCCCGTACCATTTACTCTGCCCTTCGAGGTTAGTTTCATAGACAGGTGGGGGCGTGACAACCGCCGCAGGGAGCGTGGCAGCATTACCCGAATGCCCAGCAGGCGAATAATGGGCAGCATGTCAAGGAGCACTTCCGGAAAGTCATGCGAGTAGAAGCGCATGGGCGTAGCGCCTTTCGTATTGATGTGCTGCGCCAACGGCGGGAAGAACTCGGTTACGTTGGCCAAATCGCCCAGGACTTCCAAACGCATTTCATCATACTGCCTTTTATTGAAGATATTCTTCAGCGGCACAGGCGGTTTGAGCATGTTCTCGCGGTCTTCGATGCTGACACGCACATCAAACTCTAAAGTTTGCGGGTTGTCGCGCACTTCAAAGACAGGCACATATCTTTTTTCGGCAATAAAGAAGCGGTTGAGCCACAGTTGGATTGCCTTCGGGTATTCACGCAAGTCGAAGGTCTCAAAGGCCATGGTTCGGCCGGTAAGGAACCACTCTGGAATGGTTCCTGGGCTTTCCTCGCGCAGTTTTCGGGTGTTTTCGGCGACGAAATAGCGCAGGAAGAGCGCTGTCAGGGCTGTTAAGGCATCGGATGCCGTAGGTTCTGAGGTCTGGCCCGTCTCATCCACGTATGTGATCAGCCCAGGTGCCATCCATCTTCGGACCGCCTCGAAGACGGAACGTACCGACTCGTTAAGCAGGGCAGGCACGTAGCGGATGCGGTATTCGGTTTCCGACACCTCGACGAGTTGAGGTACGAAAGCGCCGCGCAGGGCCAGCTGACGAGCAAATTGATAGATTAAATGCAGGGAGCGCAGTTTGGGCGAGCAGAGGGCCAGGTCGGCTGGTGTCAGGCGCTCCCAAAAGCCGACCCACTGGGCTTCGGTCTCGCTGTCGAGCAGCGTTTCGCCTTGCTGGTCAAGCAGCAATCCGCCCCAAAAGGCGCCTGTGCGGCCGTCCTGGACGATCATGGCATTCTCGGCTGCCATCAGCCAGTGGTGTTCTTCGGCCGTTAGCGGCTCGAGCTGGTTCTCGGGCTGACGCCGCAAGGCTCGATATGCAGCGGCTAAGATTTTTTTGAAATCGCCTTCTGGATAAAAAACGGGCTTTTCCGACAGCAGACGCAGCAGGTCGTCGGAGCAGTTAGGCGGTATTTGAGAGAAGTCCAGCGCCTCAATGGCGGCATCGTTCCAGGTAAACTCCTCCTCGGAGGTGTGTTCGATGTCCTGCTGGAGGGCTGTAGCACTGGCGGCATTCACCTCGCTCACAGCCGACTGCGAGACGCCGCGCTTTTCCAGCGCTTCCAACAGGTCGAAGTTGTGCAGATCAAAAATGAGGAACGGATTCTTGTCAATCTCGTTGGCCACCATGTAGAGCACCGCGGCCATATGTTTACAAGGGATAACCCAATCGGGGCAAGAGCACATGCCCGTAACTTCCTGCCAGCGGCGCGGGAAGAGATGCACTCCGCTTTTGCGCAGCTCTTCGTCCAATTCGGGCGGCAATTCGCGATTAAGCAATTTGGAAAGGAAAATAGGGTTTTTGGCTACTAACTTGACCGTACGCCGGCGGTGACCCTCATTGAACCATGGAATACGAAGACTGACCTCGTAAGGTTTGGGCGCCGTGCCTTGAACAAAGGCGGAGATGGAGCCGTCTTTAATTTCGAGTTGCTTGACCAGCCCTTGGTTCGCGTAGGATTTCCCGCGCGCCAGGCGATTAGAGTGGTCAATGCCGTCGAGCGCCTCCAACCAGCGCTTGCCCCACCAAGTGTTGCCGTAGGTCTTATTCGTAGCGCCCTCAGCCGCTTCGGGGGTTGGGGGTTTCTTGAAATGATAATAAGAATAACTCATCGAAGGAGGTGTTGAATGCAGGGTCTGAAAGTTTGATTGCAGGTGTTCGCCCCAAAAAGGTATTAAAACAACCTGCGGAAAGAGGGATATAGCCGCTGTAAGGGCATACCATTTCTTTTAAAAAAGGGCGATAGTGTCCTTAGCGGCATCGCTTTTTTGAAGCGAGCTGTTGGCGATTGCCGGGTGTTGTTCTTTCTTTGTCGCCTGTACCAATGGGCGTAATGTTTTGATAAAAAAAAGGCGTTATGGCGCATTTCTGATAGCCTTTGGCCTGCTTGTTTTCGTTTTGGGCCGGGCTGCTGCTCAGGAGCCTCACGCAGTTTCCTTAGCCATTGAGGCATCTTCATTTCGAGGTTTTTTGTGGGGGCATACTTCGCGATTAACGATTCGCACCGGCCATCTGGTATCGAGTTATGAACTTGGACTCTGCTGGCCCACGCAGGGGCGACGCGAGTGGGAGGCGTGGCGTCGTTATCCGCTTTGGGGAGTCAGCGCGTGCTATTTCAACTTAGGCGAAGGCGCTCACACAGCCGCCTGGGGGGTGTTGCCTCACTTAACAATACCGATATTGCGCTGTCGTCGGTGGTTGGTTTCCTTCCGCATAGGCGTAGGTATAGGATACGTGGTACACCCTTATGATAGCTTCAACAACCCGGAAGAAAACGCCATCGGCTCCAGCTGGAACAACCTGACGCAGTTTCGGTTGGGATGGACATATCGCCTTAACCCTCGTTGGCGTCTGCAAGCCGGTGCTGCACTCTCCCATCTTTCCAACGGTGCTGCAAAGTTACCAAACTTTGGCATAAACCTACCCTCCTATTTTTTTTCTGTGCTGGGCTCGCCCGGTGGTTTTTTGGAAGAAACCTTTCGACCGGCAGCCTCGCCCAATCGCGCTGACCGACGCTGGGGCTTCCTGCTGGGAGGTAGTTTTGCCCGCGTAGAGTATGCCGTCGTGGATGGGCCCAAATACACCGTTTGGGGCGCCTCGGCCGGGGCGCTCTTTCATCTGAACCGCCTGAACCGCCTGACGCTGAGCGTAGAAGGCGAATACCATCCCGCCGTCGCCGAGTTTGGTCTTCAGACGGGTAGTGCCCTCAGCGCTCGTGCCGCGCGTAGCGGAGCGCATCGGCTGGCTTTAGTGCCGGGTGTCGAATTTCTCTTCTGCCCACTGGGCATTCACCTGCAAGCGGGCATTTACACAGGCGGGCCTAACATCAACCGCCACGTGGCCGCGCCCTGGTACAGCCGCCTGACGATACGCGGCTACCTTCCGCCTATGCTTCGCGCTTCTGTGCGTCCATGGGCGGGTATCGCCCTTAAGGCACACCGCGTCAATGCGGAGTTGATCTCTTTGCAAATGGGCATTGCCTATTGAAAGCCGAAGCCCGCGCGGCTCTGCTAAAGCAAGGCCTCGCGGGCTTCAAAAGGGCGTACTACGCCCCGTTATCAGCGCTGAATAGCCACCGAAATGGGCACGGTGCTCTCGCCCCGACGCACCAGCAGCGTGTATCGGCCGCCCGGCAGGTCGGGCAGGTCGAAGGGCTGCCGCAGCTCACCAGCGCCAAAATCGCCTTTTGCCTGATGCATCAGGCGCCCGGCAGCGTCGAGCAGGACGAAGGCCACCTCAGGAGAGGGCTCGCCGCGCAGTTCTACCAAGAAGCGACCCGAGTTCGGATTTGGATAGAGCGTCAGCGCCTGTAACCAGGCGGCGTCGCGCAGGCCCGTGGTGAGCACGATGGTCTTCTGCAGCGTGGCCGCGCCGCAGTTGTTGAGCACCGTCAGGCTCACCGTGTAGGTGCCTGGGCTGGCATACGTATGGGTCGGATTGGCCTCATTGCTCGTGGCGCCATCGCCAAAGCTCCAAGTGTATGAGGCGCCGTTTTGCGACTGGTTGTTGAATTTGACCGTCAGATTGGTGGTCGTATAATCGAAGGCTGCCGTGGGAAGCGCCAGCACTTCAATCAAATTTTGTTGCGTCAGCGTATCGGAGCCGTAAGCGTTCGTAACAATCAGCGTTACCGGATAAAGGCCCGGACTCATGTACATAACGGTTGGGTTTTTCTCAGACGATACGGCCGGATTGCCGCCCGGGAACGACCAGTTCCAGGCGATGGGATTGCCGGCCGATTGATCGTTGAACTGCACCGTGAACGGCATACACCCTTGCGTGGCGCTGGGTTTGAAGCCGGCAACAGGCGCGGCGCCCTGGATTTCTACTCGGATGCTAAACTCGACGCTGCCACAGGCGTTTTCGGCGCGCAGGGTAACAGTGTAAGCGCCCGGCTGCGCGTAGGTGTGCGTTGGATTGGCCTGGTTGCTGGTGTTGCCGTCACCAAAGTTCCAGTGGAAGCTGGTTGCATTTTGCGAGGTGTTCGTCAGCATAATGCCCAGCCCCGCCTGCTGGACGGTAAAGCCCGCCGTAGGCAGGCCTTGCACGGCGATGGTCATTGTGCTGGTGCTGCTGCCGGCAGCGTTGCTGGCTACCAGCGTTACGGTGTACACGCCCGGGTCTTTGAACACGACCGTCGGGTTACTTTCCGTGCTCGAGGCCGGCGTTCCGCCCTGGAACGTCCAGTTGAACGCCGTGGCATCCGCGCTGGACTGGTTGGTAAACGTTACCGTTAACGGCGCACACCCGCCTGTCGGGCTGGCGCTAAAGGCAGCCGTGGGCGGCAACAGGATGGTGACGGTTTGGGTGCTCGTGGTGGTGCCGCAGGCGTTGACCGCCGTCAATACTACGGTGTACGTTCCGCTGGCTGCGTACGTATGTATCGGGTTTTGCTGGGTGCTGCTGGCGCCATCGCCGAAGTTCCAGCTGTAAGAAGTAGCGCCGTTGGATTGATTGGTAAAATTGACTGTGGCGCCAGAGACGTTTGCCGTAAAGCCCGCCGTGGGTGGGCCGACGACGACGATGAAGTTCACCTGCTCGATGGTATTGCTGCCGGCGCTATTGCTCGCCGTTAGCGTAACGGAATAGGCGCCTGGGCTGCTGTAAGTAACCGTTGGGTTTTGCTCCGTGGACGACGACGGCGTTCCGCCGGGGAATTCCCAGAAAAATGACGTAGTGTTGGCCGACGAGGCGTTGGTAAACTGCACCGTCAGCGGGCCACAGCCCGTCGTTGGCCCGGCCGTAAAGCCCGCTGTGGGCGGCGTAACGATGGTAATCGTCTGAGTGAACGTATCGGCATTGCAGGAGTTAGCAGCGATCAACATGACCGTATACGTGCCATCCTGGGCGTAGGTGTGCGTAGGGTTGGCCTGGTTGCTGGTGTTGCCGTCGCCGAAATGCCACAGGAACGTATTGGCGTTGGAGGACGTATTCTGGAAGGCTGCGTTCGCCCCATTCACGGTGCTGGTGAACGACGCCGTGGCATCTACGAATACCTGGATGAAATTCGTCTGCGTGAGCGTGTCGCTCCCCTGGGCGTTCGAGACGATAAGCGTTACTGAATACGTGCCCGACGAAGTATAGGTAACCACCGGATTTTGCACCGTAGATGAAGCCGGCGAGCCGCCCGGGAAGAACCATTGGAAGGACGTGGCATTATTCGACGAGGTGCTGGTAAACTGCACCGTTAGCGGGCCGCAGTCGGCGGTGGGCGAAGCCGTGAAGCCTGCCGTGGGCGGCGTGGCAATGGTTACGGTTTGCGTGGCCGTGCTCGTGCCGCAAGGGCCTGTGGCTGTGAGCGTTACGGTGTATGTGCCGTCGTTGGCATAGGTGTGCGTAGGGTTTTGTTCGGTGCTGCTGTTGCCGTCGCCAAAATTCCAGTTGTAGCTGGTAGCATGCGCTGAATTGTTGGTGAAGGCCGCTTGGGCGCCATTTATGGCGACGGAGAAGCTCGCTGCCGGCGGCGGCGCCACCGTGATGAGGTTGGTTTGCGTCAGCGTATCAGCGCCAGCGGCATTCGAGACAATAAGTGTCACAGAGTATGCGCCCGCAGCATTGTAAGTTACCGAAGGATTTTTGGCCGTGGACGTATCCGGCGTACCCCCCGGAAACTGCCAGTAAAACGACGCGCTATTAGACGACGAAGTGCTGGTGAACTGCACCGTCAGCGGCCCGCAGCCGCTGGTGGGGCTGGCCACGAAACCGGCCTTAGGCGGCGTAACAATGGTTACGGTTTGCTCGAAGGTGTCCACTCCACAGGGGCCGGTCGCAATGAGCATTACGGTGTAAACGCCATCTTGGGAATAGGTATGCTCCGGATTTTGCTCGGTACTGCTGTTGCCATCGCCGAAGTTCCAGGCATAGCTATTGGCATTTTGCGAGGTATTGTTGAAGGTCGCCTTGAAGCCGTTTGTCGTTGCCGTAAATCCTGCCACAGGCAGTGGCCCTACGGTAATGAAGTTAGTCTGCGTCAGCGTGTCGGCGCCGGCGGCATTAGAGACGATGAGTGTTGCCGAATAAACGCCTGGCGCAGAGTAGGTTACCGTCGGGTTTTGCGCCGAAGAAGTATCGGGTGTGCCTCCTGGGAACGACCACTGGAACGAGGCGCTGTTGGCCGAGGAGGTGCTGGTGAACTCCACAGTTAGAGGGACACAGCCGTTCTTCGGATTAGCCGTGAAACCCGCCGTGGGCGGCGTAACGATGGTTACCGTTTGCTCCACGGTGTCCACTCCGCAGGGGCCAGTTGCAATAAGCCTTACCGTGTAAACGCCGTCTTGCGCATACGTGTGCTCCGGATTTTGCTCGGTGCTGCTGTTGCCATCGCCGAAATTCCAGGCGTACGACGTGGAGTGGGTAGAGCTGTTGGTAAACGAAGCCGTAAAGCCATTCGTCGTGGCCGAAAAGCCCGCCGTAGGCGGCGGGATGACCTGAATGAAGTTCGTCTTCGTCCGCGTATGCGTGCCAAAGGCATTGGTCACCGTGAGCGTTACATTGTAATTGCCTGGCGCATTGTACGTTACCGTCGGGTTCTGCGCCGATGAAGTATCGGGTGTGCCGCCCGGGAATTGCCAGGCGTACGACGTCGGGTTGCCCAGCGATGTGCTGGTAAATTGCACCGTCAGCGGCCCACAGCCGGAGGTCGGCGTGGCCGTAAAGTTGGCCAGCGGCGGGCCCACCACCGTTACCGTTTTGGTCGAAGTGTTGCTACCGCAGGCATTTGTTGCCGTGAGCGTTACGGTGTAAGTGCCACTTTGAGCGTAGGTATGCACCGGATTTTGCGCGGTGCTGGTGTTTCCATCGCCAAAGTTCCATAAAAAGGTATTGGCTCCTTGAGAGGTGTTGGTAAACGTTACCTTAAGCGTATCTACCGTGAAGTTGAAGTTTGACGATGGGATATTTTGTACTGTGATATAATTGGTCTTGGTAATCTGGTTGGTTCCTGTGGAATTAATAGCCGTCAGAGTAACCGAGTAGGTGCCAGAAATCTGATAGGAGACAATCGGATTTTTTTGATTAGAACTCACCGGTGCTCCGCCCGGGAACTGCCAGATGAACGATGTCGCATTTGCCGAGGACTCATTGGTGAATTGCACCACCAGCGGCGCGCAACCGGACGTCGGGTTGGCTGAAAAATCTGCCGTGGGTATGGTGTTGATGATGACGGTCTTCGTAGAGGTACCACAGTCATTGCTCACCGTCAGTTTTACGGTGTAAATGCCTGACTGCGGGTAAGTGTATGTCGGATTCTGCTCGTTGCTAAAACCACCGTCTCCAAATTCCCAGCTGAAGCTCGTTGCGTGCTGCGAGGTGCTGGTGAAGTTGTAGGTCAGACCGCTGAACGTGAACGTAAAATTGGCGGTAGGCGTAGGTTTAATAAGCACCGGTTTGGTAATTGAGGCAGTTCCGCCGGGCCCGCTGACTGTCAGGACAACGTTGTATGTGCCCGCATTGCTCCAAGTAACGACCGGGTTTTGCTGGGTAGAAGATGTTGGCGAACCACCCGGAAACACCCAGTTGCGCGAGGTAATGTTGCCGGTAGATTGGTCAGTAAATTGTACCTGTTGCAAGCGGCAAGCCGGATTAGGCGACCAATCAAAATTCGCGGCCGGCGGTTGATTGGAGCCGCAAGGCTGGAAGCAGCCCGCGTTGATTCGGTTGGTGATGTAGCTGCTGATCACATTGACCGAGTTGCTACTCCAGATGTCAGATGTGCTTACATAAGGGCACATAATGTAGTTCGTCGGGCAGCTGCCGCCACCCACGGGATCGTGGTTGGCCGACATATTGTGCCCGATTTCGTGCGAAGTCAGGCAGCGCAACAGTTCGGAATTGGTAGAGAAGTCCTGGAGGCAATGGTATTTATTGGAATTGCACATGCCGTTGAGGTAGGCAATACCGATGGTAGGACCGTCAAAATCGCGATTCGTCCACAGTTCCCCGTTGTCGAACGGCACGCCAAAGCCGTTGTTGTTACCCCAGTTGCGGAAAGAGGCCAACAACTGTCCGGCATCGGTCGAGTTTGTCCAGGGGTCTGTGCCCGTTACGACAAACTGTGTTACAATCACAAAATCCATATCGTGATTAAATACACCCGTGTAATCTCCTTCCACGTTGTTAATAATCCCGACGTTGCGCGCTTCCACTGCGCCCACTGAGCCGTATTTATTGAACATAGATTTGTCAGAGGCAATGGCGATCTCGATTTCATAGCAGCCTGAAGCCTCTGGAGCGTCGTCTTTTTTCTTTTCCACGTACTGCTCGTGTTCCTCTGCCGCCAGAAGTGTGCACTCTCCATGCGTGTGGTCGTGGTCTCTGACCACCGCGCTCATCGGATATACCAAAAACAGGTCGCGCGGTGCGTCGAATTGGTGATACCAAAGCGGTTCGATGTAGTAACGCTCGCCAGCCGACTCCACAAAGCCGTAGAGGAAATCCCGATCCACGGTCAAGCGAACCTTCCCTGCGCTCTTGGGTTCGTAGCCTCGGAAGGCGATGTTGCGCAGACGCCGATGCGTCTGAATGCCCTCTTCCGTGGCTACCTGCAAAAAATAGCCTGGTGCCAGTATCCGGCTGGGTTGTAGCTGGAGCAACCATTCGTAACGGTCACCCAAACGCAGGGTGAAGGAAGCATTCTCTGGCGCCTCCGCCAGCAGTTGCTGAATAGCTGCCGGCTGGAGACGATACACGTGCCATTGACGCAACGCTTGCTGAACACTCAAAGGAACAGCTACCGATTGCTCTAAACCCGCAACGGTTTGAGCCTCCGTCATGGCCGAATAAAGCGCTGGCAGCACCCATAAAAGCCACCGATGATTACGCAGTAGGTAGTTAAGCATAACAAAAGAAGCGATGTTTAAAAGCCTGGTTAAATGAAAACTTTTTCAGAGCAGTCCACTCGGTCGCGAGGCGAAAGGCAACAAGCTTTTGTGTAAGGAGGGCAGTAAAAGGATATCTGTACAATCGGGCTGCTCTCGGCTTTTGAAATCAGAGGGGGGAGAATGTGTACAGCAAATACAGCGTTTCTTTGCAGGTGGCTGCGTTTTTCAAGCGGCGAAAGTAGTAGATGTTCTTTTTTTCGCATCCAAATACTCGCTAAAATGCTTATTTCGTCAAGAGCACGACGATAACTGGGCATTTTCCAACCTGGATTATAAAAAATTGTCTCGCATGAAAACCTATCTCTTCATTTTGTTCACACTTGCCTTTCTGGTACTAACCCATGCGGCATCAGCCCAACGAAACCGGCGTCCGACCGAGACCCGAACGGGCAAAGAGTACTCCCTTAAAGACAACCTCTGGTACGGAGGTTTTTTTGGCCTGGGCTTCGGTGGCGCTGCAGGCACGTCGGCCTTCAGCATTAACCTGTCGCCGATGGTAGGCTACAAAATCCTACCGCCTTTCTCCGTCGGGCCGCGCGTTGGCGTTACCTACACCTATCAAAAGATACAGGGAGTGCGCGCCTTTAACCTCTTCGATACCGAAGTGGCCCTCTTTGCGCGGCTGCACGTATTTCGAGGCTTCTTCTTGCATGGAGAAATCGGCACCCGCTCCGACCAGTACATCGAAACCAACGGGGTAGATTTTGTCAAAACCTCGCGCACGCGCCCTGCCCAGACCGCTGGCATTGGCTACAACTTCAGCGGTGGACGCGGCGGATTTGGACAGGAAATCTCTATCTTGTACGACTTTTATATTGGCAACGACATCAATACCTTCGAGAACCCGTGGCAATACCGCTTTGCCATCACTTACGGCTTCTAAACAGGTGAGCGCCTTTTTCCTGAAAACACTGCAGCTGACGCATTTTAAGAATTACGCCCGGCATCGCATTGAGCTGTCGCCGCGCCTCAACGGCTTTGTAGGCCCCAACGGTACGGGCAAAACCAACCTGCTCGAAGCTATACATGTCCTGTGCCTGACCCGAAGCCACCGCGGGCTTTCCGACAAATATCTGGTGCAGCACGGCGCCAATTTCTACCGTATTGAAGGTTGCTTTGAGCGCGACGGCGAAGAGGAACGCATCACCATCAAGTACGATGGCCAGCGCAAAGAAGTCGAACGCAACGGCGCCCCCTTTCCAAGGCTCATGGACTACGTCGGGCGCTTTCCGGTCGTTATGGTCTCCCCCGACGACGTTGCCCTCATCCAGGAAGGCAGCGAAGAACGCCGCCGCTTCTTAGATGCCACCCTGTCGCAACTTTCGGCGCCCTATCTCAACCACCTCACCGTCTATACTTCGCTCCTCAAGCAGCGCAACGCCCTGCTCAAAACCTTCGCTGAACAACGCCGCTTCGACTCGATCCTTTTGGAAACTTTTGACCAGCAAATGGCTGGCCCGGCCGCTACCCTCTGGCACATGCGACGAGCCTTTACCGCCGAACTCTTGCCAATCCTTCAAGAGATTTATGCTGAAATTGCTGGCCAACACGAACCCGTGTCCCTTCGCTTAGAACAGGGCAGCGACTCCGACGACTTAGCCGCAGAACTCCTCGCTTACCGCGACCGCGACCGCACCTTAGAGCGCACCTCCGTAGGCCCACATCGCGACGACTTAGACCTGACGCTCAGCGGTTATTCCGTCAAGAAATACGCTTCGCAAGGGCAACTCAAATCCTTCTTATTAGCATTGCGTCTGGCGCAATACGAAGCCCTGCGCCAGCAAAAGGGTATCGCTCCCCTTCTCCTGCTCGACGATATCTTCGACAAGCTGGACGAACAGCGCGTCCAACGACTCATCGCCCTGCTGTGGAAACGCCAGTTCGGCCAAATCTTCCTCACCGACACCCACCGCCTGCGGCTGGAAAAAGTCGTGAGTGCCTTCAAGACGGAATACCGCATACACGTTACTGGCCATGCTGTAGACAACGACGGAACGGCCCAGACCTGATAAATAGCGGACCCGCCGGCTAACTATTCAACCCTTGAAGAAGCCTTTACGCCAAAGTTATGCGAAAACATACGTTCAACATCCAGCCATTTCTTCGTTTACAGACACTGTATCTGGGTCTATAGGCATAGAGACATCCTCTACAGTCGCTGAAAGGCAGCTTCAAACTCAACGAAAATGGGTCTTTTGGGCCATAGCCACTGCACACAACGCTCCCTTTCCCGCCGTACGACCAATTAAGGAGTATGGACGGGAAAGTAAAGTTAGCGGAACACCATCATCTTTTCTGTACGAACGCCTCATTCCATCTTGATTACTTTTTTAGAAAACCTGTTCTTATCCGACAATAACTCAACAAAATAAATCCCTTTCTCAAATTTATTTCCGTCAATATACAAAACTTCTCCTTCGGCCCTTAAATCTAAAGAGTACAAATTATGGCTGGCAATATCATAAATTCTCAGCGTGTGGTAATCATGGTTGACGGGCAATTTAACCCATAAATTTTCAATAAAAGGATTGGGATACACAATAACTTCTGGGTCTCCCGTTTCCTCATGAGTACTTACAACACACGGCGCCTGACAGCCAACACTATCTACTTTCAAAACCCAACCTTTCGCAATAGAGAGCGGAGTACTTAACTCTAAAGGAAAACCATAGCCGCTCATGAAAAAACCATTATCTTTTGTGTGTATAATCGTGAATAGCGCCTCAGGAGATTCTCTGTTAGTATTGTGTCTATACTGTTTTTTCCATAAAATATCTCCATATTTATTAAATTTAACTAACGTAGAACGCCCTTTGGAGTCAAATCCGATAGTGGCAATATCGCCATTGGGCAATTCGACAAAATCATAACAGCTGGCATCGAAAATTTCATCACCGTATCGCCTGAACCATAGCGTATTGCCATCTCCATCAATTTTGAGCAGGACTCCACCTGTCCCATTTGGATCGCTTGTTAAAACATACCGGTTATTGCTGTAATCACCGGATATTAGGTAATTTCCATCCAATGCTTTTTTTATTTCAATAAAGGCTTGGTTATACTCCAGAGCACTGTGCTCTCTATACCAGACTAAATTGCCAAGGCTATCAATTTTTAGAATCTGTCCGCGAACAAAAAAATCGGAGGTTATATAGGGATATCGGACGTAACCGCTGCATATGAAGCCGCCATCTGGAGTTTCCACAATATCTCGGCCATTGTCGTTCAAAGATGAACTGCCGTATTCTTTCTGCCACTTTATATTGCCGTCTTTATCCGTACGGACGAGGTATATCTGACGCCAGGGATCAGAG
>JANWVR010000015.1 GCA_025056735.1 Saprospiraceae bacterium
GCGGAGTCGCCCGGCAACAGCGGTTTTTGGCGGATGTTCACATCCAGAAAAGTGCGGCGGCGCGTGCGCTCCTTTTCAGGTATGGGCTGCCCGTTGAGGCTAAGCTGTTCGATGCGCACGCCCTCGCCTACGTCGTCGGGACTCACATCGTCATCGCGCAGGCTGCCCTTGCGATAGCGGTCGGCGGCCAACTTAAAGCGCAACAGCTGCAGCGTGTCGGGGCTTTGATTGTAATAGACGATAGTTGCCTGCCCCTGCACTAAGCGCTTTTTGGGTGTAAGGCTAACGTTTATCCAGTAGGCGGCCCGGTTTTGCCAGTACTTCGGCCCTGGGCGGCCGTCGAAGCTGCGCGTGCCTTTCTCGTAAGCCCGCAGCACGTTGCGCGCCATAAACAGGGTAGAGTCTTGGGCCGAGGCTAACGGCAGAAAGGCTGCCTTCAGCAGCATCCATAAAGTCAGAAAGCGAAACATGCGCGGTCGTTTGCCGGCAAAGGTAGGCGAAAGCCGCAGTGAATGCGATGGAGCGAAAAACCCAGCCTTCTTAGCGGGCGACGTGTCTAAAAGATCCAGCCTCCGGCTATTAAACCCGCTCAAACGAGCGGATACAGAGGAGGAGATGTGCCCTCTTGACGAGCTATTTTGCCGGTAGCAAGTGCGGCCTGCGGCCCTCTGTGCTCTTGACGATTGTTGAGAGAGCGTGAACTTGTCATCACTCCCTGTAGGACTAAAGCAGCGGCTTTCTCAAAGATGTATCCGGAGCGCTCCCTTGGTCTGAGAGTGTCTGCCACACCCAGCCAATACCCATAACTAAGCCGCAGCCCAGCGGGTTGTACCACAGGTAGGCGTCGCGATCCACGCCAAAGAAGAGCATCAGGATGAGGGCCTGAGTAACGAGGGCTGCCCAAAATACGGCCTTGCCCTTCACCTTGGGCAGGAAGAAAGCCGTGAAAAAGATGCCCAGAATGGTTCCGTAGAAGACCGAACCGATCATATTGATTGCCTGAATAAGGTTTTCAAACAGATCGGCATAGCTGGCAAAGGCGACGATGAAGGCGCCCCAGCCGATGGTGAACCAGCGCGCTGCGCGGAAGTAGTGGGTGTCGTCGCGGTCGGTAACGATGGAACGGCGATAGATATCGGACACTGAAGTGGCCGTCAGGGCGCTCAATTCGGAGGCGGTGGTGCTCCAGGAGGCGCAAAAGATCATGGCCAGCATCAGGCCCGTCAGGCCTACGGGCACATATCGAAGGATGAAATGGATGAACACGAAATCCTTGTCTTTAGGGTCGGTGTCGGGGCGAGCCTTTTTTACTAAGGCTTCGGCCTGTTGGTGCAGGGCTTTTCGTTCAGCATCCCACTGTTTCAGTTGCTCCTGAATAGTTGGGGGTAGCTGGCCGTCCTGCAAGTGGGCTGTGGCTTCGCGGAGTGTCGCCTGTTTGAGGCGGGCCAGGCTGTCGTTGCGGGCTTCCAGCTGCTGGAAGGCGGTTTCATAGGGGGTAGCGCGTACAGCAGCCCGATTGGCTTCATGGAAGTACAGCGGCGCAGGATTGAATTGAAAAAAAACATATACCATGACGCCAACGGCCAGCACCAGCAACTGCATAGGGATTTTGACAAAGCCGTTGAACAACAACCCGACGCGGCTTTCGCGCAGCGATTTGCCCGACAGATAGCGCCCTACCTGGCTCTGGTCGGTTCCGAAATAGGAAAGGAATAGAAAAGTAGCGCCCAGAATGCCCGACCAGATGTTGTAGCGGTCGCGCACATCGAACGACCAGTCTACTACCCGGGTCTTGCCTGTGGCGCCCGCCACCATCCAGGCCTCGGGCAGCCCAACGCCTTCGGGAAGACTGCTGAGGGCTACGATAAACGCCAACACCAAGCCGCCTAGCATGATGCTCATTTGCAGCTCCTGCGTGCGGCTCACGGCTGCGCTGCCACCTGAGGTGGTGTAGATAATGACGAACACGGCCATGAGCGCGTTGGTCAGGGCCAGATTCCAGCCAAAAACGGCACATAAAACGATACTCGGTGCGTAGATGCTGATGGCCGCCGCTACACCGCGCTGAATGAGAAACAGCAAAGCCGTCAGCGTACGCATGCGCCGGTCGAAGCGGTGTTCTAAGTACTCGTAGGCCGTCGTCACGCGCAGCCGATAGTACACCGGCAGCACAAATGCCACCAGAATAAGCATGGCGATGGGCATGCCGAAGTAAAATTGGGCGAACTCCATGCCGTCGGCAAAACCCTGACCGGGCGTGCTCAAAAATGTAATGGCGCTGGCCTGCGTGGCCATAATGCTCAGCCCTATCGTCCACCAGGGCAGGTCGCGCTTGCCAGCCAGAAAGTCTTTGCTGGTGCCGATGTGGCGGCTTCTCCAAATACCGTAGGCGACAACCCCGGCCAGCGCCAACACCAGCACGACCCAGTCTATTGGCGTCATTTTGAGAAAGATAGATAAAGAATGACAAAAATCACAACGAACAGCAGCACCCAGCTGCCAATGCCAATGCTGTTCTCGCGCCAGACGTTAAACAACTTTTCCATCAAATTTCGCCAGTCCAATTCACCACCTCTTGGGTCGCGCGTATCCGGTTCATGCACTAAGAAAAAGTATTTGCGCTGTCCTTTGCGCGCCTGATCGCCGTGCTTGGTCAGCACCAAAAAACTGGAGTTTAGAAAGCGAAGGTCAAACAACTCGCTCTTACCTGCCAGCTCCAGAATAAGCGAATTGCTGCCGCCCAACTGCTTCCACGCGCCCTTGAGGACGTTGCCGTCCAACGACAGCAAGTACTCTCCGCCCGGATTAAAAATGTGCAAAATGGCCTCGTGAAAGCCCTCATCGTCGCGCACTTCCTTCCAGCGTTTGCCCAGCCAGAAGGCCTCTTCGCGCAGGTCTTCTCCGTAAGGAATTACTTTTGGCAGGATGAAATCTAAGTGCTGATCCATCGTGCCCAAATCGGCCGGCAACTCCGGGCTCAACACGCGGGATATATCCTTGAATGTCGTCAGCTGCATCGCGTCTATCGTTTTTCACCGGGTAAAAATCGGCATTCGCACAGTTCTAACGCGAAATTCTGCGGTCTTGCCTTGTTCACTTATGCCGCCTGCTGGCCCATCGAGTTTGACCCGCGCCGGCAGTCTATTTGCCCCGCCCTTGCAGCAGCACCAACACGGTATAGAACAGGATTTTGAAATCCAGTGCCAGCGACATATTTTCGATGTAAAGTAGATCGAATTTGAGGCGCTGGAGCATTTCTTCCACCGATGAAGCGTAGCCGTACTTGACCTGCCCCCACGAGGTAATGCCCGGTCGCACCTTGAGCAGGTGGCGGTAGTGGGGGTTATGTTTTAGGATTTGATCAATAAAGTGCTGGCGCTCAGGACGTGGGCCCACTAAGGACATATCGCCGCGCAGGACATTCCAGAAGTTGGGCAATTCGTCCAAGCGCCATTTGCGCATAATAGCCCCCCAGGGCGTGCAGCGCGGGTCGTTCTCCTGCGACAGCTGAGGGCCGTTCTTTTCGGCATCCACGTACATGGATCGGAACTTGTAAAGCAAAAAAGGCCGTCCGTGCAGGCCGATGCGCTCCTGGCGAAAAAGGATGGGGCCGGGCGATGAGAGGCGCACGCGCAGGGCGATGTACAGCAGCAATGGCAACAGCAGCAGAAGCATCGTCGCGCTTACCACCACGTCAATGGCGCGCTTCAGGACGCGCTGCCAGCGAGGCATGAGCTCCTGGCGAATTTCGATGAGCACGGCTCCATACACATGCGTCATCTTGACCGACCCCAGCAGGATGTCGTACATGTCGGGGATGATCTTGACGAATACCTGATGGCTGAAGTCAAAGAGTGTGTCTAAGATGCGGCGCACTAAGTTGTGCTCACTCGTTTCAATGGCAATAATGACGTCTTCTACCTCATAAGCGCGAATGACGCGAGAAAGGTCATCTATGGTGCCTAATTGAGGCAGATAATGAGCGAGCGGGGCTTCAGAGCCGTTAGCACCAGTATCTACGTAGCCGATAAAGCGATATCCAATACTCTTCTTCTGCCCGACGATGTCTTTGTAAAGTTCGACAGCATTTTGATTGCCGCCGACAAGAAGGGTATTGAAAGCCACTTTGCCCTCCTGAACGCGCTGATGCGCTCTTGTGAGCAAAACCATGCGCATAGTGGCCGTCAAAAAGAAATGCAGGCTAAACAGGACAACAAACGATTGCGCATACGTGCGCGAGTCCTGCACTACATCATCGAGAATAAGGGTAAAAAACAGGGCCAGAACGCCAATAAACGACGCGAGGAAAGTGCGCCCCAGCGTATTCACGCGCGACATGCGGTAGATGTCGGGCGAATAGTGGTCAAAAATAGCATACAACAATAGCCAGCCCACGGGAATAGCGTCCGCGCCCAACCACAGGTTAGGATCCCGAAAAACCGCTTCGTTTATGGGTGCGCCCTCTGTTTTTTTTCGATACAAGAAAAAGAGCACCCAGGCCAGCATAGCCATCAGGAAGTCAGCAGCAGCGTACAGTCGGGTATCGCGTTGGCGGAGTCGGCGCGACAAGGAACGTAGGGTTTTGCTTGTGTGAGCGATAGCGATGAGCCGATAGATAAATGCAATAAAAAACGGCAGAGCCAAATGTACCCCTTAGACCCGAAGGGTGATTTATTTTGAGAATGGGCAACCTACCCACTTTTTTCACTTTTCACTTTTCACTTTAAAAGTGCATCAGTCGGATATTGTCAAACAGCACAGTACCCGTTGTTTTTTCAAACTGACCGGCGTTGTTGGGCTTGAGTGCTAATCGGAAGAGGAGGCGATGGCGTTTTCGTTCCCCTAAGTTGACGAGCGGGTCGGTCAGGTTGAGGTAGATTTTGCGCCATGTATCAGAGGGGGTGAACGTAAATACAGAGGTGCTGGACTCCGTTGTACCTGGGCCGTCGTCGGCCAATAGCCACAATTCGAAGGGTACGTCGTTTTTGCGGTGGAGTTCCAACCAAACCTGGCGCGCGCGAGTAGCGGGCATCCCTTCAACGGGTTCGGTAGCCACGTCATTGAGTCGGTTAGCCGTATCCGCGCGCATGCGCACCGAGCGGCCAGCAAAAGCACCCTCAGTGACGAGCTCAAAGCCCGTGCGCGGGTTGTCGTCGCGATCTTGTAAGACAATAACGCTGGCGTCGAATGTGCCGCGCTCGATAGACCACGGGAAGCGAATGTCGTTTACGTAGCGCGTCTTGGGTTTTAGCGTCGTCGTTTGCGCAGGTGTCAGGACAACTTTTCCCTCGTAGCGCTGCATCATGGGATAGACGGATGGCGTGAGCAGCTGACCGTTGCCCTTTACGCCGGGAAAAACGAGTACGTTACAAGTGTCTTCAGCCAGCACGGGCACTAATGCCGGAATAGAATATCCGCCCAGAAACTGATTGTTGACGTACACCCAGGCCTCGGTAATGTTTTGCCAGTCAGCACCGCCTAAAGCATCCACAGCAAAGGGTTCTACGCGCAGATAAGCAGGCAAGGGCTCCTCTTTGTCTGAGCAAGCAAGGCACCCCAGGGAAATAAGTAAAGCGCCTCCCCATGCAATTGATCGCATTCGCATGATCTACCAAATGCCGACGGATTGGTTTCGGCTGGGGGCAAAGATACCGACTTAGGCGAATTCAGGGCCTTTGCTTCAAGGGCGTGCCCATTTATCAATGCGGACGATAGCCTTAGGGTAGCCGTTGACGCCGAATTGTTGGCGCTCGCTGGCGTTGAGCAGGTCGGGACGATGCACCTTTTCTCGAGGCACATCGCGAAGCTCTGGGCACCACAGGCGCACGTATTCGCCGTCAGGGTCGTAGTTGCGCGCCTGAGTCAGAATGTTGAAGTAGCGGTCTTCGCGCGGGTCGCTGCCCACCCCGGCCACGTAGTTCCAGTTGCCCCAGTTGGAGCAAGGGTCGTAGTCGAGCAGCAACGACTCGAAGTATTCAGCGCCCATTTGCCAGTTGACCTTTAGGTCGCGCACCAAGAAGGAGGCCACATTCTGACGGCCGCGATTGCTCATCCAGCCAGTAGCGTTCAGCTCGCGCATATTGGCATCAATAAACGGCACGCCGGTGCGTCCTTCGGCCCACAGCTGAAATTTTTCCCAGTCATTTTTCAGGTGCGGCATGGGTTTGTTTTGTGGGCCACCTTTAAGGAAGATTCGGTTGCGGTGTTTTTTGCCCATCAGGCGGAAGAAGTCGCGCCAGAGCAACTCAAAAAAGAGCCAGTACGTGCTTTCGTTGCGCACGCGCTCGTGTTCGTAGCGCTTCAGCTCGTGATAGATAAATTTGGGCGACAGGCAACCAGCGGCCAGCCACGGTGAGAATTTGGAGGAGTAATCCGAGCCAATCAGACCATTGCGGGTTTCCTTGTAGCGGGCCACGGCGTTGCTTTCCCATAGGTAATGGCGCAGGCGGGCCAGTCCCTCCGTCTCCCCTCCTTTGAAGGGCAATACGGCGCGGGGGTCAGGTTCAAACGGTTCGTGCCCGAAGTCGGTCAGCGAAGGGAGCTCTCCTATATCCAGCCCCGGCGGCAGCGGCGGCAGCGATGTCGGGGTCGGGAAGGGCGCTCGAATGGGGGTAATATGTTCATTTTCCTTTCGGAATTGGGTAAACGTATCGGGCGTATGGTGTACAGGCACCGGAAGGTCTTGCGTGTGATAGAGCATTTTGCCGCGCACGTAAAGGAGCTCGACGCCAAAGGGCCACAGCTTGCGCTCTAAGGCGTCCTGCACGAGCTCTTCCTCTTGCGTGCGCTCCCGGTTGCACAACACCCATGAGGCCTTTATTTGTTGGGCTAACTCGGAGACGATGTACTCGGGTTTGCCTACTCGCACCAACAGGTCAGAGCCTAAGCGTCGAAGATTCTGCCGCAAATCGGCCACGCTCTCAAGCACAAATTTCGCCCTGAACTTACCCGTTTTTGGAAAGCCAAAGCGCGTTTTACCCATAAACACCCGTTCATCGAAGACGTAAATGGGCACGACCTCATCGGCCATACGCAGGGCAGTGGAAATGGCTTCATTGTCGTGCAAACGTAAATCCTGGCGAAACCAGACAATAGCGCGGCGCTTCATGGCAAAAGGATGCTTTAAGGAAAAGGACAGGAAATGACTATGCTTACAAATTGTTGCTATAACAGTCAAAAAGCGCGCAGGTTTGGTCAAGACACCATGGACACCAACAGGCGGCGTCTGTCGGCATTTTGCCGCTGCTGGTACATTTGGGCGTGATGGCATTCGCGTGCTGCGTGCACTTTTGCGTCCGAAATGACCCGATTTTTTTGGCTAATCCTGTGGATAGCAGCGCCTGTTGGTCTGGCGCATGGCCAATTGGCGGTATCGAGTCCGGCGTTCGCATCGGAAGCTCGGCGGGTGCCCGGGCAGTCGCCCGAGGGCTTGCGCATTCGCCGCACGCCGGCACCCATTACCTTAGATGGCCGTTTGGAAGAGCAGGCCTGGGCCGAAGCCGATGCAGCCGTGGATTTTACCCAGCAGTTCCCGGTGGATACTGTATTGGCCGACGCGCGCACCGAAGCGCGCTTTACCTTCGACGACCGATTTCTATATGTGGGCGTCGTCTGCTGGCAAGCGCGTGCTGATTATACAGCGCCATCGCTCAAGCGCGACTTTCCTACGGCCACCAGCGATGTGGTCAACGTCCTCATCAGCCCCTCGCGCGACGGGCTGAACGGCTTTCTTTTTGGCGTCAGCCCGCTCAACGTGCAACGAGAGGCGCTCGTTGACAACGGCACTACCCTCTCGCTCGAATGGGACAACCGCTGGAACTCGGCCGTAACCCAACACGACGACCATTGGGTCGTGGAAATGGCCATTCCCTTCAAAACCCTGCGTTATTCGCGCGCCGAAGGTGCCAACACCTGGGCCATCAACATTGTGCGCACGCGCTTGAAAAACTGGGAAGTCAGCACCTGGCATCCGGTGCCGCGCCAGTATGCGCCCAACAATCTGGCTTTTTGCCGCCCCTTGCACTGGCAAACACCCCCGCCGCCACCTGGGCTGAATGCCGCCATCATTCCCTACGCCACAGCACGCTGGGAGGCCAACTTCCGACGCCAGACGCCCGATTTAAGCGTCTCCGAACGCATCCGCCGTAGCGTTTACGGTTTGGGGGCCGACGCCAAAATTGGCATCACGCCCTCGCTCAACTTAGACCTGACGTTCAACCCAGATTTCTCGCAAGTAGAGGTGGACCGACAGGTGGTCAACCTCAGCCGTTTTGAACTCTTCTTCCCGGAGCGCCGGCAGTTTTTTTTAGAAAACCGCGACCTGTTCGCCATGTTCGGCTTTCCCAGCACCCGGCCCTTTTTTTCGCGGCGTATCGGGCTGGCGCGCAACCCTATCACCGGCTTCAATGAAAATATACCCATTCTGGCCGGTGCGCGCCTGAGCGGCAAACTCACCGACGACTGGCGCATCGGCCTGCTCAACATGCAAACCGCGCGCGTCAACTGGGACTCAGCCCGCACCCTGCCCGCTGCCAACTTCACTGTGGCTACCGTGCAGCGCAAAATGTTCAGCCGCAGCGCATTGAGCGCCATCCTCGTCAACAAAGAAAATTTCCTCGGCCCCCTCAACGAAACCCAGCGCGCCGGCATTCAGCCCTGGAACCGCGTTGCTGGGCTTGAGTATAACCTCTACAGCGCCGACAACCGTTGGGAAGGCGAGTGGTACTACCACCGCTCGTTCTCGCCCGACCCACGCCGACGCGGCCAGACTGCCGCCCAATTCCTCGGCTATTTCGACCGTCATTTCAACACCCGATTGGGCTACATCCTCGTAGACTCGTTCTATACCGCCGACGCTGGCTTCGTGCCCCGCAAAGGCTACCAGAGCTTCTTTCCGGGCGGAGGCCTCATTTTCTATCCGAAAAAGGGAAAAATCAATAACTGGTTGGTGCGCCTCAACGGCGAATTTACCTATTCGCTCTTCTGGCAGGAAACCGACCGCGAAGTCAACCTGAACGTGGAGGCCACCTCCCAGGATCAGGCCGAAGCGGGCATTTATCTGACCAACACTTACACCTTTTTGTTTGAAAACTTCGACCCTACCAACCTGTACCGGCCAGGCACGCAACCCTTGCCGGGCCAGCGCGGCTACACCTACAATAGCGGCGGCGCTTATTTCAGCAGCAGCAATACCTACGACCTGCAAGGGTGGGTAGCGGTGCAATTCGGTCAGTTTTTTAATGGTTATTCTCAATCCGTATCGGGCGAAATCAGCTACCGCTGGCAGCCCTACGGCACGTTTGCCGTCAGTTACAACTACAACCGCATTCGCCTGCCAGCGCCCTACGCCAGCGCCGAGGTATGGATCGTAGGGCCGCGTGCCGAACTGGCCTTCTCGCGCAACCTTTTTGCCAGCGCCTTTTTTCAATGGAATACGCAAGCCAACAATTTCAACATCAACGCTCGCCTGCAATGGCGCTTTGCGCCTGTTTCTGACCTCTTTGTAGTCTATACTGACAACTCCTTCGCCCAGCCTGTTGCCGACACGCGAGCGCGCTTTCTGACGCCTAAAAACCGCGCCTTAGTGCTGAAAGTCGTTTATTGGCTTAATGCCTGAACGGCCCGAAGAAACGTTTTACCTTCGCCTGCGTATCAAAGGCCAATTACAGAACATAATGAGAAAACGATGAGTCGTTGGCTTACCCTCGCACTATCGGGCTGGCTGGCCCCTGCCCTCTTATTTGCTCAAAAAAACTCAGATGCGGAAATGGACTCGCTGCGCCAGGCGTACATCCTGCGCTACCGCGACATCGCTATGGATGAAATGGAGCGCAGCGGTGTGCCGGCCAGCATTAAACTGGCTCAGGCGCTTTTAGAAACGCGCGCTGGCACGAGCGAGCTGGCCCAAAAGGCCAACAACCATTTTGGCCTCAAATGCGGAAAAAACTGGAATGGTGAAACGTACGCTAAAAACGACGACGAGTTTGACGCCAAAGGGCAGCCGGTGTTGTCGTGCTTTCGCAAATACGCTCATGTAGTGGCTTCCTATGCCGACCACAGCGCCTTTTTGCAATTGCCCGAAAAGAAGGACCGTTACGGCTTTCTGTTTGCCTTAGACCCGTTGGATTACAAAGGCTGGGCGCAGGGGCTGCAGAAAGCCGGCTATTCGCCCGTAAGCCATTATGCGGAGCGGCTGATTTTTTACATTGAACGTCATCAGCTGTATGAGTACGACCGGCAGGTGAAAAGCGGTCGGCTGGCGCTCAAGCGCGTGGCAACACTCAACGGGGCGCGCTTAGTGCAGGCGCGCGAAGGCGAGACGCTGCGCCGCATAGCCCAATTGTATCAACTGCCTGCTGACTCGTTGATGGTGTTTAACGATAGCCTTTACGCCTTGGACCGACCGCTGCAAACCGGCGATTTCGTATTCCTTGAGTCTAAAGGCACATCTGTTGGGCCAGGGGCGCCAGCCACCCATCGGGCGCAAAAGGGCCAGACCCTTCGGCACGTTGCCCAGTACTACGGCGTGCGGCTCAGGACACTCCAACAATATAATCCATATGCTCCCGACGCTCCGTTGACTGCCAACGCAGTGATACGCCTGCAGCTCCCTGCAAAACCCGGGCTGGCCGCCAAGGGCATATCGGCCAAGCGCGACAGCGCAGCGCCAAAGTCGCAGCCGTCGTCGGGCTTAGTGGTGGAAATGCTGCCCACCGAGCCTTTAGCAGCGCCCATCCCTGCAAGGCCAGCATCCGATGCACGCCCTTCTGAAGCGTCGCCCGTTACCATCAACATGCGAACGGGTGAAGTGGAAGAGTACCATGTCGTTGTCCAAGGCGATACGCTTAGCAGCATTGCGCGGCGCTATCAGACTACGGTGGAACGGCTGCGCCGGCTCAATCCAGGCTTGAGTGATGCCATACGCCCAGGGCAAACACTGCGCGTTCGGTGAGAGACGTTGTAGGCAAACCGTGCATCTTTGCACCTGTCCGTCTCACTTGAAACACACACCGGCTGCGATGAAATACCTGCGTTTGCTTTGGTTCTCTCTGCCCTTGTTTGCCTGGCTGGGCTGTAAAAGCACCAAACCCACTACCGCCGAACGCCCCCTGCGCTCGCCCGAACCCGCTGCAGCGGCCAAATCTACTGGCAACCCTCAACTGGACTACGTGCAGCGCTACAAAGACATTGCCATCGCCGAAATGCAGCGCACGGGCATTCCAGCCTCCATCAAACTGGCCCAGGGCATTCTGGAGAGCGGCTCTGGGCGCAGCGAGCTGGCCGTCAATGCCAACAATCACTTCGGCATCAAATGCGCCGGTACCTGGACGGGCCGCACTTATTACAAAAAGGACGATGAGCGCGACGCCAGTGGCAACCCTATCGAGTCGTGCTTCCGCCGCTATGAGCGGCCCGACGAGAGCTTCTTCGACCATAGCGAATTCATTCGAGACCCGCGCAGAGCAGCGCGTTATGGGTTTCTGTTTAACTTAGACCCCACGGATTATCGCGGCTGGGCGCGCGGCCTGCAAACAGCCGGCTATGCCACATCGCCCACGTATGCCGACCGTCTCATTGAGCTCATCGAAAACCTGCGCCTTTATGAATACGACCAACCGGGTGCAGTAGTGGCGCCCCCGCCGGGCGGTGTTGTGCCCGAGCGCGTGCCGCCAAAAGAGCGCATCCAATACGTTAACGACGTCAAGGTCGTACACTCGCGCCCAGGGGAAACCATCGCCGATATTGCGCGCATTTACCAGCTCAACCCCAGTGACGTGGCTGATTACAACGACCGCCTTTTCGCCCCGGGCGACCGCCTGCCCGTAGGCACGCGCATTTTCATCCAGCCCAAACGACGCAGCTGGCGCGGTCGCACCACGCATCACTTCGTGCGCACAGGCCAGACGATGCTTGACATCGCCCAGCAGTACGGCATCCAACTCGAAGCATTGCTGGAGCGCAACGGCATGACCTACGGCCAGGAACCCATGGTCAATGAAAAAATCCGCCTCCGTGGCCGCCGGCAGGCCGGCGAAGTCGTCCGCTTGCGCGACGGTGGAACGCCGCAACCGCCCCGGCCTACACCACCACCACCCCTGACACCCGACGAAAGACCGCCCTTCGAACGACCCGACACGGCCAAAGCACCCTCAACGCCCGCGCCCTTGCCCGACCGACCTGTCGTCGTCGGCGTCCCGTATCCAACTGACCCCATTCCGGAGCCTGCTCCGCAGCCTCGGCCACCCGCGTCTCAGACGCCACAGCCGCAGTGGCCCAACCCAACGCCTCCTGCGCCCCAAACACCGCCAACACCGCAGCCGCAAGCCGTCTTTCACCGCGTCGAACGCGGCGACACGCTCTTCAGCCTTTCACGCCGATACGGCATCTCCGTGGCAGAACTCAAACGAATAAATCAGCTCACCTCCGACCAAATTAAAATCGGACAGGTCTTGCGCATTCAATAAAAAACCGCCGGAAAACTGCCCTTACATCGCACATGAAAAACCGCTCCCTCGTCCTTGCCCTGCTTTTGGCTACTGCGGCGCCGTTGTTCGCTCAAATACAACTGTCGGACCAGGCTCGAGTCAGCCTGATGACTGCTGCGCCTGGCACCCTGATGTACAACCTCTTCGGCCACAGCGCCTTGCGCGTGTACGACCCCGTGCTTGGGCTCGACCGATGCTACAACTACGGCACCTTTAACTTCGAAGACCCTTACTTTTTGCTCAACTTTTGCCGCGGGCGGCTGCGCTACTACTTGGATATCGAACCCTATCGCTATTTCGAGTACGGCAACTTGCTCGAAGAGCGACTCATGAAGGAGCAGGTGCTCAACCTCACCGCCCAACAGCGACAGTTTCTATTCGACCTGCTGGAAGTCAATGCCTTAGAGGAAAATAAGTACTACCTCTACGACTTTTTCTACGATAACTGCGCCACTCGCATCCGCGACGTGGTAGAAAAAGCGCATCTCTACCAGATTACTTTCGACACGACTTTCCTGCCGCTGGGCGCCACAATGCGCGACCTGCTGCACCCCTACCTAACCAATTACCCCTGGACGCGCTTTGGCATTGACCTGGCGCTGGGCCAACCGGCAGACCGCGTGGCTTTAGGGCGCGACTATATGTTCCTGCCCGATTACATGCACGACATGTTCGCACGAGCCCGCGTGGCCGACACGATACCTTTGGTGGCGGAAGAACGTCAGATACCTAGCTGGTCTCTGCCACCCAAACCTGCCCCTCAACGGGGCTTCTTTGGAAACCCGCTGTGGGTGATGTGCCTGATAGCTGCCGTCGGGATTGCTTCGATGTTTAGCCGCCGCGCCGAGCAGGTCTTCGATGTCGTTTTCTGGCTCGCCCTCGGCTTAGCGGGGCTTATTCTCTTCTTACTGTGGTTTGCTACCGACCACACCACCACAAAAAACAACTGGAACCTGTTGTGGGCTTTACCCACGCACTTGCTGTTCTTCTGGCGCACGAAACGCACCGAACTCACCGAAACCTATTTCACCGTCGTGGGCGCCATCGCGCTTGTAACGCTGCTTATGTGGGGGTTCATCCCGCAAGACCTGCCTGAAACAGCCCTGCCGATTGTAGTGCTGATTGTGGTTAAAGGGCTGATGCGGCGCTATCGGCGCGAAGATTGAAGCCTTGCAGCGCCCGGCATCTTTCTATCGCCATTTGTTTCCTTCTTTCCTGATAGCCCGTCCAAAAAGCACTGCAAACCTGTAAGCCGGATTCTGTCCCCGTTTCCGGGTCTCTGCCATTTATCTGGGCCGACGTCTCACGACGCGGCTCTGCGCTGCCTACCCCCCTTGCTGGCCTTAGTGAGGGCCGATGCGCGAGCCACACATCCTCCGCCGGAGCGGAGCGCAAGGCATACTTGGCATTTCAACCCGCGAGGTTTATCCGCCCTCCGACTTGCGCCGGAGCGCCGTGCGCTCTTACCGCACGTTTTCACCCTTACCACAGGCTCTAAGAGCCCAAGGCGGTTATTTTCTGTGACCCTCTCTGTGCCTCGACCGTTGTCGAGACCCCACCCGTTAGGTGGCGCGGTGCTCTGTGTTGTCCGGACTTTCCTCCCCGCCCCTAAAGGGGCAAAGGCGGCAGAGCGGTTTGCAGTGCAAGACTTTTTAGACGGTGCGTATGTCCTTATGGTGACGATGCGATCAAGCGTGTTGGCATGATTTTTTGGTTTTGCAGAGCACTTTTTTAGCCGGAGGCTTCTTGTACTTTTGCGCAATGCTTGCGCTGGTAAGCCTGTAACCAGCAACATGCGGCGAGTCCGACGAGCTACTGACGGACGCTGCAGAAGCCTCGCACTCACCGCTTTTGTGCGCATATTATGATGAAAAGCTCGCTCCTGTACCTTTTTGCTGGAGTTGTTCTGGCGGCAGTGGTCTACACTGCGCAAAACAGCCTCAAAGATACGGCGCTCTTACGACGAAGCGCTGGGCGTGTGGAGGCGCATGTAATGGAGCAAGAGCGCGCAGCGCTGCAATGGCTGGAGCAAGAGCAAGCGGCTTTAAAGACGGTGGTGCAAGGGCGTTTGCCTGCCAACATAGAGGGCTGGAGCGCTTCCCTGAGCGAGCAAAGCCAGCAGGACTACACGTTATTGATTCACCAGGGCGACTCGGTGCTGTTTGCCTCAAACAACGCTGTTTCGCCCCTGCCTGAGGTGTTGAGCGCCCTCGCGAATGCGGGTGAACATCGGCAGGGCATACGGATGCCTGCGGGCTATTTTTACGTGTATGCGCGTCCATTTGATGCGGATGCGACGGTGTCCGTGTGGATTCCGATAGAATGGCAGACGGCGGGGAGGCGTTATTTTCCGGCATCGCTTTCTATGCCAGCGGGTGTGCAAGTGGTTGCCGCAGAATCGGGCGAGCCGATATACGTAAATGGAGCGCCCTTGTTTGGGCTATCGGCACAAGGGCGTGTGCAGGCTGCATGGGTGCAGGGCGTTCTGTTAGCGGCATTGTTGTTATTGCTGGCGCTGGTATTGGCCCGGGTATCGGGTCAGGTCTTGCGTTGGCACGGTCAGGGCAAGCGCTGGCAGGCGCTGGGGCTGCTGACGCTTACCTTTTTAGCCCTTTGGGCGCTCATGGCGACTACGGGTTTTAGCCGAGAGGCGCTTGGGGCGCTGTCGGTTTTTGCGCGCCCTTTAGAGCGCCCTGTGTTGGGTGTGTGCTCTGTAGGCGATTTGCTGCTGCACCTGACGCTGCTGCTGTGGTTTGCAGTATTTTTTCATCGCATTTCGCGGGTGGAAGGGTTGTCCCAGCGGTTTTCGCCGCTGGCCCGTATAGCGCTCAGCACGCTCGCATACGCAGTAACGGTGGGCAGTGCGCTGGGCTTAGTGTGGCTGTGTCACTGGCTTATCTTTGAGTCGGGCATTTTCTTTGATTTTGATAACCTGCTCAACGCCGACCGTTTTTCGGCGCTGGCATTGGCCAGTTTGTTGGCGGTATTGTTGGCGTTGTTTCTGTTCCATCACCGGCTCATTTTCACGGCACAGGAGTGTGGTCTGCCTGTATTTCAGCGCGCAATAGCGTTGGGCTTGGGCGCCGCTCTAGCTTTTGTACTGGCAAAGGCCGGCAACGTATCTGCGCCGTGGCCGTTGCTGCTGATGATTGTGCTGGCGGCGGGTTATGCCGTGTTGTTTCAGCGTTCTATCGCTTTGCGCGTCCCACGTTTAGTTGGGTTGGCGGTATGGCTGATGCTGTTTTCGGCGCTCACGGCGTGGTCGCTGTATTCGTTTAACGCCGACAGAGACCGCCAGACGCGCTTAGCCTATGCCGAAATGCTGGCTCTCGGGCGCGACTCTTCGCACGCCGAGCCGCTGCTGCGCCAGGCGGCGCCTTTGCTGACGCAAGACAGCACGTTGGCCAATCTGCTCAAGCCCTGGCCTTTCCGGCCTTTAGCCGCTGACCTGCGCCAACGCGCCTACGAACTGACGTACCCCTACAGCTACCTTTTTCAAAACTATCGCCTATCCGTCTTCGCCTTCGACAAAGACGGCTCAGTACTGCCGCAAGACCAGCCCCAAGACCGGGCTGAAGTGGTGGGAAACAATTGGGAAAAGGGCATACCAGTGGCCGACCTGCCTCAGGTACGCTATTTGGTGACCGATAACGGCGTCTTCCGCTACCTGTTGCGTGTGCCTATGCAGCGCATCAATGACCCGGCGCAGCCCGCTGAAGTGTATTTCGCCTTCGACCACGTCTATCCACAGCCTACGCGCGTTTACTCGGAGCTATTCTATCGGCAACCGTATCGGGGCATGACACGCCTCTTCACTTACGACTATGCTGTGCAGCGCCGCGGCTATCTCGTGGTGGATCAGGGCGAAGCCAGCCGCGCCGTTTTTGCCAAAGACCTGCCCCGCGGCCAGGCGGAAGAGCGCATCACTCGACAACCGCGCCGCGCAGACGCCGTGTACAGCACGCTCGACGGAACCGCTGCTGCTGCCGTGGGCCGCCCATTGGGCGATGCCCGCAAGCCTCTATACCTGTTCTCAGCGCTCTTTGCATTGTGCCTGCTCATCATTGTAGTCGTGGCGCTCCTCAACACATGGTTAGGATTTCTGCCCGCCCACTACCAGCTGAGCTTCGCGGGCCAAGGCTCACTATCGAAGCGCATCCATTACCGAACGTTTGCCCTCATCGGAGCAGGCTTCGCGGGTGCCATTGCCCTCACTTACGTGCACTTCGCCGACCAGGCCCGCCAACGCGAGCAGGCCGACTTAGACCGCCGGGCCGAAGCCTTAGTGACCTACATGCGCATTCAACTGGGCGATGTGCCGCCGCAAACAGACACCCTGGCCCAGGTCGTGCCGCAATTACTGGCTCCGCAGGCGGCCAGTCTGGCTACCGACGTCAACTTCTTCTCGTCCGAAGGGCAAATCCTCTTCTCTACCCAAAACCCGTTGGTGCGCATAGGCGTGCTGCCCAATCGCATGAGTGCTGACGCCCAGGCGCGCCTGATAGCCGGATTGGAACAGGAAGCCACCGTCGCCGAACGCGCCGGCGGAACCACTTACACCAATCGCTACCTGCCGCTGCGCAACAACCAAAACCAATTGCTCGGCTTCCTCGGCGTACCCTACTACCTGTCGGGCCGCAAAGTAGGCCCCGAAGTGTCGGACTTCATCGGACTGCTGGCCAGCGTGTATGTGTTCCTCATGCTCATCGCTTATGCTGTCTCGTACACTCTGTCTAACTCGATTATCAGCCCGCTCAAACTGATCTCCAATAAAATCCAGCGCCTGAAACTGGAAGACAAAAACGAACCACTCGAATATACCGAGCAGGCCGGCGATGAAATCAGCGCCCTTATCGAAGAGTACAACCGAATGGTAAACAAATTGGAAGAGTCCAAAGCCCGGCTCATCCGCTTAGAACGCGAAAGCGCCTGGCGCGAAATGGCCCGTCAGGTGGCCCACGACATCAAAAACCCGCTGACAACCATCAAACTGTCTATGCAGCAACTCGAGCGCCTGTCGTCTGACCCAGCACAGGCCGCTGCTTATTTGAAAAAGGCCATCGCCCGCCTCATCGAGCAGATAGACTCGCTGGCCCAAATCGCCACCGAGTTCTCGCTGTTTGCCAACTTAGATATCCGTCAAAAACACGACATGGTGCTCAACGACGTGGTCGAAAGCGTCTATGACCTCTTTACCGAGGACCGCAACGTCGAGATGTCCATCGAACTGCCTGCCGAACGCTTCCACATTCAGGGGGACAAAAATCACCTCATTCGGGTATTCAACAACTTGGTTATCAACGCCATCCAGGCTATACCTGCCGAGCGCAAGGGGCGCATCGAGCTATCGGTAAGCCGCCAGGGCAACTTTTTGGTCGTGCGCATCCGCGACAACGGCGGCGGCATTCCACCTGAAATCCAAAAGCGCGTCTTTGAACCCAACTTCACGACTAAAAGCTCAGGCAGTGGGCTGGGCTTAGCCATCTGCAAACGCATCATCGAGGCACACGACGGCCACATCTACTTCGAGACGCGCCCGGGCGAAGGCACCGATTTCTATGTTGAGTTGCCTATTTCGACACATGAAACGGCGACGGAACAACCCAAAGAGGCTCTCTCGAATTAACCGATATCCTGCTTCGATTTAGCGCGATTACTGCACCTGCGCTTTGGCCTTCGCCGCCGCTTTCCTTTGCTCGCTCAAGACCGGGCGAAGGAAAGATGTGATCTACGGCGTTAGCGCCGCACCCCCCAGGCCAGCGCCAGCCAGCCGCCAATAAAACAAAGCCCACCCACCGGCGTGATGGGGCCTGCCCAGCCTACCGGGAAGGGCAACAGATCGCGACACGCCAGCAGATACAACGAGCCGCTAAAGAAAAGAATACCCAGCCCAAACAATCCGCCGCTACGCCGGAGCCAGACATCCTCACCTCGCCTCATGAGGATGCCTAACGCCAGCAAGGCCAGGGTGTGAACGAATTGGTATTGAATGCCCTTTTCAAAAATCGCTGCCTGATACTCCGACAGGTGCGGCTTCAAGCCATGTGCGCCAAAGGCGCCTAAAGCAACCGTTACAGCGCCCGATAAGGCCGCTAAGCGCAAGAATTGAGAACTGGTCATAACGGCAAATATCTCGTTCCTTTTAAGGGCTTAAAGGTACAGCACGCGGCCATGCACCTATCGCATTAGTTGTGATACTCAACCGCTCTCACCCGCCCACCCAGTCGGCTTATTAGCCAGGGCTGTCCTCAGGGAACTTGACTGTGTCTCCTTTTCAGCCACCCAAACACGCCAGCGCCTACGGCCAAAAGCCCCAGCCCTGGCAGCGCCTGTTCGGGGCGTTCCCAAAATGTATTTACGGCAAAAGCTGCTGAAAGAAGCACAAATACTGCCGGCACGATGGGATACCCCCACGCCCTAACTGGACGCTCTACCTGCGGACGCCTTATGCGCAAAACAAAAACGGCCGCGCCCGCTAAGCCCATAAAGAGGGCATCCGCAAACGTCACGAACGTGATAATGCGATCAAACAAACCTCCGAAAAATAACAACACGCCTATGGACCAAAGCGCTTGCACCGACATGGCTAACATGGGTGTGCGCCAGCGCGGGTGCACTTTCGCCAACGACGACAGGAAAATGCCGTCGCTCGCCATAGCAAAATAAATGCGCGGCGCCGACATCGTATAAATGCTCACCGTGCCAAAAATAGAAAGCGCAATAGCGGCAGCTACCGCTTTGCCACCCCAGGGCGCCACCTGCTCTAAGGCCTCACCAGCCACACGGGGCGTGCGGGCGATGGCGTCCAACGGCAGTAGCAGCATGTAGGCCATGTTGACCAACAAATAAGCCGCCAGAACGATAAACACGCCCAGCACCATCGCTCGAGGCGCCGTGCGCGGGGCGTCTATAGCCTCGCCGGCCACGTAAGAGGCATGGTGCCAGCCGCCTATGGAAAAAATGACCCCTATAAGCGCCGTCAGCAGCGCCGTTGGCCAGGCCTCAGGCACCCCTTCATTCAGGGAAAACTGTAGCCCCGTTCGCTCGGCGCTGCCGTAAAGAAAGCCTACGGCAATAATCATCGCAATTGCCAACAATTTCAACCCGGTGAGTACATTGCTAAGCGCCTGGCTCACGTGCACGCCCAGCATATTGAGCGCCGTCAGGCCCAACACCGAAACTGCTGCTATCGCCACCTTGGCGGCCTCGCTCATGCCTGGGAAAAATATCTTCAGGTATTCTGCAAAGGCAGCCCCCAGACCGGCTAAGGCGCCGCTATTGACGACCAATAAAATGATCCAACCGTAGAGAAAAGCGGCAAAGTCACCGTATGCCTCGCGCAAATACGCATACATACCGCCCGAACGCGGAAACATACTGCCTAACTCGCTGAATGTCAGCGCTCCCGTCAGTGCCAGCACGCCGCCCAGCACCCAAGCCAATAACGCCAGCAACGCGTTCGGCACCGCTTGCACAATCTGGCCGGGCGTTACAAAAATACCCGAACCAATGCAGGAGCCTACGGCGATCATCGTCAAGCCATATAACGTCAGGGCTTTGCGCAACATGGCGCAAAGAAAATGCCCTTTAGCGAGGCCCACACAAGGGTGGGCTTTTTTTGGTGCTTATGAAAAAGCCTGGCGGTTTGTACCCCGCCAGGCCCTATTTGATTGGTCGTTACTGCTAAACAGGCCCTAACATAGGGTGCTCACCTTACTCTGGCTTCGGAGCTTTTAGCATCAGCCACTGGCGGATACTGGGCGGATAAGTGCCGTGTTGGATGCTCGTTCTCAAGGGGAGCGGTTGCAGCGGTTGTGCCCATGGGGCGTTGCGCAGGGCTTCTACTTCGCGTCGGATGGTAGTGTTGGGGGCGGGCACGCTGCCGGGTAGCGGGGCGCTGCTGGGCAGTAGCGGTTCGGCATGGCGGTGGACGTCGAATGCAGCGTTTCTGGGCTTAGGTGCGCGTGCTGGAGTCGAAGAGATGATCCGCTCGGGAGGTGCAGTCTCCGCCGCTGGCGCAGTTTCTACGATTGCAGTTGGCACTTCGTAGGGAACAGCATTTGCTGCACCGGGCGCTTCGGGCGATTTCGCCGGCTTCAGGAAGGCCCAATAGAGCCCGAACAGCAGGGCTGCAGAGGCCGTTGCTATAAGCAGAGCAACATAGGCTCCTCCACCTGAGCGAGGCGGTGTTTTCAGATGGGTGCGGACGCCTTCCCACACGCGCGGCGAGGGCGTATCCCAGCCGGAGGGCGAAGGAGTGTCGGGCAAATCCTCGAAGGCCCGGCGGAACAGGGCGTCTAAATGGGCGAACTCTTTGTTATCTTCCATAATTTAACATGAGCAGAGCAGGCCGGTATGGCGTGCGATTTTCAGGTGATGAAGGATTTGTCCACGATGCGCTTGAGATATTCGCGCGCTTTGAACAGCTGGCTTTTGCTCGTTCCAATGGAGATGCCGAGTTGTTCGGCAATCTCTTCGTGGCTAAATCCTTCGATGACATACAGATTAAACACCGCACGATATCCTGGAGGCAGGCGCTGCAGATACTGAAGGAGCGTTTCGGCGTCAAGGTTAGAGGCAAAGTCCTCTTCGGTACGCAGCAGGTTTTCGAACGGCGTGTAGTCAGGCGTGTCGCGCAGGAAATCGCGCTGTTTGCGCAGGTGGCTTAGCGCTGTGTTGACCATGATGCGCCGGATCCACCCGCCCAACGCGCCTTCGCCTCGAAATTGTGCCATGTCTCGAAATACGCGGATGAAGCCGTCCTGAAGCATGTCTTCCGCCTCGGCCCGGTCTCGTGCAAAGCGAAGAACTACCCGAAACATCGGGACGCTGAACTTCTGATAGAGCGCCGTCTGATGCGCAGGACTTCCGTTTAATACGCCTTGCACTAATTCCTGGTCGGTCAGTTGTTGCATGTTGAACGGATGCTGGATGGGTGATCGAGGAGCCACTTGGGTTGCCTGTAGGAGTGTTTTTTTGAAAAATAAGGCTGTCAAGCCATTTTTCGAGTCGCAAAGAGGGCCAGAGTGGAGCGGTAGAGCCGGGGAGGTTTTCTCCAAAAGCATCGTTGGCTGTGCATCGGCTTGTGGGGGGATACTCCACTGCCTTGGCTAAAACGGATGGGCCAATAAATGTTTTATGTGGTTGCTGCGCAAGGCCGTTTTTCGGTCTATTTTTCCGCCAGATGTATCTTCAGATGGGCGCGGAAGGTGCCGTTTTCACGGCCAGTAAAGAGCTCGTGGCGGTCGGGGTAGAGCAGTTCTAATTGGCGGCGCACGTTTTTCAGCCCGATGCCTTCGGTGCGGGGTGGAGGAGCGTCGGCGTCCACAGTGTTGCGCACCTCGAAGTCAAGGGTATTGTCTTGAAAGGCTAAGCGCACCGATATTTCCACCGTTCCAGTGGTGCCGCCGGCGCCGTGTTTGAAGCTATTCTCTACAAAGGGCAGCAGGAGTAAGGGCGCAATAAAACCACCCGGCGGTTCTATGTGCTCTTCGTAATGCACTTTAAGGCGCTCGTTGTAGCGCAGTTTTTCCAATTCAATGTAATCTCGGATGACTTTGGCTTCGTCGGCAACGGCGATACGCGGAGCACGGCAGTCGTAGAGCATGAAGCGCATGATCTTAGACAGCATCAAGATGGCATCGGCCGTATGGTCTGATTTTTTGCGTGCTAAGCCATAAAGGTTGTTTAGGGTATTGAACAGGAAGTGCGGATTCATCTGCGCGCGCAAGAAGTTGAGCTCCGATTGGAGCTTCTCCTGCATCAGTTCCCGCTCAAACTCTAAGCTCTTGTAGTGCACGCGGATCATTTTGATGGTCGTCGCCGCCGCTACAGTAATGAACAGGTCAAAGGCAATGAGATACATACCCTTCCAGCTGAAGAACGGCACGTTACGGCCCGGCTGCGTCAGGGGGAAGAGTAGCCACTCCGTAGTCATTCGATACAGCAGGATAGCGACGAGAAAAGCGGCCGTCGTCAGTCCCACAAGTTTCCACAGTTTATCGCGGTCCAAGTAGAGCGGGATAACGCGATAGAAAACGAAATAGGTCAGCAGGAGTTTGACAGGTATAACGGAGGCTTCGTTGATGAATGCCTCGGCGGGGTCAATACGGTTGTAGAAGCTGCCTAGCCCGGTATTGAGGATGAGATAGACTACCCAGAAGCTGACGTGGTAGCCGATGCGGAGCCAATCTATGCGCGCCATTCGATGTTTTGAAAATCGGGTGAGATGACAAAGTGATAAAAGGTGCGGTTGTGCAGGCGAATTTCCCGCAAGGGCATTTCAACGCCATCAACGAGGCATTTTTGCAAGAAAGTGGGAAATCCGACTAAGAAAATTTTTATTTTTTTATAGAAAACGGGCCAACAGCCGTCTATATGTTGGCGAAGGTAAAAAGATTGTTTGTCAGCAAAGGTCGTCCAGGTGCGCAGGCAAAATTCGCCTTCCCGATAACCGTAGCCTTCCCCGGCATCTTCGTATAGTTGGCTGACGACAGCCTCGGCGGCATTGTGATAATAGACGTACAGCTCCAGTTCTTCCACAGTAGCTATGTGGCCGGTGTGTTGGAGCACCGGATAAGTCGGTAACACAGCGCCGGCCCTGACGAAGAACGGAATCTGTTCTGGCATGACGTTGACAAAGAGTTCGCCTGAAGCCAGTTGGCCGTTCCAAAAATAATACCAGAGCCCTTTAGGCAGGTAAACCAATTGCCGTTGCACTTTGGGCTGCACCACAGGGCTGATCCATAAGTGGTCGCCGCAGAGGAAGTCGCGTTCTACGTCGCGCAGTTTAGGGTCGTTAGGGTCAACGAAAGCGGCGTGTTGGAGCACGGGTGTGCCGTCTTGGCTATTTTTCCACATCGCCGTGTAGAGGTAAGGGAGTAGGGCATAGCGCAGTTGAATGGCCTTTTGGGCCAGGGGCGTCCAGCGGTCGCCAAACGACCACGGCTCTCGGTCAGTGGTATGCAGCGCGGGATCGGCCAGCTGAGCCTCATCTTTGACAGCAGTATCGCCTGCCGAATATTGGCCCATGCTGTGCACGCGCATAAGGGGGTGGAAAACGCCCAACTGGAGCCACCGGACAAACAGTTCGCCATCGGGCATCCCGGAAAAGCCGCCGATATCGGCGCCGCAGAACGAGAATCCTGATGCGCTCAGCCGCTGACATTGCACATTAGCCAGGGCTAAGTGTTCCCACGAAGCGCTGTTGTCACCCGTCCACACCGCCGCATAGCGCTGCCCACCACTGAAGGAAGCGCGCGTCAGCAGGAAGGGGCGTTTTTGCGGGCAAAGTCTCCGCATGCCCTCCCACGAAGCGCGCGTCATCAGCAAACCATAGACGTTGTGCAATTGCCGATGTGCAGCCCAGTGGCCCTCGAAGGAATGTTGCGCATCGTCGGGCAGCGTTCTGGAGCGCACGTGAAAGACAGCAGGCTCGTTCATGTCGTTCCAAAACCCGCTGACGCCCAGGTCAGTGTATAGTTCCCGGTGCAGTTCGCCCCACCATTCGCGCGTCTGGGGGTTGGAGAAATCTGGAAAAGCGCAAAAGCCCGGCCACACAGGGCCTTTGGCAAGCGCTCCATCAGCGGCGCGTACAAACAGGCCCTTTTCTACGCCCTCGCGATAAGCGGCATAGTTAGGGTCTTCCTTGATGCCCGGGTCAATGATGACTACCGTATGGAAGCCGCGTTTGCGCAAAACATCTATTAAGCCCTTAGGGTCTGGAAAATGCTCCCGATTCCAGGTAAAGCATCGGAAGCCATCCATATAGTCAATGTCCAAGTAAATGGCGTCGCAGGGAATGCACAATGTGCGGAAGGTGTCGGCTATTTCCAGTACGCGTTCTTGTGGGTAGTAGCTCCAACGGCACTGGTGGTAGCCCAGCGCCCACAATGGCGGCAGTTGTGGCCGCCCGGTCAGGCGCGCGTAGGCGCGCGTTACATCGGCAGGCGTCTGACCGTAGAGGAAGTAATAATTCATCTCTCCACCCTCTGCCCAAAAAGAGACCACGCCTCTGGCTTTGCTGTCAAAGTCAAAGTGCGTGCGAAAGGTGTTGTCTAAAAAAATGCCGTAAGAAAGCCCCTGGTGAATGCCGTAATAGAACGGTATGGCTCGATAGAGCGGGTCGGTATTGGGCCCAAAAGCAAAAGCGTCGGTACACCAGTTTTCAAACGCTTTACCGCACAGGTTGGCGCCGCAGGTCTTATCGCCCAAGCCGTAGAAAGCCTCGCGCCGCTGACATTTTTTGGAGATTTTTAACCGATGCCAGCCTTTGAGCACGCTGCGACGCGCCACAAACTCGCCAGCATCCTCGTTGAGCAGTCGGTCGTCGGCGTCGTAGAAACGCGCGAGTGCTCCGGTTTTCGTCAGCGTTAGCTGGAGCAAAGCAGTAGTCAGAACGTACTCGTTGGCCATCTCGCTCAGGGTGGCAGTCACCTTCTGAGCGGGTCTTTCGGCGTCTAAGGCATAGGAGAAGTCGGGCTGAAAAACGCCATCAGGGCTGTAGCGCAGCCGAATGGTGTCGGGAGCGATGACCTGCACGCGCAGGCAAAAGCCGTTGCGACAGGCGAACTCATAGGCGCCCTCTTTCCAGCGCACCGCCACTACCTCGTCGGGGCGCATTTCTTCATAGACGTCCTCGTAGCGCAGGCGAATGTCCGCCTCGCTGAGCGGAACGACATTGGGCGGCGAAGGCGTTTTTGCCGGCTTTTTGTCCTTCATGCAGCAAAATTCGGGTTACTTCGCGGTATCTGAAGGGGCATTCTGCGTCTTGCCCATGGCCAAGCGGGTGACAAAAAAGAGAGGCGTCGCTCGGTTTGGGGCACCTGACGACGCCTCATGTGGAGCAGGGCGATGGTTTAGCGCACGCCAATAATCTCTACCTCGGCGCCTGTAAGCGCAGGGTTGTACCAGCAGTCGAAGCCCCTGGCTCTGTAAGTAGCCACAGCCGCCTTGGCCTCTTCAGGCGTGGTGTAGCCTTTTACAATATAACTGGCGCCTTTAGCGCCGCCGGGACAGGTACTGCCGGGGTGCCACAACAAGTATAGACCTTCAATAGCCGGCGCTTTGTCCACGGGCGCGTCTTTGCAATAGACGGCGAATTGCACGTAGTGCAGTTCGCTGACAGGCGTAAATAGTTCATTGCCCACCTGGCCGCGGCCCGGGCGCACGTTGCGCTGTACGTAAAGGCCATTGACGGTGACGGTCGTGGAAGACTCTGGCTCGGGCGCCGCTACAGCAGAGGTAGAATACATTGCAGGCGCCACCGAGCGCGCATCTTTTTTCGTCGAAGGGCTGGCCACTGGAGCAGATGGTTGCTTGCCCTGTACTTTAGCCAAAGCGGCAGCGCGGCGGGCAGCAGCGTCCTGTTCGCCGGTTTTGCTGGCAGTTGTTGCTGGCGAAGCCGGGCGCGCAGTGGTAGGCGCAGGGCTTTTAGGCGCGCTGTGCATTACCGGCGCGGGCGCAGGGTCGGGATTAGCAGGTCTGTACGGCAACTTAATTTCGGCCTGCGCCTGCAAAACAGCGATAGAGGCCATCAATAAGCAGAGAATAAGCGTATGTTTCATAGTGTTTTGAAATGTTCGATTTAAGGCAAACGATATTGTGCAGTAAAACGCACTTTTTCGGGCCGACAGTCTTTTATTTTTGTAAAAAAGTGCCACCAGCAACTCAAAACAGTAATGCGGCGCCGAAAACGCCCGCACTATCGCCTAACTTAGGTTTTAGGAAAACAGTATCAATCCGCGGATTAAAGAGGTGCTTGCCCGCCTCTGTTACGCCGTCGGAGTACAGGCGATCAATATTGCCCACGCCACCGCCCAACACGATAGCGTCAGGATCAAGGATATTGATAACGACAGCAATAGCCCTGCCGAAGTAATGGATGAGCCGGTCAAGTGTCTCCGTAGCCGCGGCATCCGCACCTATCCCAGCACGCGCGGCAATATCGGGCAAGCGTCGCTCCTCACCGGTTTTTTGCCGGTAAAATCGCTCCAACGCCGGGCCAGAAAGGAGTGTTTCCACGCAGCCTACTTTGCCACAGTAGCACGGGCCGCCTTCAGCATCTAAAAAATTATGGCCCCACTCGCCAGCAATGCCCTGCCGACCATGAATAACCCGACCATGTACGACGATGCCGCCTCCTACACCAGTGCCCATGATGACGCCAAAAACGACTTCGGCTTGCGGCAGCGCTTCTGGCACAGCGCCCATCAGCGCCTCAGCCATAGCAAAACAGTTGGCATCGTTGGAAAGGCGAACCGGAATGCCCAGGCGTTGCTCTAAGTCCCGGTCAAATGGTTTGCCGATCAGTGCCGTTGTATTGGCGTTCTTGACAACGCCCGTCTGAGGGTCAAGCGTGCCGGGGTGCCCTAAACCTAATCGCGTAGGCTTTCGCCCGGTCAGGCGGGAGAGTTCATCCACCAGCAAGGCTATCTGGTCAAGGATATGCGCATAGCCCTGCCGGGCTTCCGTAGGTATTCTATGGCGTGCCAGCACGCGCGGATTCTCACGGCTTTCCAATACAACACCCTCTATTTTGGTGCCGCCCAAGTCAATGCCCCATAGGTTCATACTTCGCTCGTTTTGGCGGCAAAGAAACGCACTTCGGGCAACCACATGCTTACGAAGCGCATCAACGCTGTGTGCCTTTGGAACAGGCTAATACAAATGACTACCTTTGCGGGCTTTCAGTACCTAACGGCGCACAAAAACAAAACATCCTGCCACTAATTTACACCTGCTATCATGAGATTAAAGGCTCTGCTTCCGTGGCTGACGGTTTTCGCCGCGGTTTTATTTTCAGGATATTCTCTTCAAGCGCAGCTGCTCCCCAGATGTCGGGACGGAAAGGGTTACTCCTACAATCCCGTAACGGGCGCGCTAATACCTACAGGCGAAAAATGCGCTAACTCAGTTACGAGCGCCGTGCCCTTTTTGCGTATTGCTCCCGATGCCCGCGGAGGTGCTATGGGCGACGTCGGCATCGCTACCTCTGCCGATCCTAATGGCATGCACTACAACCAGTCCAAACTGGCCTTCGCCGATAAAAACTTAGCTGTATCTGCCACCTACACGCCATGGATGCGTAATTTAGGGCTGCAGGATGTGTATCTGGCCTATCTGTCCGCCTACAAGCGTTTAGACGACCTTCAAACCGTTGGCGCCAGCCTGCGCTACTTCTCCTTGGGCGATATCGAATTCACCGATGAAAACGGTGGCTCGCTGGGCCAGGGCCGTCCGAACGAGCTTGAAGTTGCCCTTGCTTATTCGCGAAAACTCTCGAAGAAATTCGCCGCCGCTGTCGGCGCTAAGTTTATTTATTCCAACTTAGCCACTGGCCAGATCGTGGAAGGCAATGAAATCCGCCCAGGCGTGGCCGGCGGCGCCGATGTGTCGCTGACTTACCGCACGCCAATGAAACTCACCCGGGCGGGGGGTGAATTCACTTTCGGCGCAGCCGTGTCGAATCTCGGTTCTAAAATCACATATACTCGCTCAGCCAATCGCGATTACATACCCACCAATTTGGGCTTGGGCTTCGCCTGGAAATTTAATTTAGACGCTCACAACACCCTGACATTCACCACCGACCTGAACAAACTGCTTGTGCCTACACCACGCCCAGATATAGATGAAGACGGCGACGGAATCCCTGACTACAAGCAGTACTCTTCCATCCGCGGCATCTTCGTCTCTTTCTCCGATGCCCCCGGCGGCTTCAGCGAAGAACTCAAGGAAATCAACATCGGCGCCGGCGCCGAGTACTGGTATGACAACCAGTTCGCCGTGCGTGCGGGATACTTCTATGAGCACTATTCCAAAGGCAACCGCAAGTACTTCAGCGTGGGCCTCGGCGTCAAGTACAATGTCTTTGGCGTTAACTTCTCCTACTTAGTCCCCACCACCAACCAGCGCAACCCGTTGGACAATACCCTGCGCTTCTCACTGCTTTTCGACTTAGCAGCCATAGAAGGTCAGTAACACGAGCTTGCGACCCAACAAAAAGCGGGAGGCCGTCGTATTAACCGACAGCTTCCCGCTTGTGTTTTGCGGCGCTTACGCCTGCGTTTAAAACGACGTATGCGCCAGGTCGAAGCGGAAGTACACGTTCACGCCGGCGTTCGTCATGCGCGCCTGACGCACCGTTTCGTTGGTCAGGTCTAACTCGTAAAACCCTTCCAAACCGATGGCTGCTCGTTCTGCCGGCCCTACAACGCGCCCAATGCCTGCACGAAAGGCCAATAAATTGCCCGACTGAACGCCCAGCGGATAGTCAGGATTATAAAATGTTTTCAAGTACTGACGCGCCTCAGCGTTGGTGCTGTACGTGATCGTTTCGGCACCCCAGCCCCAATCGCGAAACACGCGCTTGAAGCCCCCGTGCGCCGAAAAGAAAAAGTCGCTATCAAACGGCCGAAAGTCTTTGCCCAGCCCAAGCGTCAGCGCTAAGGACATCTTCTGATAACTGGATGGCGACGACATAAATTCCACATTGCCAAACACCGGAAAAAGCCGATGGGCAAAGTAGGCATTCAGCCCATAACGCGGTTGCGCATAACGACCGCGCAAGCCGTAGTCTTTTTCAAATTGCTCCCACGAATAGCCGCCCTTGTCCTTATGGCTGATGGAGACGAATTTATACACCTCCTGCAGGTTGGTAGCGTAGAAGTGGGTGTTGTGGAACAACATGGAGCCACCTGCGTTGACGCCCAGGCGAATAAAGATGTTTTCGTTTTTCTGTGCGGCCGCTTGCGAGCACAGCCACAGGCCGAAAAGTAAAGTAATGGTTTTTTTCATCGTCATAATTCCGTTGTGGTTGTATAAGAAAAAAAAGAATGGCATGACTCCCAATCGGCATTGATTGGAACGGGCGGGAAGTTAGACGATTAACCAGGGGATGCGTCATCTCCAGCAAAAACCATTCCGCTCACAGCGGAAGCGGGTCTTCTCACCAAGATGCGGGAAACGCGGCGTCAAAGGTAAAATATCCAGCTCAGGTATGGCGTGCTATGCGTTAGAAAAGTTGTATATTTTATTAGTTAAATTCCGGCTAATTACCCAAGCAGACGACACTGGTCCGTGCGGGTCTAATTGACGCTGCACTCGATGCCCAGCAGCTCTAAGGCTGAAATCAGTTCGCGGCAGACCTGCACTTTGCGGCTGGCCGACAGAAAGGGCAGACGCTCTTTGTGCTGGAGGTCCAAAAGTTCCATACGCAGGGCGTGCTTGCCCTGGTGTGCCGTGCAAATGCGCTCAATCTCGGAAATGAAGTCAGGCGTGATGCGCTCCACCGGAATGCGCAGGGTAACGCCTTTGGTCTTCTCTTCGCCGATGCTCTCCAGCAGGCGGATATTGCTGACGCGCAATTCGTAATTCTCCGCGCCTGCAAAGCGCGCTTTGTATTCGCCTTCGATATAAAGGCATTCGCCTTCTTCTAAGAAGTTTCGGAATTTTACGTAAGTATCTGAAAACAAGGAAATTTCCAGGTCGCCCGTGTAATCCTGCAGGACGATGCGCCCCCAGTTTGTGCCTTTCTGGGAGACCCGATGTTCGGCGTGCGTTACGAAGCCGGCGATGGCTACTTTCTGGTCTTTACAGTTTTCTAAATGGCTGATGGGCCTGGCGAAGGTTTCCCAGGCGAAGCGGTAGTTGTCCAAGGGGTGTCCGCTGAGGTACACGCCCACGACGTCGCGTTCGCGCTGGAGCAGGGTGAGCAGGTTCCAGGGTTCGGCTTTGGGCAGCGGCGGTTGAGGGATGCTGACCGAGTCGGATAGGTCGCCGAAGAGGGAATTGGCCGACAGGATTTTGTCTTCCTGATAGGCGTGGGCATACCGAAGAAGATGTTCGAGGAAGGATTCGTACTTGTCGCTGGGAGCGAACAGGTGGCTGCGGTACTCTTTGCCTTTGCCGGCCAGAGGGGGCAGTTCGTCGAAGGCGCCGGCGTAGGCCAAGCTTTCCAAAACGCGCTTGTTGATGGCGCGCAGGTTGGCGCGGCGCATGAAGTCGTAGAGGTCCTGAAATGGGCCGTTTTTCTGGCGCTCTTCGATAAGGCTTTGCACTGCCGCCTCGCCTGCGCCTTTAATGGCGCCCAGACCGTAGCGAATGACGCCCTTTTTATTGACGGAGAAGTTGACGTCAGACTCGTTGACGTCGGGCCCTTTGACCGTTAGGCCCATGCGGCGGCATTCCTCTAAAAAGAAAGTGATTTTTTCGATGGCGCCCTGGTGGTTGCTAAGCACAGCGGCCATGTACTCGGCTGGGTAATTGGCCTTCAAATAGGCCGTTTGATAGGCCACAAAGGCGTAGCAGGTAGAGTGGCTTTTGTTGAAGGCATAAGAGGCAAAGGCTTCCCAGTCGCTCCAGATTTTTTCGAGTTTGTCTTTTGGGTAGCCGCGCGCCATAGCGCCTTCGATGAATTGGCCGCGCATCTTGTCCAGAACTGCCTTTTGCTTTTTGCCCATGGCTTTGCGCAGCACATCGGCGTCGCCTTTGGAGAAGCCGGCCAATTTTTGCGAAAGCAACATGATTTGTTCCTGATAGACGCAGATGCCAAAGGTTTCCTTTAGGTATTCCTCCATTTCGGGCAGGTCGTAGGTGATGCGGCTGCGTCCGTGTTTGCGCGCGATGAATTCCGGAATGTAGTCTAATGGGCCGGGGCGATAGAGCGCGTTCATGGCGATGAGGTCATCGAACTTGTCGGGCTTCAGTTCGCGCAGGTACTTCTGCATGCCGGGACTTTCAAACTGGAAGGTGCCGATGGTTTCGCCGCGTTGGTAGAGTTCGTAGGTTTTGGCGTCGTCAAGCGGGATATTGTCTATGTCAATGCGGACGCCGTGGTTTCGCTCGATGAGGCGCAGGGCGTCGCGGATAATGGTCAGGTTGCGCAGGCCGAGAAAGTCCATTTTGATGACGCCCGCGTCTTCGATGGTACTGCCTTCGTACTGGGTGATGAGCAGGTTAGTTTCCTTCGAGGTGCAAACGGGCAGGATTTCGGTCAGGTCTTTGGGCGCAATGATGATGCCAGCGGCGTGAATTCCCGTGCCGCGCACAGAGCCCTCGAGCACCATAGCCTCGCGCAAGACTTTGGCCTCCAGCGTGTCTTCCTGGGCCAAATACTCGCGCAGACGCTTACAGCTTTCTATGTCGTCGGCCAGCAGGCCCTCTTTTTCGGCTAAAGAGCCCTCGCCTTCTAACGGCGCAGTCAGCACGCGCTTGAGGGAGATGCCGGGCTTTTCGGGCACCAATTTGGCTAAGGCGTTGGATTGGTCTAAGGGCAAATCCAGCACGCGTGCCACGTCCTTAATAGACATCTTAGCCGCCATGGAGCTGTACGTTACAATCTGGGCTACCTGCTGATAGCCATACTTTTTGACGACGTAATCAATCACTTTGTCGCGCCCTTCGTCGTCAAAGTCAGTATCAATATCGGGCATGCTCTTGCGCTCGGGATTGAGAAAGCGCTCGAACAGCAGGCCGTACTTGATGGGGTCAATGTTGGTAATGCCAATGCAATAAGCCACTGCTGAGCCTGCTGCCGAACCGCGCCCCGGCCCGACGAACACGCCCAGGTCGCGCCCGGCCCGGATGAAGTCAGCCACGATGAGGAAGTAACCGGCAAAGCCCATCGTCTGGATAGTGCGCAGCTCGAAGTTGAGGCGCTCTTCAATTTCCGGCGTGATTTCGCCGTAGCGCTTGCGCGCCCCCTCGAAGGTCAGGTGGCGCAAGTAGTCATCCTGCGAGGCAAACTCCTGGGGGACGACGAAGTGAGGCAGCAGGATATCCTGCTTCAACTTCAGGTACTCGCACTTATCTACAATTTCCAGGGTGTTATCCAACGCGAAGGGCACATCGTGAAAGAGCGCCGCCATTTCGGCCTGCGTCTTGAAGTAGAACTGGTCGTTCGGAAAGGCAAAGCGCCCGCCTTTGGTAACTGTGCCTTCTTCCACGAAATCGCGGATGGGCGGGGTGGACTGCTTTTCACCCGTGTTGACGCACAGCAGGATGTCGTGCGCGTTAGCGTCTTTTTGATCTACATAGTGTGAGTCGTTGGTGCAGATGACCTTGACGTTGTACTCTTTAGCCCAGCGGAGCAGCACCTCGTTGACGCGGTCCTGTTCGGCCTGCTGGTGGCGCTGCAGTTCGATGTAGTAATCTTCGCCAAACAGGTCGAGCCACCACTCGAATTCCTTGCGGGCCGCCTCTTCGCCCTGGCGCAGGATAGTTTGCGGCACCACGGCGCCCAGGCAACACGTAGTGGCAATCAGGCCCTCGTGGTACTGGAGCACTAAATCCTTGTCAATGCGCGGGTATTTACCGTAGAAGCCTTCGATGTAGCCCAGCGAACACAGCTTCACCAGGTTGCGATAGCCCGTAGCATTTTTGGCTAAGAAAAGCTGGTGGTAGCGCTTGTCTTTGTCCTCTTTGGTAAACGTCTTGCGGTGCCGATCGGCCACTAAATAAAACTCGCAGCCTACGATAGGCTTGACGCCTTCATGACGCGCTGCCTCAGCCACGAACTGAAATACGCCGAACATATTGCCGTGGTCGGTGATGGCCACCGCGGGCATGCCGTCGGCTTTGGCCTTTTTGAACAAGGCCGGAATGGCCGCCGCTCCGTCGAGCAGCGAAAATTGGGTATGGCAGTGGAGGTGAGCAAAATTGGGCATGTGTCAGTGTTTTTTCCACTTCTGGAATTGTTGCTGGACTTCCGGCTCCTCAGGCAGAAGGGCTACGGCCTGTTCGTAGGCATATTCAATTTCCGTATCCGGCTTGTTGAGGTACTGGTAAATTTCGGCTAGGCGGAACCAGCACCAGCCGCAGCGCTTGCTTTCGGGGCTGAGCTGAATGACCCGCCGGTAAAGGGCGGCAGACTCCTCCAGCAGGCGCTGGTTGAGCTGCTTTTTGCGCTTGCGGTAGGCCTCGCGCGCCAGTTCAAATTTGATACTGGCCAGCTCGTTCAGCCCTTTTGGGTCGCTCCACAAAAGGGTGCGGTTGTTTTCCAACAGCTGGTGGGCGCTCTCGAAATCGCCGGCATTTCGATACAAGGTAGCGACGTCGGTCAGCGCACTAGGGTCAGCAAATGACGGGTCCACATAGCGAAGCGTCTCAGCCGCTTTCAAGGGTTTGCCTCGTACTAAATACGCGCGGGCCATAGCCTGGGCGGCAGGCGTTCGGTCTATACGACCGTTTTGGGCCAGCAGTTCTTTCCATTCCGTTTCGGCGCCTTCGAGGTCGCCGCTTTCAGCCTTGTATTCAATGAGTTGCGCCCAAAGGATGCCCGACGGGGCGGCTGCCTTGCTTTCGGAGAGGCGATGCAGCGCCGCATCCTTTTGCCCGGTGGCCCACAAGTAGGCGGCCTCCCGGATGGCGTGCAAGACCACGTATTGCAGGTGCGCCGGTAGCGTCACACGGAAGTACGTGCGACTGGCGTCGAAGTCGAAGCGCGGCGGCGGCGAGCCGTTCTGCTTCATCTCTCGGATGATAGTGGGGATGCCCGTGTTGCGCATTTCGGCCAAGCGCAGCTGCTTGAGGAAATCGCCCACCCGGCGGTTGCGGTTGGGGGCCGGCGGCACTCGAGCGCCTTCAGCGAAATGCTCGGGCAGAATGCCCGGCACAGGGCCCGGGTAGCTGATGATTTCCATCCGGTCAGGATAAAGGTAGATTTTTATCGGCTCCGTGCTTACGTCGTAGCCGCGGTGGTAAAAGGCATTGACTACAGCCTCTTCCATAGCGGCATACGGAAAAGCGACAAAGCGCATAGCCTCGGCTTTGTGCGGCAGTTTTTGGGTTAAATGGCCGGTAATGCCCTCCAGGAAGCGCAAAATCTCTCGAATTTGCTCATGAATAGGGCCGGTGAAGTACTTTTCTTCCACCACTCGCCCGCCAGCCTCGTCCCCGAACTGAGCCACTTCTGTGCGAGCGCCAGCAAAGTACTCGTGCGGCGAAAAGGTGAAAAACATAAGCCCTACATTTACAGGCGCGTAATGGTCGTTGACCCGGCGCGCAATGCGCAGGTCTAAGCAGTCTTCCAGTAAACCCTGACCGGCCTCCGCCAGCTTGCTACGCGCGTCAATGAGGAATTTTTTGATAAGGCTGTGTTCCAACACCTCGTAGGAAAGACGAGCATTCGCCCTGTCGTCAAAAGGAATGCGCGCCGTCAGGCTGAGTAACTCTTGCAAGATGGCGCCTTGCGCCTCCACCGTCTCCGAACTCTGGCGGATGTAGTAAGCCCGTTCGCCAGTGCCGCGCGCCGACGGGGCACTGTATGGCCGCGCTTCGCCTGCCGGACACCAGATGACTAAGAGCGTTTTATGCTCAAAACGAATGGGTTCCACTACCGGATAGTATTCCGGCTCGATGCGGTTGCACTGCCCGCGGATTTTCTTTTGCATCTCCTCCAACGAGTCCTCCGCAAGGCCGGCAGGCGGTAGCTTTGCCACGCCGCCCTCTTCTTCCACGCCCAGCACGATATAGCCGCCGTTGAGGTTGTGGAAATCGTTGGCAAAGGCGCAAATCGTGGCCACAACCTGCCGCAGCGCCGGCTCAGAGAGCGACGCTTTAAACTCCAATCGGGCCGACTCAACCGTTTTGGCCCGCAGGAGGTCCTCGATGTTGATAGGAATGGCTGGCATGGTGGCGCGTGCGGAAGTCCGGCAAAATTAGCAAATCTGCCGCCGTTGTTTGTGGCCCTGGGGTTGGCATCCTCGGTGGCGCCTACGCATACCCCCTCGCCTGCAGCCGGAAGAGTTCGGCGTATTTGCCGCCCTGCCGCAGCAGCTCTTCATGGCTGCCCTGTTCGATGACCTGCCCGTGTTCTAAGAAGAGGATACGGTCGGCCATGCGCACGGTGCTGAAGCGGTGGCTGATGAGCACGGCGGCGCGCCCGCGCGTCAGTTCGGCGAAGCGCAGAAACACTTCGTGTTCGGCGCGCGCATCTAAGGCGGCAGTGGGTTCGTCCAAGATGACGATTTGCGCCTCGCGCATGTAGGCGCGCGCTAAGGCAATTTTTTGCCACTGGCCCCCGGAGAGGTCTACGCCTCCGGCGAACCGTTTGCCCAGCATCTGGTCGTACTGGTTGGGCAGGCTCTCGATGACGGTATCGGCAAGGCTCTTGTGCGCCGACGTTACGATGCGCGGGCGATTGGCGCGCGCCTCGATGTCGCCAATAGCGATGTTTTCGGCAGCGGTAAACATGAAGCGCACGTAGTCTTGAAAGATAATGCCGATTTCTCGGCGCAGGTCTTCGGGAGCGTACTCGCACAGGGGCACGCCATCGAGCAGGATACGACCCTCGGAGGGTTCGTACAGGTGGGCCAGCAGTTTGACAAGCGTTGTTTTTCCAGCGCCGTTTTCGCCCACTAAGGCCAATTTTTCGCCAGGAGCAAGGGTGAAGCTGACGTGGCGCAGCGCCCACACGTCGCTGCCCGGATAGCGGAAGCCGACGTTCTCGAAGCGGATACCTTCGCGCATGGGCCGGGGCACAGGGCGTTTGCCGATGTGATTGGCCGACAGCGGTTTAAGGGCCAGAAAATCAAATAAATCGCGCAGGTATAGCGCCATTTCGGCCATGCGCGAAAAGCGCCCGACGATACGCAACAGCAGGTCTTGCAGGCGGCTGAAGGCGCCAGCCAGGAAGGTCAGCGTGCCCAATGACAGGGCGCCCAGCACCGTTTGGCCAATGATGTAGGCATAGGCGCCGTAGTACGCTGCGGTACTGAGCGCCGACAGCAGCCCGCCCCATGCCGCGCGTCGTACGGCCAGGCGCCGATTGGCCTGATAGTATTGCTCTGAAATAGCGCGGAAGCGCTCGGCTAAGAAATGGTCTAAGCCAAAAATCTTGATTTCTTTCGCCGTTTCATTGCTGGCGCCGATGTAGCGCAGGTAGTCCAGTTCGCGTCGTTGCGGCGTCCAGGAGCGCGTCAGGGAGTAGCCTTCGCGGTCGAAGCGCGTTTCGCTGATGAACGATGGAATGACAGCCAGTACCAGCAAGACAATCAGCCAGGGATTGAAAGCTATCAGACCGCCGGCTAAGAAGGCGACCGAAATCAGGTCTTGCGCTTGCGAGAGCGCTGTGCTCATGAGGGCCGTTCGGCCAGCCGTCTGGGTGCGCGCCCGCTCGAGTTTGTCGTAGAACGCCGCATCTTCAAACTGGTACAGGTCGAGCGTGGCGGCGTGCCGAATGATGCGCACCGAAGAGTCGTTGTTCACTAAGTCGCCCAACAGGCTGTCGGTCAGCGTGATGGCGCGGCCCAGCAGGTTGTTGGCAACAGCTAAGCCGAACTCCAACACCAGCCAGCCCCACAGCGGATGCGCCAGCCGCCACACGTCGTCGGGCGAGGACATGGCCTTCACCACGGCGTCAATAATTTCCTTACCCACATACAACAGCGACAGCGGAATGGCTGCCTGCAGCAGGCGCAAAGCGGCATTCCATAGCGTCAGCGAGGGGGAAACTGCCCAGATCATGCGGAAAAACCGCCACAAATGCCGCCACGACGCCCACTGATCGGCGGGGGGTGCTGAGCCGTTTTCAGAAGCGTTACCGTTTGCCATGTTCGTTTAACGATAAGGCGGCCAAAGGGTTCTCTCAGTGGCCGTACCAACGAAAAAACCTCGACGGCGCGGCGCCCATCGAGGTTTTTTTATAGAAAAGATGGTTGTTCGAAGCTGTCTTCATTGCGCGAATAGACGCGCTGGGGAGCGGGAGGCCTCAGGCTTCTTTCAGCATTTTATTGCCAAAAACCAGAAGCACAAGCAGTAAACAGGTGAGGATCAGCATGGCGGATTAAACCGTTTTTGTGTGAAAAAATTGGAGTCAAAAAAAGCCTTGACGCTTTCTGCCATTAACTGTCGGCAAGAGAACGCTTTTATTAGCCAAAAAAGGGGCCGGAAAATGTTAAGGGTCGTTAATGAAGTTCAAAAGTTGGCTGAGGCCACTTCGTCGGAGACGTTGGAGTGGCGACGCTTCAGCCCTCAGCCCGATGCTTTTGGCTGAACTTTCTGCTATAGTGTCCGTTTTTTTACAGGCATGAAGCACCTTTTTTACCTGAGGAAATACTTTTGGAAATACCGCTGGCGGCTGCTGCTGGGGGTGCTTTTCGTGGGCCTTACCAACGTTTTTCGCGTTTTGCAGCCGCAAGTCATTCGCGAGGCGTTAGACAGCGTCGTGGAGCGCGTGCGCCATTATCAGGAAACCGGCGGCATTGCTGCGCATCCGGAAGCGTTCGACGAGTTGAGTAGTCAGATAGCGCGCTTTGGCCTGACGGTCATTGGTCTAGCCGCCCTGATGGGCTTGTTCATGTTCTTCATGCGTCAGACGATTATCGTCTTTAGTCGGCTTGTCGAATACGACATGCGAAAGGAGTTGTTTGCGCATTACACGCGGCTCGATCTGGCATTCTTTCGCCGCCGCAGCACAGGCGACCTCATGTCGCGTATTTCGGAGGACGTTTCCAAGGTGCGTATGTTCTTGGGGCCGGCCATTCTATACGGACTGGACCTGACCTTTTTGTTTGTGCTGACCATCTCTTCGATGCTGCGCGTGAGTGTGCCGCTGACGCTGTGGTCGCTGGCGCCGCTTCCTTTGCTTAGCCTATCTATCTACTGGGTGAGCAGCATCATGAACCGCCGCAGCGAGCAGATTCAGCAGAAGTTGGGTGAGCTGACGAGCATTGCTCAGGAGGTGTACAGCGGCATTCGCGTGGTTAAAGGCTATGCGCGGGAGGAGGAGATGGGCCGGCATTTTGCGCAGCAATGCGAAAGCTATCGCCAGGAGACGCTGGCCTTGACGCGCGTGGACGCCTTTTTTTACCCGCTTATGGTGCTCATGATCGGCGCCAGCACCATCATCACTGTATACGTAGGCGGGCTGTATGCCGTGCGCGGCGACATCACGGCGGGTAACATCGCCGAATTTGTCATCTATATCAATATGCTCACCTGGCCCGTAACGGCTATTGGCTGGATTGCTTCGCTCACCCAGCAGGCAGCGGCTTCGCAAAAGCGCATCAATGAAATGCTGCACACCGAGCCAGCCGTAAAAGACCCCATTCAACGGCCCAATCTCCTGCCTGCCTCCAACGGAAAATCCAACACCCGACGCGGGCATATCGTGTTCGAGAATGTCGGTTTTGTCTATCCTGACTCGGGTGTTCGGGTGCTCAAGGGGCTGTCTTTTGAGGTGCTACCCGGCCAGAAGGTGGCCATCGTCGGCCGCACCGGCGCAGGCAAAACCACCATCGCTGACCTGCTGGTGCGCATGTATGACCCCACAGAAGGGCGTATCCTCTTAGATGGCATAGACCTGCGCGAATACCCGCTGGCCGAACTGCGCCGCCGCATCGGTTACGTGCCCCAAGACGTTTTCCTCTTCTCTGACACCGTGCTGGGCAACATTGCCTTTGGGCGCCCAGGGCTAAGCCGTCAAGAAGCAGAGCTGCACGCCAGAAATGCCGCTGTCCACCACGATATCCTGGGCCTACCGCAGGGGTACGACACCACCGTCGGCGAACGCGGCGTAACGCTCTCTGGCGGCCAAAAACAGCGCGTCAGCATTGCTCGCGCCTTTGCCAAACAGCCCGAAATCCTCTTGCTCGACGACTGTCTCTCTGCTGTAGATACCCACACCGAAAGCCAAATCCTCGGCTACCTGAGCGAAACACTGGCCGATAAAACAGCCGTTGTCATCACGCATCGAATTTACGGCATGCTGGAATTCGATCAGATTTTCGTGCTGGAAGAAGGCCGCATCGCCGAGCAGGGTATTCACGAGGAACTCCTGGCAAAAGGCGGATATTATGCCGAATTGTTTGAGCAACAAATGACTGCCAGTGGGCAGGTGGAATAGCGCCAGCAGCGCCTCTGACAATCCATCGGAAATGGAAAAAGCCAACGCATTCGAGCGCCTCGTCCATGAACTCTCCCCGCGCCATGGCCTTGGCGAAGCGCGCAGCATTGCCCGCATTGTTTTTGCCGACGCACTGGGCTATCGCACCCCGCCTGCCACCCTCTCTGTAGAAGAGGAAGCGCGCTTAGAACCCATTCGACGGCGATTATTGGCCGGCGAACCCGTGCAATATGTCCTGGGCCAGGCCGACTTCTTCGGGCTTAAATTTCGGGTCAACTCCAGCGTGCTCATCCCGCGGCAAGAAACGGAAGAGCTCGTCGCCTTTGCCCTGCGCTGGCTCAATGCTCGCGAACAGCGCCAGCCCGCTGTGCTCGATGTTGGGCTGGGCAGCGGCTGCATCGGCATCGCCCTCAAACGCCGCCGACCCGATGTACGCCTGTTCGGCATCGAAAAAAGCCCAGACGCCTTAGCCGTCGCCCTCGAAAATGCCTACATCTTGCTGGGCAAAGGTGAATTCACTTTCTGCAACGCCGATATCCTACAGCCAGAAACAGTGCCCGCGCATTGGCCCGCCTTCGACCTCATCCTCAGCAACCCGCCTTACGTGCGGCGACAGGAACAGCACCTCATGCCTGAACACGTGCTGGCCCACGAACCGCATGAGGCGCTCTTCGTCGAGGACGACGACCCGCTCCTCTTCTACCGCGCCATTGCGCGCTTTGCCCAACAAAGGCTCACCGCTGGCGGCGCCCTGTTCTTCGAGTGTAACGAATTTAATGCCTGGCAAGTCGTCCTCTTGCTTGAGGAAATGGGTTTCTCCAATCCTACCCTACAGCAAGACCTCAGCGGGGCAGAACGAATGGCTTGGGCCGTGCGCAAAAATTGAATACCTGACTGCCGTACCTTCGTCCGCGTGTTTTCCCCGTATCGAGAATTGGCATTCTGCGCAGCAGACAGTTGAGCAAGATGCTCCGCTAGGCCAGCATTAAACCGAGGTTAATGTCTCATCGAGGGCGAAAAGTCGGAGCTCGTGCTATCATAAGATGAGTCTATCTCTAAACAAGGCGTGACGCACAGATATGAATATCCAAAAAGAAAAACTATTGGAATTGGTCAAACGCGGCGAAGGACTTACTACGGAGTTCAAGGCGTGCCGCAATAGGATTAGTAAGGAAGTCTATCCCACCATTTGCGCCTTCCTCAATCGCGCCGGAGGTGTGCTCTTGTTGGGAGTGGAGGATACGGGTATTATCAGCGGTATAGCCCCAAGTGCCGTAGAAAAAATCCGAAAGGAGTTTGTTACCGCTATCAACAATCCTCAAAAAATCTCTCCGCCCGCATACTTAAGCATTGACGAGATAACCATAGATGGCCTTAAAGTTTTGCATATCTATGTCCCTGAGAGTTCGCAAGTACACCGCTGTAATGGACGCATTTATGATCGAAACGAGGACTGCGACCTTGACATTACCGACCATACAGAACAAGTAGCATGGCTGTATCGCCGAAAACAAGCTACCTACAGCGAAAACATAGTCTATCCCCATATCACCCCCGGCGACCTCCGCTCAGACTTGATTGAATGGTGCCGTAACCACGTCCGCATTAACCACAAAAATCACCCTTGGGTACACATGAATGATGTAGAGCTGCTAAAAAGTGCCCAGCTCTACAAGACAGATCCTACCACCGGCCAACAGGGCATTACTCTGGCTGGCGTATTGCTTTTGGGGACGGACGAACTCATACTTCACGCATGCCCAGCCCATCGCACCGATTTGATATTGCGTAAGGTGAACATGGATCGGTACGACGACCGCGATCTGGTACGCACCAATCTGATAGAAACCTATGACCGCATCATGGCTTTCGTTCGAAAGCATCTTCCAGACCCTTTCTACCTTGAGGGCGATGAGCGCAAAAGTCTTCGGGAGATTATTTTTAGAGAGGTGGCTACTAACATCTTGATACACAGGGAGTATGCCAGTGGAATGCCCACGCGGTTCATCATTGAGCGCGGAAGGGTTACAACGTTTAATGCTAATCGTCCGCATGGTTTTGGCCCTATCAACCCGTACACCTTTTCACCCTACCCCAAAAACCCTGTTATTGGCGCATTCTTCCGCGAAATTGACCGTGCCGAGGAGCTCGGCTCAGGTCTCCGCAACTTAATGAAATACGGGAAAATCTATGGCGGCGCCGACCCGCAACTCATTGAGGGGGATGTCTTTGAAACCATCATTCGAGTACCGGAGTTTGACGAGGTCACTATCGCGAGCGGAAATGCTCCTGGCGTATCTCATGAGCCACCCCCTGAAGTTACCCCCGAAGTTACCCATGAAGTTACCCCCGAAGTCATGAGAGTCCTCCAGGTCGTGAAAAAGGAGATGAGCCGGGTCGAAATCATGGCTGCACTCGGCCTAAGGGACGAAAAGCATTTTCGAGAAAAGTACTTGCTTCCCTCGCTATCATTAAACCTTATCGAGATGACCCAACCCGATAAACCACGAAGCAGCCGACAGCAATACCGACGCACCTCGAAGGGACAAAACGTAGTTGACAAAGAAAAGTCATGAATAGTAAATGCGTTCGGGCTGCAACGAAAGCGCCACCTGCACCATTCTTCTACGATCACTACCGATCTGATTGTTTCGGCTCCCGGAGTGCTCTTCCTTAACGCTCTACAAGCATTCCAAAACCGGAGCATTTCCTTGTGAAGACATAAGCAGAGGAGGGCGCCAAAGCCCTATCTGCTGCCGTACCTTCGCCCACATGTTTCACCCATATCCGAAAATCGGCATTCTGGGCGGCGGACAGCTGGGCAAGATGCTCTGCCAGGCTGCTGCTGATTGGCATTTGGACGTTGCCGTCCTTGACCCTACGCCGGACGCCCCGGCGGCGCGCCTATGTAGTGAGTTCGTCGTGGGCGATTTCCGCGACTACGACACCGTACTGGTGTTTGGCGCCAAAGCCGACCTGCTGACGGTAGAGATTGAGCAGGTCAACGTGCGGGCACTGTACGAGTTGGAGCGTATGGGCAAGATCGTTCATCCTGCCCCTCGCGCGTTGGAAGTTATTCAGGACAAGGGGCGTCAAAAGGCTTTTTACGCCGAAAACGACATCCCGACAGCTGCCTTCGAGTTGTTCGACGGCGAGGAAGCGTTGCTCCAGGCCATTCGCTCCGGGCGCTGGCGGCTGCCGTTAGTGCAGAAGACCCGCACGGCGGGTTACGATGGGCGCGGCGTGGCCGTGTTGCGCACGCCCGAAGACCTGGAAACCAAGCTGTTGCGCGGCCCTTGTTTGGCCGAAGAATATGTACCCCTGCGCGCCGAAGTGGCCGTCATTGCCGCGCGCAACGCCGCTGACGAGGTGGCGGTGTTTCCGCCGGTGGAGATGGACTTTCACCCCGAGGCAAACTTAGTGGAGATGCTTTTTTGCCCGGCGCGCCTGTCGCCCTTCGAGGCTGCGGAGGCCGAGGCGCTGGCCGAGCGCGTCATTCGGGCATTCGATTTGTGCGGCCTGCTGGCCGTGGAAATGTTTTTGACCCAGGAAGGGCGTCTGCTGGTCAACGAAGTCGCACCACGCCCCCATAACAGCGGCCACCACACCATCGAGGCAGCGGCAACGAGTCAATTCCAGCAACACCTGCGCGCCATTACCAACCTGCCTTTAGGCGACACAACGTTACGCATGCCCGCTGCCATGCTCAACGTGCTGGGCGCGCCCGGGCATCGAGGCCCTGTGCAATACGAGGGCGTGGAGGCCCTGCTGGCCGAGCCGGGCGTCTATCTGCACCTGTACGGCAAGCAGACGACGGCGCCTTTCCGCAAAATGGGCCACATTACCGTTACGGCGCCTACTCTGGACGAAGTGCTGGCAAAAGCACGCCGCGTGCGCGATAGGGTGCGCGTAATCAGTCGGCCTGAATGAGTAGCACTTATTGGGCTGAAAACGATCGTTTTAGCATCTGAATAGCTTCAGCCTGTTTTATCGCTCTCGTTTTCGCGCCAGCGTTCGTACAGGTCGGGCCGTCGCGCGCGCGTGCGCTCGAGGCTTTGCTCGTGTCGCCATTCGGAGATGCGCTTCTCGTGGCCCGACACCAGCACATCGGGCACGCTCATCCCTTCCCACTCGGCCGGTCGCGTATAGACGGGAGGCGCCAACAGGCCGTCCTGAAAGCTGTCGAAGAGCGCAGAGGTCTCATCGTTGAGCACGCCGGGGACAAGGCGCCCCACGGCGTCCACGAGTACGGCAGCGGCCAATTCACCGCCGGAGAGGACGTAGTCGCCGATGCTGATTTCTAAGGTAACGAACTTCTGGCGAATGCGCTCGTCAATGCCCTTGTAGTGGCCACACAGCAGCAAAAGATTTTCGCAGAGCGATAGGCGGTTGCATACCGCCTGGTTGAGCGTGATACCGTCGGGCGTGAGGTAGATGACCTCGTCGTAAGCGCGCTCGCTCTGCAGCTGTCGGATGCAGGCGGCCAGCGGCTCAGGGCGCATGACCATACCGGCGCCGCCGCCAAAAGGGTAGTCGTCCACCTGACGGTGTCGGCCCAGACCGTACTGGCGCAGGTCGTGCACCTGTACGTGCAGCAGCCCGCGCTCCTGCGCCCGCTTCAAAATGGAGTGGTTGAGCGGGCTTTCGAGCAATTCAGGCAGGACAGTAACGATATCGAAATGCATAGAGAGGCTCAGGATGGATGCTCATACAATCGGGCCAGGAACGCCATAGTGTCCGCGCCGTCGGCATAGTCATCTAATTCGGGTCGTTGGCTTTTGCCAAAGGGCAGAGCATGGAAATCGCGCAGTTTGACCTTGCTGACGACACACTGGATGCCGTCTTTTTGCTCGGCCAGCATTTCTTCTAAGTCGAAGAGCTCGTCGTAGTATTCGTAATGCGCCGAAGCGATGCGCGCCTGGAGGCTACGCTCTTCGCGCAGCAACAGGCAGCCGTTATTGAAGTGCGGCGTGTGGTTGAGCAGGAAAAGGGCCAAGTTGTAGTCGTAGTTGTTTTTGTACTTATCGTGCAGGATGACGCTGCGGTTTTCGGCCAGTATTTCCAGCAGATGGTCGAACCGATATCCGTGTGGAACGAAGAGTTTGGAGACGTTTCGGCAACCCAAACCGAAATAGGCAAAGATGTCTTGCCCCAGCGCGCGCAGTTCGTCGTCGGTTTCATAGCCGGTGAGGACGGCAACGCTGTTGCGGTTGCGCCGGATGATGTTCGGGTATTTGCCAAAGTATTGCTCGAAATAGCGGGCCGTATTGTTGCTGCCGGTGGCAATGACGGCGTCGAAGTCGCGCAGTCGTTCGCTTTCATCCAGAAAGTAAGTGTATTCCCAGCTTTCAAAAGCCCAATCACCCAGTTTCTTGACCAAAAAGGGCAGCAGGTAGCGGTCTTTCTCCGACAGCTTGACCAGCGCTTTGTGGCCAACCACGAACGTGCATAACCAGTCATGGAAACCTACCAGCGGGATATTGCCCGCCATAACGATGCCCACCGTTTTTTGCGGATGCGCTGCATCGGGCACAGGGTATCGGGCGGCCCAGGCAACCAGTTTTTCTTTGGATAAAAAAGCCGAGGCAATTGCCGAGAGGGCATATCGGATATTATCGGGCGTAAACCAGCGATTGGCCACGTAGGCTTGCTGAATGACCGCTTCCAACGCCTCATCGGGCGCTTCGCTCAGGTAATGGCCCAATTCGGCCAGCAATTCAATGCGTTCGCGTTGCGTCAAGGGTGATGCGCTTTTAATGGGCAAAGTTAAGGGCCTCCCTGCTGCCCGGAGGGGCGTAATCTCGGGCAAGCGCATCCACGGGCAGGCTGGCGAATGGAGCCGGCAGAGAAAAACGCTGCTTTTAGCGTGCGTCTTGGGTTTAGACGAGAGCGTGAAATTCCCTTTTTTTATGAAAAAATGTCGTCTCTTAGCGGCGAAAAAACGCTGTAGAACACTGCAATACATATGCGAGCCATTGTTATTGGCGGCGGCGTCATTGGCCTGAGCGCCGCTTATTTTCTTCGGGAAGAGGGGTGGGAAGTTGTTGTATTGGAAAAGGGCGACCTGACCAACGGCTGTTCGTTTGGCAACATGGGCTACCTGTCGCCCTCGCATTTTGAGCCGTTGGCGTCGCCGGGCATTGTAAAGCAGGGCTTGTGGTGGATGCTTCGCACGGAAAGCCCATTTTACATCCGGCCCAGCCTCGATTGGCGATTGTTCGATTGGGGTTTCAAATTCATGCGCGCCGCCACGCCGGCGCACGTCGAGCGTTGTGCGCGTCCGTTGGCTGATTTGCTGCTGCTCTCGAAGGCCGAAACAAAGCAGTGGGCCGAGTCAGGTCTGTTCGATTTTGAATACACCGAGCGCGGCTGTGTCTTATGGTACAACACACCGGAGGGCGAAAAGAGTGAGGCAGCAACGGCGCGCCGGGCCGAGGAACTGGGGCTGAAAATAACCGTGCTCAACCGCGAACAAGCACGTGCACTGGAGCCTGATGCGCAGATGGAGGTGCGCGGCGGCGTGCTTTACCACGACGATGCGCACTTGTATCCCAACGCGCTTATGCAGCAACTGCCGCGCGTGTTGGAGCGCCGCGGCGTGCGCGTGCTGTGCAACAGCGAAGTTGTGGGCTTCGTGGGTTCTAATGGCGCTATTGATGCCGTGTGCTATCGCCCCGTTGGTGTTGCTGATGCTGAAGAGCGCCTTCCTGCCGACATTGTGGTGTTGGCCGCCGGCTCGTGGTCGCCTCAGGTGGCGCGTTTGTGTGGAGAATATCTGCCCATGATGCCCGGTAAAGGCTACTCCGTAACTGTGGATGCTCCAGAGCGAACCCTCCGCCATCCGTGCATCCTTAAAGAGGCTAAGGTGGCCCTAACGCCTTGGCGTGCACGCCTGCGCATCGGCAGCACGCTGGAAATTGGCCACATGGATGACCGCATTCGCCTGCGGCGGGTGCAGAGTATCCTGCGAGCCGTAGGACAATACCTGCCTGGTATCGCTGCTGACCCTAAGGTGTGCGCCCTGCAGGATGCCGATGTGCTCCTTCAACGCGCCTGGTTTGGCTATCGCCCCCTGTCGGCCGATGGCATGCCCTACATCGGCTTTGGGCGCAGAAGTCACAACCTTATCATCGCCACCGGGCACGCTATGCTGGGCGTCAGCTTAGCCGCCGGCACAGGCCGGGTGGTCGCCGAATTGGCAACCGGCAAACCCACTTCTGTGGACGTAACGCCGTTTGACCCTAAACGCTATTCGTAGCAACTCACCCTGTCAGGCTATTTTTGCCAGGAACTAAAAAGCACCGCAAAATGCTGTACAAGAGCCTGCTTGTTTTCTGTTGCCTGCTGTCTGTGGGTGCAGCTGCGCAATCCTTCGAGCCCATCCTCGTGGCCGATCGCACGTTTAAAATGGACGGTGAGCACATATTCACGTATGCTTTTGCTAAAGACGATGAAGTACAGCTGCGCATGGAAGTACTCGTGGGCCGCCAGGTGCGCCATGTAGAATTCACCCAACTCAACGGGCCTGTCCTGTTCAGCACCTATGCGCTGGACACGTCGCTGACACACCGCATGCGCATCCCCCACACGGGTGTTTACCAGCTAATTGTGCGCGAACGCGGTCTGGGCAAAAAGGTCTGCCGTATCGCCATGCACCGAACGCCTGCATCGCCGATTACAGAACGCTTCGACACGCAAGTTAATTGGGATATACAGCAATACCCTCGCTTTCGCGAGCAAAAGCGCGCCGTTTTAGTGGGCAAACAGACCGAGGTCGTCTCGCTTGGCGGCCAAGTCAACGTTAGCGCTAGCAAAATGTGGACGAGAAAGCCGATGGGACTCTATCAGTTTACCCTACCACTTAACACCGTGCGTTGGGCCTTTCGCATCACCGTAGGCCAGGCCACCGCTGAAGCACGCCGGAAAGATGCTGAGGCTCTTAAAAACCTTCTTCAATCTGGGGCAGTCAAAGCATTAGCGATTGCTCCTGAAACTGCTTTAGCCGCCTTCGCTCTCGGCGCCGCCGTGGACCTCAGCGTGCCTAAAGTGGGCGAAGTCATTGACTACGCCCTGCTCTCTCGCGAAAACGCCGACAAGTTTCTCAAAGGCGAAAAATACCGGGCCTTTATCTTCCAGGAAAACGTCAGCGCCGATGTCCAGCGCCGAACGACTCCCTTGACCGGGACATGGCATTTTGCTTTCCGAAACGATAACTGGTTGGACGACATCGCCGTTCAGGTAGACATCGAGGCTGTTGTTGAAACACCCATCTACGCCGAAGAAACCTACTTAGAGCCTGTAAAGTAAGGTTGCCATAGGTAACGCCAACAATGCTGACGACCGAGCCTTTTTTACTAATTATCAAACACTTAGAAGCCAATCTGTGAGCGTGGGCCACTAAAACACAGGTAACAAAAGAAAGTATTTTGTTTCTGCCCGCCCTCATTTGCAGCCCGCACCTTTGAGTCGAAAAGTTTTTCACGGACTTCTCAATGCGACGACAAAGCTGAAGCGGTGCAAACGAGCATCGCTTTTTTTATTTTTAGACTTGCAGAAGGGCCTGTTCACCTTTGGAATGTGCCGTACATTTGACTGCCCTGGAAAAAAAGCAGCAGCAGGGCTCATGAAAAAACATTTTGTTTTACTTTTGTGCCGGCTTTTTCAAAATCACCTTCAATCTAACATTTTTTATGTCAAAAGACAGAGACGATAGGCTCAAAACCCTGCAAGCTACCATCGAGCGTTTAGACAGGGCTTATGGCAAGGGCACAGTCATGCGCTTAGGCGACAAGCAAGCCGTAGAGGTCGAAGTCATTCCTACTGGCTCGTTGGGCTTAGATATTGCGTTGGGCTGCGGCGGCTATCCACGCGGGCGCATTATCGAGATTTACGGCCCAGAGTCGTCGGGTAAGACCACATTAGCCATTCACGCGATTGCCGAGTGCCAGAAGAAGGGTGGAATTGGCGCTATCATTGATGCTGAGCATGCCTTTGACCGCTTCTATGCTGAAAATTTAGGCGTGGACGTCAATAACCTGCTCATCAGCCAGCCCGACAACGGCGAGCAGGCGCTGGAGATTGCTGAAAACCTCATCCGCTCGGGTGTGGTGGATATCGTAGTGGTGGACTCAGTGGCTGCGCTTGTTCCCCGCTCCGAAATCGAGGGCGAAATGGGTGACTCCAAAGTAGGTCTCCAAGCTCGCCTGATGAGCCAGGCGATGCGCAAATTGGCTGCCGCCATTGGCCGCACAGGCTGTTGTTGTATTTTCATCAACCAGTTGCGCGAAAAGATAGGCGTTATGTTTGGCAACCCAGAGACGACCACGGGAGGGAATGCCCTCAAGTTTTATGCTTCCGTACGCTTAGATATCCGTAAAAGCGGCGCTGCCATCAAGGATAAGGAGGGCAATGTCGTGGGCAACCAGGTCAAGGTGAAAGTGGTGAAAAACAAACTTGCCCCTCCCTTCCGGGTGGCTACTTTCGATATTGTGTTTGGCCAGGGCATCTCTAAAGTAGGCGAAATCGTGGACCTCGGCACCGACTTAGATGTCATTCAGAAAAGTGGTGCCTGGTACAGCTATGAAGGCGTCAAAATCGCCCAGGGCCGAGATGCTGCCAAGCAATTTCTTCAGGACAATCCCGAAGTGGCCGCCGAAATTGAGAAGAAAATTAAGGAGAAGATTGCCACTGGCCAGCCGACAATCCGAAGCGCTACTGTCGCGCCGGTTGTCCCGTTAGACGAATTGGGCAGAGAAGAAGACGACTTCTAAGAACAAATCAGCACTGCTTTTTGATTTCCTCTATTTTTTCCTTCGTGTGCATGGTTTGGGGATGGTCGTCTCCCAGTTCTCTTCGGAAGATGGGGTAGGATTTTTCCATCAACTGAAGAGCAGCCTCCTGTTCGCCAGCGAGGGCATACATCTGGGCCAGGTTGAAATAGAAACAAGCGGTGTTGAAGTGGTCCTTTCCGTAAGTCTTTTCTGCGTAGGCGGTAGTCTCTTCCATCAGCGACAGCGGATCAGCCATGACTGGCATTTCGTCTGTTGAGACGTTTACCCTTTTATAGAAGGTTGAAACCCGGGCAGGTCGAGCGCTATAGCCTTTTTCCTGAACTTTTCGCAATTTTTTCTGGAGTGCTCTACCCTGGGCTACCCGACCAGTAAGCATGTACACCGAGGACAGGTTGGTACAGGCGCCGGCGGCGTCAGGATGGCCCAGCCCTACGCTTTGTTCGTAGGCTCTAACGGCTTTTTCTAATAGGATCTGCGCTTTTTTGAGGTTACCCTTAGTTAAGTGTATGGCGGCTACGTTGTTATAGCTGCGTGCCGTGGTGGGGTGATGCCGTCCGAATTGTCGTTCGTGGACAGCGAGGACTTTTTCCATCATGGTCAGCGCGTTATCGGTGTCGCCTAAATGGTTGAAAATGATGCCCAGCTCGGTGTAGGCACTGACGGTGTTCGGGTCATCTGGGCCCAGGCGCGTTTCCCACAGGTTGATAGCCTTCTCCATCATTTCTTTAGCGCGCTCATAGTTGCCTTTGTCAGCAAAAGCCCTGGCCTGGTCGAAATAGTCGGAGGCTTCCTTCATCTCTTCAGGGTCGGGTTTGCCTTTCCGAAGTGCTGCCGTCTTTCTTTTTAACGTCTGGGCGCCTTCTACATCACCCATGTCGCGCAGTATTTCGGCTAACTTGTCGTATGCCTCTAACGTGTTGGGGTGGAGTCGGCCAGCTTTCCTTTCACTTAGATCTATGGTCTTCTCTAAGAGTTTGCGGGCGCCCTCGAAGTCGCCTGCTTCATGGAGCATATTGCCCCACATGAAGTATGTCGCGGCGAGCATCTGGTCTTCAGGCCCGAGATGCCGTTCCACCATAGCCGCGGCTCGCTCCCATATTGCCTGCGCGCCGGCTACATTACCTTGCTTGAAGAGCGCTCGGGTCAACAGTCTGTAAGCCGTTCTCGTGGTTCCATCCTGAATGCCCAAGTTGTTCTCTATGAGTGGAAGCGCATTCTCCAGTACCGCCTGCGCGCCAGCATAATCGCCGGCGCCATCGAGAACATAGGCTAAATGGCAGTACGCTGCCGCCACAACTGGATGACTGGGATCGAACGCGCGCTCGATGATGTCCATGGCCTTTCTCGCCATGGCGCAGGCTTGCTCCGGCTTGTCCGAAAGCAGCAGCGCTTTAGCCAGTTCGTCGTAGCCTTCTGCCGTTTGGAAATGATCCGGGCCTAAATGCTTCTCGGCCATGGCAATATTGCTCTCCCAGTACTCAGGGGCCTTTTGTATCGTTATGTCCCCGGACTCGCACATGACTTTGACTAAGGTTCTGTGCGCATTGACAATAGTTTCCCATTCGTTCATTTCTAAGGCCAGCGCAAACGCTTTCCGGGCATGGTAGATGGCTTTTTCGTAGTCTTTGGCCTCTTTATGAGCGTGCGCCAGGCTCTCGTAAACGTATTGCAAGGTGGGCGCATCTACCTCTTCATCGTCAGCTGTGGCAGGGCTATCCGGACCTTCGCCGTATTTTTTCATGATAAGGGTAAGATGGCGAAGCAGTTCACCCGTGGAAGACTCGTCTACAGGCTTTCCGGAAGCCAAAGCCTCTTTCAAGCGTTCCCATTCTTCTATGGCCTTAAGTCGCTTTTCGTGCATAGGTCAAAACGGTTAAGAGAAAGCCTTTTAATGGCACAATCGGGCGTTTTTATCCGATTGAACTTTGCACAAAATTACATTTTATAGCGCGTCTCACCAGCGCCTCAATAGGACAAACTATCCCAGCTATAGGCGGCTTTGCCTCCGAGGCGCTATCGTCTTGACAAGGACGGCATACTTTATAGCTCTTTCAGCCGTTCCAGTTCGCGCCGAATGAGCGCCTGCCCAGCGTCGGACATAGGCACTAAGGGCAGCCGCACTTCGCGCGAACACAGCCCTTGCAGTTCGAGCGCGGCCTTAATGCCGGCGGGGTTGCCCTCGGTAAAGAGCAGGCGGTAGAGGTCGAGCATCTGTAGATTGAGGCTCTGCGCTTCGGCTAAGGCGCCACGCAAAGCCGCACGCACCATATTAGAAAAGGGTCTTGGAGCGGTATTGCCAATGACGGAAATGACGCCATCGCCACCGCAGGCGATGAGCGGCAGGGTGATAAAGTCGTCTCCACTTAGGACGAGAAAATCTTTTGGACGACCTTGAAGGATTTTGCAGATCTGGTAGATGTCGTCGCTGGCCTCCTTAATGCCGATAATGCGCTCATGGGCATGGGCGATGCGCAGCGTAGTCTCGGCAGTTATATTAGAAGCCGTTCGGCTGGGCACGTTGTATAGGATGATAGGCCGTGGCGAGGCTTCAGCCAGCGCCATATAGTGCCGAAAGATGCCCTCCTGGGCGGGCTTGTTGTAGGCGGGGTTGCTGGCCAAAAGGGCGTCAATGCCGTCGAAGTCGAAGGCGTTCATGCGGCGGACGATTTCACCGGTATTGTTGCCGCCAAAAATGCCGACGACTAAGGGCAGGCGTCCGCGATTGATGCGGATGGTGAAGTCAATGATTTGGCGTTGTTCGGTTTCAGAAACCGTAACGGACTCGCCCGTGGTGCCGAGGCTGACTAAGAAATCTACGCTGCCGGCAATAACGTGTTCGATGATTTTTTCTAAGCTATCCCAGTCAATATGTCCATTTTGGAAGGGCGTTACCAAGGCTACGCCGGTTCCGCGCAGGCGTTCATGCAGGTTGCTCATGGTGGGCTGGTACAATTTTGCTCAGGTAATGGGTGGCTTCGCGCAAGAAGAACTGAATGTCTTTATTAGGCGGCGTCTCGAGCACAAAGTCAAAGTCGTGGGGCGGTACGTTTGTGTTGCCCATTTTCATGGCGGCCTTTGAGGCGGCGGCTACCCATTGAATGGGCAGGAGTTGGCGAGGATTGAAGCACAGCAGCAGGTCGGGCGTTTCGGCTAAGAAATGTTCAACAGCAGGGCCTTCTAAGCGACCGCGCCAGCTGAGGTCTCGCGAGGTGAACTGCGGGAAGCGGCTTTGACCGACAGTGTGGGCGTCGTCTACGAAGGCCAGCACGTGTAGCCGTTTACGGTGTTCGCGTTCAGCGAAGGCTTCTGTCCACAGGGCAATGATTTTGCGCGTTTCCTCTTCAGAAGCGTCGAAGAGCAGGGCTATGGAGCGCGCCGTATCGAAGGTGTGGGGCGTTCGGCGGCGCTTGGAGCGCTCTACAAGCTGTCGAAGGGAGCGGCGGAGCAAAGCCAGGCGCAATCGGTCGAGCATAAGCGTGGAGGTTTACGCGCAAGTCTATGAGCTGGTTTGGGCAGCATTCAGTTCGCGGTAGTGTCCCATCCGGCTGTACTTGGCAATACGGGTGGCTATGCGCTCGTCGGGGTCTATAGGCGTCAGCTCCGACAATTGCTCTAAGATATGGGCTTTGAGCCGGCGGGCCATTTCCTCAGGATCGTTGTGAGCGCCGCCGAAGGGCTCTTTGAGCACGCCATCAATGAGGCCGAAGCGCAACATGTTGTCAGCGTCGAGTTTTAGGGCTTCAGCAGCCTGCTCTTTGTAGTCCCAGGAGTGCCAGAGAATGGACGAACAGGACTCTGGAGAGATAACCGAGTACCAGGTGTATTCCAGCATGAAAACGCGGTCGCCCAGCCCAATGCCCAGTGCACCACCAGAGGCGCCCTCGCCGATAATATAGCATAAAATGGGCACGCGCAATTGTGCCATCTCGAAGAGGTTGCGTGCAATGGCTTCGGCCTGACCGCGCTGTTCGGCTTCCAGACCCGGATAAGCGCCCGGCGTATCAATCAGCGTAACGACTGGAAAACCAAAGCGCTCGGCCAGCTTCATCAGACGCAGGGCTTTGCGATAGCCCTCTGGGTTGGCCATGCCAAAATTGCGGTACTGGCGCATCTTGGTGTTGATGCCCTTTTGATGACCAATGATGATGATGGTCTGGCCCTCCAGGTCAGCCATACCCGCCACAATAGCATGATCGTCGCCACTGCAGCGGTCGCCGTGTAACTCAATGAACTTACGGCACATCGTGTTGGCATAGAACAACGTGTAAGGGCGCTCCGGGTGGCGCGACAGCTGCACCTTTTGCCAGCCCGACAGGTTGGCGTATATCTCTTCGCGCTTTTGCTGAATTTTGGCTTCCAGCTCGCGAATCATGTCGGAGACATCTATCTCGCCTTGCTCGCCCACTTCGCGCAGCTTTTGCAGCTGTTCGTGAAGGGCTTCGAGCGGCTTTTCAAATTCCATGAAAGTCATAGCACAGGCATCGTTGCGTGGTCAATCGTTTCGCGGCTTGCGGGTTACATCGGCAGGCAAAGGTACGGTTTGCCTCAAGGAACGCGCGCGAAAAGATTTGTTGATGCGGGAGCTAACACCTCCGAATTGCCCACCGAGCGTGCGCCTGTCAACCGTAAAGCAAGCTCAGGGCCCTGTAACTGTGGCCGCACGGCCTGTTGCAAGACAATATGCAAGTCCCTCGAACCTTTAGCACCACGCTATATGAAACCCAAGGAACGGCTCCCATGCAAGCCGCGCCTCCATGCAGCAAGTAAATTTGGGTGCAAAAGGCGTATTTTTTTGTTTCTTTGCCTGACCATTCCTCCAACCTACCCGGATTTTCATGGCAAAACGAAACCTCTCCCTGCAACACCACCCCAGCGACCACTACATCAAAGAAGCCCTCAAGGTGGAGGCCGTCGGACGCCAATTCGTGCAAACCTTCCTGCCCCCCGAAGAACTCGCCCTCCTCAACCTCAATACCCTCCAACTTGCCCCCGATAGCTTCATCGGCGAAGACCTACGCCACTATTTCTCCGACATCGTCTACACCTGCCAGACCCAGCAGGGAAAACCCATGCGCGTGTGCCTCCTCATCGAGCACAAAAGCACCCCAGTGGGCCGACGCATCTACGTGCAGTTGGGCAACTACCTGCGCAGCATCCAGGAGGAAGACATCCGGCAGCAGCGAGAGTATTTCACTCTGACCATTCCTATGCTGATCCTGCAAAGCGACGAAGGCGATTTAGTGCTTCTCGCCCTGGAGAAGTATTACGGAGAGGTGCCGGAGGTGATGCAGGGGTATATTCCGGGCTTCAAGGTTGTGGTGGTGCGCGTGCAGGCGCTGACAGACGAGTTTCTGGAGGGTTTGCGGCACAGTCTTTTGCTGCGCAACGTGTTGTTGGTGCTCAAGTATGCGCGCGATGCGGATTACATGCGGGTGCATTTTCGCGAAGTGCTTACCTTTGTGTCGGATGAGGTGAGTACGGAG
>JANWVR010000055.1 GCA_025056735.1 Saprospiraceae bacterium
TATCAGTTGGCCAACGCTATTCAATGGTCTGTCTTTGAGGAGCGCTTTACGCCGCTGTATTCAGCAAACAAAGGGCGCCCGGCCAAGCCCATACGCCGCATGGTAGGTCTGCTCATCTTAAAACACCTGCGCAACATCAGCGACGAACAGGTAGTGCTCGGGTGGAGTGAAAATGTTTACTATCAATACTTCTGTGGCGAGCAGACCTTTGCTGCAGGTATGCCCTGCGAAGCCAGCGAGTTAGTGCACTTTCGTCAGCGCATTGGCTCAGAGGGCATGGCCTTGATTTTGGCCGAAAGCATTCGCATACAAGGAGAGGACAAAGACGAAGACAAAGGCGAGATGATCGTGGATACCACGGTTCAGCCCAAGAACATCACTTTTCCCACCGATGACAAATTGCGCAAAAAGATCATCCACCAGTGCAAGAAGATTGCTCAGGAGGAAGGCATTAAGTTGCCGCGCACCTACCAGCGAGAACTCAAGCGACTGTCCTACCTACAGCGGTTTCGGCGCACGCGGGAGCAACGCCAGCAGGCTCGCAAAGCCGACAAGCGGATTTTGACCATCGCGCGCAACTTGGTGCGGCAACTGAAAGCGCGTTTGGACGAGCCAGGACAGGAACGGTATAGAGAACGGATCGCTCCTTTTGAGCGCGTATTGGCGCAAAAGAAGCACGATCAGGACAAGGTTTATTCGCTACACGAGCCTCACGTTCAGTGCATTGCCAAAGGGAAGGCGCATGTGGCGTATGAGTTTGGCACGAAAGTATCCTTTATCATCGGTAAACACAGCGGCATCATTTACGGCGCTTTGAATATAGAAAAGAACGATTACGATGGGCATACGTTAGCTGCGGCTTTGGAGCAATTTAAGGCCCTCAACGGCTACCGGCCACGTCGAGTACTGGCAGATTTAGGCTATCGAGGGCGCAAGACGGTGCAGGGCGTGGAGGTGTTGACACCCGATGCCTTGAAGCGGGCCAGCGGCAGTCAACGCTACCGTTTACGTCGGGCCATGCACCGTCGCTCGAACGTAGAAGCGACGGTTTCATACCTCAAGCGATGTCATCGGCTGGCCCGAAACTTTTACAAGGGTGTTGCGGGCGACCATTACAATGTGCTTTTAGTGGCTGCCGCTGCGAGCTTCGCACGCTGGATGCGTGCTTTTTTGGCTTTTTGGGCGCATGTGTGGCGCTGTGTGCAGGGGATGTGGGCCAAAAGAGGCGTTTTTGTTGGTCTTGAAACTGCTCTTCAGCGGCTGCAGAGGATGTGTCTATGCCCACAGGCCCGCATACAGTGTCTGTAAACGAAAAAGTGGATGGACGCCGAACGTACGTTCTCGCGTAACTTTGTCATAAAGGCTTTTTTAAGGGTTAACTAACTTATTAGAAGAAGGTCCAGGTTGCCACTTGCAGCTCTATTTCAGACAAATATTCAAGATGTATATGCCGGTGTACAGGACGATGACGCTTCGCCTGCTGGCATCGAGTGCTACAGATATTTCATTCCTTCGGGATGAATAAAGGTAAAAAAGTGGGGAGTCCACTGCCTCACACGTGTGATTAGCCTTTGACGCGCGCCATTGGTATGAGTCCAACGCCGAAGGCATCACAGATTTATGCCCAACAAAACCACCCACCCGCCCGAAGCTGAAGGCATCAAATGTGTTGGAAAACCGCCGTAAGTCCCTGTGTGCTAACTGAGTAGCGCTCTGTGCCATTGTTAGATTGCAATTTTTCACAAGCGATTGACGCCGTATCCAGACTTTCTCACCCTCCTTCACTCCTGCCAATAAACGCGTTTAACGCGCCCGGCGATGTTGGTCAGCACCTCGTAAGGAATGGTGTGCAGGCATTCTGCCAAGTCCTGCAGCGTAGGCTTTTGGCCGAAGACAATGACCTCGTCGCCTTCGCGGGCACTGGGGATATCGGTTACGTCCACCATTGCCATGTCCATGCAGATGTTGCCGATGGTGGGCGCTTGCTGGCCGCGGATGAGCACGGAGAAACGCCCGTTTCCGGCCAGCCGTAGCAGGCCGTCGGCGTACCCGATGCTGATGGTGGCGATGCGGCTGGGCCGATCTACGCGCCCTTTTCGGGCGTAGCCTACCGTGTCGCCGGCGGGCACGTGTTTAATCTGGCTGATGGTGGCCTTCAGGGTGTGTACGGGGCGCAGTTCGGAGCCAAGCGGCTCGGGTGCCACGCCGTAGAGGCCAATGCCGAGGCGCACCATGTCGAAGTGGTACTGAGGAAAGCGCGCAATGGCGCCCGAGTTAGCGATGTGGCGCAGGGGCCGTATGCCGAGGGCTTGAGCGATGGTTTCATACAGACGGATGAATTCAGCGGCCTGTGCATGGGTGAAGGCGTCGTGCTGCGGGTCATCGCTGGCCACCAAATGCGAAAAGACCGACTGGACGTGCAGATTGGGATGCTGCCGAAGCCGCGCCAGCGCCTCAGGCAGGTCGTCGGCAGTGAAGCCCAACCGGTGCATACCGGTGTCTAACTTGAGGTGAACAGACAGCGCTCGATGTTTGCCGACGGCATGTATTATTTCATCGAGCAGCGACAGGCTGTAGATTTCTGGTTCTAAGTGGTAGCGCATCATCGCGTCGAAGCTGGCAGGCTCTGGGTTGAGCACTAAGATGGGAAGCCGGACGGCGCCCTGCCGCAGTTCGATGCCTTCGTCGGCATAAGCGACGCCTAAGTAATCTACCTGATGCACTGCCAACGAGCGGGCCATCTCCACTGCACCGCTGCCGTAGCCGGCGGCTTTGACCATGACCATCAAGCGCGTGCCGGGTTGGAGACGACGCCGGAAGACCTGCAGATTGTGTGCCATGGCATTGAGGTCCACTTCCAAGACAGTGCGGTGTGCTTTTTGCTCCAAACGCCGCACGATGCGCTCAAAAGAGAAAGTGCGCGCCCCCTTGATGACGATGAGCTCATCGTGAAAGTAGTGCTGCCCCAAGTCTTGCAACAGCGCAGAGGTATCCGGGTAAAAAGCCGTCTGGACATCCGCAGGCAACATCTGGCTCAGCCAGCGAATGTCGGCGCCGACGCCCAGCAGTCGTCCGACGCGGTAGGCCTGGAGCATTCGCGCCACTTCGGCGTAGAGCCGCTTTTTGCCGGGGCCCAGTTGAAGAAAATCCGACAGAACAAGGGTCAAGGGCCCTTCAGGCCAGTGCTGTCGGGCCAGTTGCAGGGCGATGCGCAGCGAAGCGGGGTCGTTGCTGTAGGCATCGTCGAGCAAGGCACAGCGATTGATGCCTGTTTTCCAGGACAGGCGCATGTCCACGGGTTCGAGATGCCTAAGCCGCTGGCCAAAGGTTCGAGCGGGCATGCCCAGCACGAGCAGCATTGCGATGCAGTGGCAGGCGTTTTCCAATGAGGCCGCATCGTCGAAGGGAAGGGTGAAGCGGTGCCGCTCGACAATGCCCTTGGCCCGTTGCCATTCCATGCGAAAAGACAGGCCGCCCTGGCCGATGGCTTTGGGCTTTATATCGGTAAAGACCACGTTGGCGGGCTGGCCGTTGCGGCTCCACGAAAACAGGCGTCGCCCGGGCTTTTCCGACGCCCACTGCTGGGCGGCCTGGGCAATGAGCGGGTGGTCGGCACAAAAGATGAGCGTATGCGCTGTGTCGAACAGGCGCATTTTTTCTTGCAATTTGACTTCGTCCGACGGAAATCCTTCCCGATGTGCCGGGCCAAGGTTGGTGAAGATACCGATATCCGGCTGGATTATCCGGGCTAAGCGCGCCATCTCGCCCATGCGGGAAATACCCGCCTCGAAGATGCCCAGCGTGTGCTCTGGCCCAATGCCCCACACCGACAGCGGCACGCCCACTTGAGAGTTGTAGCTTTTTGGGCTGCGCACAACGCGCTCGCGATGACCAATGAGGCGGGCGAGCCATTCTTTTACAATGGTCTTACCGTTGCTGCCCGTGATGCCCACGACGCGCAAACCAAATTGCCGCCGATGGTGCGCAGCTAACGCCTGCAGTGCCTCCAGCGTGTCGGGCACCAGCAGCACCGACGCCTCGGGTAGCGCTTCTAACGAAACCTCCCGGCTCACCACAAACTGCCGGACACCCGCCCGATAGGCTGCTTCTATAAAACGATGCCCATCGTGCCGGTCGCCCACAATAGCGAAAAACAGTCCGCCTTTCGGGTCGGCGATGCTTCGGCTATCCAACAACAATTGGGATACCTTGCCCGCTGATGGCCTCCACTGCAAACGCCGTGCACCCAACAAGCGCTCTACTTCTGCTAACCCATATGCCATGACCTTTGTGCCAAAGCAAAGCGCCCTCGCTTCGGTCATCCGCTGCAAGGGCGCTTCATCTGGAGGTATCGAGCGGACTCGAACCGCTGTAGCAGGTTTTGCAGACCTGTGCCTAACCACTCGGCCACGATACCGTCGCGTGTCCTTAATCGGGCGACAAAGGTAAGGGCATTCCCGTACACGCGCCTACGGCAGGACTATTTTTTTGTTTTTGCCGGGAAGGGCTGCTGCCACACAGGCATGGCTCGCCCTTTAAAAACACGCCGCAGGAAGCGGCGTCTTAGCTGCGGGCTAATTTTCCTGTTTTCGGGCCTCCTTAGCCCAGGTGTCCTTGAGCGTTACCGTGCGATTGAACACAGGCTTACCGGGTGTGCTATCTGGGTCGGTGCAGAAGTAGCCTAAGCGCGTAAACTGGAAGTGATCGCCGGGTTTTGTCTCCAAGAGCGCCGGCTCGACCCGCGCGTTGGGAATGACTTCCAGCGAATTAGGATTGATGGCTTTTTTGAAATCTTCCTCGCTGGCCGGGTCTTCGACCTGGAAGAGGCGGTCGTACAGACGCACTTCCGCTGTTTGCGCATGAGCGGCGGAGAGCCAGTGAATGGTACCCTTGACTTTCAGCCCGCTGGTGTCGGCGCCCGAGCGGCTTTCAGGAATGTAGCGACATAAAACAGCGGTAATGCGCCCATCAGCATCCTTCTCAACGCCCGTACACTCGACGATATAGGCGGACTTGAGGCGCACCATGCCGCCGGGATAAAGGCGGAAGTACTTAGGCGGCGGGTTTTCTAAGAAATCCTCCTGCTCGATGTACAGCTCGCGGCTAAAGGGGACGGTGCGATGGCCGGCTTGAGGGTCTTCCGGGTTGTTTTCGGTTTCGAGCCATTCGACCTGCCCTTCGGGGTAGTTGGTAACAACGAGTCGGAGCGGGCGCAGCACGGCGAACCGCCGCAAAGCGCGTTGGTTGAGGTCTTCGCGGATGCAGAATTCGAGTAGGCTGACATCTATAATGTTCTCTCGCTTCGCTACGCCGACACGCTGAGCGAATTCGCGGATGCTTTCAGGTGTGTAGCCGCGCCGGCGCAGGCCGCTGATGGTAGGCATACGAGGGTCGTCCCAGCCGTTGACGTAGCCCTCTTGCACCAGCTGGAGCAGTTTGCGCTTACTCATGACCGTGTACGTCAGGTTAAGGCGAGCGAATTCGTATTGTCTGGATGGGAAGATGCCCAGTTGTTCGATAAACCATTCGTACAGCGGCCGGTGCGGGGCGAACTCCAGCGTACAGATGGAATGTGTAATGCGCTCAATGCTGTCGGACTGGCCATGTGCCCAGTCGTACATGGGGTAAATGCACCATTTGTTGCCCGTGCGGTGGTGATGCGCGTGTTTGATGCGGTACATGTACGGGTCGCGCAGGTGCATGTTGGGCGAGGCTAAGTCTATCTTAGCGCGCAGCACACAATGGCCGTCAGGGAACTCGCCGTTTTTCATCCGTTCAAAAAGGGCGAGGTTTTCCTCAGGCGAAGTGTCGCGGTATCGGTTAGGTGTGCCAGGTACCGTGGGGCTGCCTTTTTGGGCAGCAATTTCCTCCGGGGTGGAAAAGTCCACGTAAGCCAATCCCTTTCGGATGAGTTCCTTTGCCCACTCGTACAGTTGGTCGAAATAGTCGGAAGCGTACAGCACCTCCGCTGGTTCGAAGCCCAGCCAGCGCACGTCGGCCAAAATGCTGTCCACATACTCCTGCTCTTCGCTGGTAGGGTTGGTATCGTCGTAGCGTAGGTTGCACGAGCCGCCATATTTCTGGGCCAGGCCAAAATTGAGGCAGATGCTTTTGGCGTGTCCGATGTGAAGGTAGCCGTTGGGTTCGGGCGGAAACCGCGTCCGGATGCTAGTATGGCGCCCGGTTCGAAGGTCTTCCTCAATAATTTCTTCCAAAAAATTAAGCGACTCTTTTTCCTCGTCGCGAACAGGTTCTGTGTTGATTGCCATGCTTATAGCCAGTAAGGGCGGCAAAGGTACAAACAGAAACGTCGTCGCCGATAGGACAGGGCGCCATTAAACGACACCTCCAAACAGCCATACCAACACCCACGTTGGCAGTTCGCTCCAACCCTCAGCATGCCTCATCTACTTAATGTAATGGTGCTGACGGGCGGGCGCCTGCGCGTCGTTTACCCTCGCGACACCCGCACAGCGCTCTTGGCGCAATTGTCTGCCACATAACCTATCCCTACCTTTGTCCACAAATCAGGGCGCCATGGCACTTCCAAAACTTCCCATTGGGCTGCAGGACTTTCGGAAAATCCGAGAGAACGGCTTCAAGTACGTGGATAAGACGCAATATATCTATCAGTTGTGCCAGAATCCGGGTGCATTCTTCCTTTCGCGTCCGCGTCGTTTTGGCAAGTCGCTGACAGTGTCCACGCTGCAGGAGTTGTACTCAGGCAGCCGGGAGTTGTTCGAGGGTTTGTGGATAGAAGATAAGTGGGACTGGAACCGGAAGCGTCCGGTTCTTCGATTGTCATTCAAGGATGTCAACTTCGAGCAGTTGGGCTTAGAAAAGGCACTGTTTAAACGTGTGGAAGAGTTGAGCCTGGACCTTCATGTGCCTGTGACACAAGAAACAGCCCGAGACCAATTCCGAGAAATCATCCGACAGATAGGACCTGAGAAAAAAGTTGTTGTCCTCATTGACGAATACGACGCGCCCATCATTCACTATCTGGGCAAGGACCTGCCTCAGGCCCAGGAAAATCGTGAATTGCTCAAAGGTTTTTACAGCATACTGAAAGAATTAGACCACCTGCTGGAATTAGTCTTCCTGACCGGCGTGAGCAA
>JANWVR010000009.1 GCA_025056735.1 Saprospiraceae bacterium
CGAGATATAGCCATCACGCGAGTTAATCAAGTATGGGTGGGCGATATCACATACCTTCCGCTGCAAGGCGGCAAATGGTTATACTTGGCTACTTGGATTGACCTTTATTCGCGTACGGTAGTAGGATGGCATCTGGCCGAAAACATGCGCGCTGAATTGGTGGGGCGTGCCTTGCAAAAAGCAATAGATGTTCGACGCCCACCACAGGGCCTTATCCTGCACACCGATCGAGGCAGCCAGTACGCCTCCAGAGCGTTTAGAGGGCTACTCAAAAGGCACCATTTTGAGCAAAGCATGTGCCGTAAGGCCGATGCCTATGACAATGCCGTAGCTGAGTCCTTCTTCAGCCGCTTGAAGGCGGAAATGCTTCAGGGCGGTATTTTTCAAACCCTGGAAGACGCTCAGACAGAACTTTTCCCCTATATCGAGGCCTATTACAACCGTAAACGGAGACATTCGGCGCTCGGGTACTTGAGTCCAATGGAATTTGAGCAAAAACATCTTTTCTAACTTAACTTTGTGTCCGGATTTTTGGGACCATCTCACCCGTCCTCGTCCGAATGCGGCTGAATGACAAAGCCGTAGCTCGCATGCGGCCGCTCTAAGTAGTAGAAGACCTGCAGATACTGATTGAGCGTGCGCTGTACTTGCTTCAATGCTGGCTTTGGGTCTTCAATCAGCTGGAACGAGCCGTCTTTTTTGGGTACTTGAAACGTGCGGTACTGCGGATGCTGAACCAGGCGTTCCAAGAAAATCCGGTCCGCCTTGAGTAGAGACGCCAGTTCGGCAGGGCGACACAGCGCCTTCTGGAAACGATGCAGGCTCGCTTGCGAGAAGGAAGCCCTTTGGTTAAAAGCGATAGCCATAACGATATTACAAGTTTTCGATAGCATCGCATCCAAAGCGCTTGAGGTAAGCGGAAGCAACTCAGGCTTCCTCCCTCGCCGGGAGTTCGCGCCTCATCGGAAGGCAAAACGCCTACAGGTAGAAGTAGGCAAACGCCAGGGCAAGCAAAATCAGAAAGATCACCCAGGAAAGGCAGCCGTCTAAGTTCTCCATCCTGGGCTCCTTCCGTATCATCAGCCTGCCCGTGAATAGGTCGCGCTCGATTACAATCCTCTCCCATGGCTTCAAGCGCTCGAAGTTGATGAAAGGCCAGAGTTCCATAACTAAAAAATTTAGTAGGTTTATGAAATCTGTTTAGCAATGACTAACTGTAGAATTTTGCCACAAAGTAACGAGTGTTAGCAACTGATTATCAAATCTTTAATACATCTCAGAGCGGACTTTTAAAAGCGCTTGATAGGCGGTCTCAAAGCCCTGAAAAGCGCTGCAAAAGACTCGCTAAAGCGGTGGAAAGACACGACACATTCCCCCATGGCAGCGGCCAACGCCTTGACGAGCGTACCCAGATTGGCGCCCGTTAGACGCTCTGGGAGGCGCACGAAAGCTGTGCCAAATAAAAATAACTAAAAATTCCGATTGGCCAACTCTTTTCTACTTTTGCCGCCAGAAGCATTTAAGATATACTATGTCTAAACAAAAACCCTGGAACTTAGAACTGTTCCGCGCCTTCGACGACAATTTCTCCGAAGACCATCTACTAATCAACGCCCCCATCCGAAACTTTCTCGAAGATGAGTACATCTTCTTCCTTTCCGGTGCGAAAGGATTGGGAAAAACGCTCTTTTTGCGCTATAAAAGCCTGCTTTACCATCGGCGCTTCGGCCATTCTGTCAAATTTAACGTCAGCCAAACGGAACTCACCGAAAACCTGCGCCTACCAGCACAATATCTTTCCTACAAAGATTTGGATCGTTTCCGGACGGTGCAGCAATGGAGCGAATTGTGGGAACTGTCTTTCTATACCGTGGTTTTTCGGCTATTCGGGCTTACCCTGCCCAAGCCCATCGAGAGAATTTTACCCTTAGACTCAAATACCGACGTTTCTATCGCTATCAGCTGTTTGCTCAATCACCGAAACCGAGTACGCGAGTATCGAGATGCCCTTTTAGAATTTCAAGGTCGGCGCAATGAGGTGCAAAGCGCCGTCATTTTGTTTATTGATGACGTAGATCAGGCGCTTCATGAACTCCTCAGCAACTTTCCCAAAGAGCCCTCCCAAGATTATCAGCCCGTAACAGATGTTTGGGTAAATGCGCAGATGGGTTTGGTCAAGGCAGTGTACACCCTTAGCCGCCTGAACGCCCACATCAAAATCTACGGAACTATCCGTCGAGAAGCCTGGGAGGCATTTCAGGACCCAATGGCACTCAACTATCGGCGATATATTGCTGTGCTGGAGTACACCAAAGAGGAAGTGCAGGAAATATTCATCAAAAACATTTACCTCACGCCCCCCCAGAAAATGCCTAAATTGAATGCTTCCAACCCCGTTGAGCGATTCATTGGCTTCACGGAGATCCCACACCGATTCGCTAAGATGCCCAATGGCGAACCCAGACGCGAAAAAGTGCTTGATTTTATTTACCGCCATACCTACGGACGCCCCAGAGAAATTGTGTTGATGGGTCAGAAAATAGAGGACCTCGTCAGCGCAACGCATTACAAAGAGGCTACTGAGGAGCAACGTTTTCTCCTGCTCCGTCAGGTCGTCAACAAAATTGGCGGAGAAATCTTTGCTCAATATCGAGAGGAGATTATCCCCTACTTTGATGAGGCCGAATTAAACGACTTGATCAGACGCATCGGCAGGAATGTGATCTTTCGAGAGCATTTTAATAGCTTGGGAGAGACGCTGCTCCGTCGCTATCTCAATTTTGGCCTCCTTGGCTATGTTCATCAGGGCGACCTGCAGGGCGGCTTAGTTCAACGATTTTTACCCCCCGCTACCTACAACTGTCATCGCCTGCGTCCATTGCCTAATACCGAATACCTCCTTGTCCACTCCACCTTAGACTCTCTAATGCTCGAGCACCATGCCTTAGGTACTTTCTATGATGAACGGAACATCATTGGCGATAGATACCCATTCGTACCCGTCGAACAGGCGCCTCAATACATCTTAGAGTACTATTTACCCAAAGGCGTCTCCGGGAATCGGTGGGGGGCTGGCAGCGAAAACGGAGGGCACCCTGAGTACGGTCTCGAGGAAGTTTACTGCACCTTTTTCAACTTCCACGAAAAACCACATCAATTCGTTGAGCGCTTTCATTCGGAGTTTCGCAAGGCGCATGAACTCCTCACGCTTCTGGGGAGATTATGCAGCTGTCACCTCTTGTACCGAAGACTACACCGAACGGAATATCGGGAACAAAAAGAACGCTGTATAAAAGAAATATCTCGATACCAGGTCGTTCGCCCGTATCAAGCGAGGTTTAATGGCTTGAACGAAGAAATCACCCTGACGCGCTTTCTCGACCGATTAATCGGTCGCTTTGTCACGCTGGGCGCCCTCCTCGTGCTCGACCTGCATCTCGAGTGGATTCATGATCTCCTGACGCAGGGTCAGTTCGAATTCACTCCGCATGATAAACACCGCGCAAATGCCCTCACTTATCTTTCCCGCGCTTTCTACATCAAAGGACTTTCTCAAAACGAACCCAGGTGTCCCGACCGTCCAGAACACCTGCGCACCAAAGAGGAAATCTTCAGCCATCTCTCTCCCTTCGAACAAGACGAACTGCGTCGGTTCGCTAAGGACGTCGTCGAAGAAACCCTACACTTAAATTGGCTCGACAAAGCTGCCGCCGAATGGCTCGACCAGAACGTCCTCAAACGAGTGTGGACTCCGCCCGGCCGATAAAAACCGGCGATGGTCGCGCCCCGTAGTCACTTATTCACCTGCCCGCAACCATAAAAGCACCTTTTGCCTCCACTGCAAACAGGCAGAAGGCTGGCTCTTTCTCCATAGATAAAAGAGCGCCGACCGGGAATAACCTAACCCGGCAAAGGCGCCAAATGCTCATCCTCACCCAACAAAGAGATAGCACCGTTGCTCGCAATTGCTCGCGACTCCTCGCCCCCAATCCTGCCTGAAAATGGATGGTACTCCTACAGAAATGTCAGTGTTAATTATTTTTTGTCTTGTGTCGCAATCCTGCCTGAAAATGGATGGTACTCCTACCGAAGTGTTTGTAACGTATTCATTGTCAATAGCATTTTTTTTGCTCAAAGTGGTGCAAATTTGACAGTTTAGAAGTTGTTAACAGTTTTAGGGGGTAGCATTTTTCACGTGTAAAGATAATGGACGACGAGCCTTTTCTCAGCAAAATTGTTTCCCAAAAATGTCAAGAAATGAATTATGAGCAACGAAAAGCGCTTCTCTTTGCGTTCCGCTGCAGTTAAAAAATAGAAACCTCAGTGAATGCGGGAAGCCTCGCCAGAGCGCGGCCTCTCATGAGTGCTCAACATCAGTTTTTGAAAAAAGGCCCCGCTCACTCCGACATATCCATCGAATGGAACACGTTGAGCACGTCGTCGTCTTCTTCTAAGCGGTCAATGAGTTTAATGACCTGTTCGGCCTCTTCGTCTGAGAGTTTTTTGGTTACGGTCGGTATCCACTCCAGCTGGGAGTTGGTGGGTTCGATGCCGCGGTCTTCCAGCGCTTTTTGCATCTTGCCAAAGTCGGTGAAATCGGCATAAAGGACAACCTCGTCTTCGTCGTATTTGACGTCTTCCAGGCCGGCATCAATCAGTTCGAGTTCGAGTTCTTCCCAGTTTTGGCCCTCGTTTTTGACTTTAAAGACGGCCTTGCGGTTGAAAAGATAGCTGACGCTGCCCGACACGCCCAGCGCTCCGCCGCAGCGGTCGAAGTGCAGGCGTATGTTGGCCACCGTGCGCGTAGGGTTGTCGGTGGCAGTTTCTACGAGCACGGCAATGCCGTGAGGCCCATACCCTTCGTACAAGATTTCCTGGTAGTTTTCGGCGTCTTTGCCGCTGGCCTTTTTGATGGCGTTTTCCACGTTGGCCTTGGGCATGTTAGCCTGTTTGGCGTTCTGGATGGCCACACGCAGGCGGGGATTATAATCTGGATTTGGCCCGCCGGCTTTGACAGCAATCGAAATCTCGCGCCCAATGCGCGTGAAGGTCTTGGCCATGTTGGCCCAACGCTTAAACTTTCGTTCCTTGCGGAATTCAAACGCGCGTCCCATGTGTGTCGTTCGTCTTTTATCAATGCGAAAAAATGGCGCGCAAAGATAGGCCGACCTCGAATGGGGAGAACGGGGAGAGGAAAAATGAAAAATGAAAAATGGGCGGCGCGTGGGTGGTTTCCGGCGCCTCGGGTTTGCGCTTCGTGTCCATTTGGAGTTTATCTGCGGTGTTCGATGATGCGATAGCGCTGCCGGGCCGATGCCGACAGCGCTATCGCGCCGAAGACGGTGGTCTTGATGCCTTTTGTGGGCGACTTTTTATTGCTTGAACGGACTGGAGAAGCGCGCGTCGGTGATCAGCTGGTCGTCTGTGAGCATTTCTAAGAAATCAACCAGATCCCGTTTGTCCTGTGGCGAAAAGTTGAAGTGTCTGGGGCCGCCTGCAGCGTTGCGCAGCAAAGGGTGGAGGTTGGGGTGCGGCTGAATGCCTGTGCTGTAAAAGTCTATGACCTCGCCCAGCGTTTTGAAGCGCCCGTCGTGCATGTACGGCGCTGTCCTGGCAACGTTGCGCAGCGATACGGATTTGAATACGCCATTGTCTTTAGGGTTTCCGGTTACTTTGCCCTTACCCTGGTCCTTATATTCCATAGATAAACCATTGCAGGCCTCAAATACCTCTTGAAAAGGCCGTATGGCCGAATGGCAGGACGAGCAGTGGCGGCCGAAAAGGCGCAGCCCGCGGAATTCGGAGACCGAGAAGCCCGCCGGTGGAGTGATGACGACAATCGTAGTGTCGCGTCCGCAGTAAATCGTGCGAACCGTGTCCTCGCTCGCCTTAGAGTGCGGGTCTCCGGCGTTCATTTCCATGGCTATGTCAAACGGTGAGCGCGTGCTCCCTATGGCCCGCACAAACTCCGACAGGGCCTGGAGCATTTCCGACTCCTTAGGCTCCGGGTGGCCAAACGCTTTGCGCCATAACGCCCGATAATAGTCTTTGGTACGGATGCGCTCCACAACTTCGGACAGCGTCATGTTCATCTCGCGCGGGCTGGTAATAGCCATGCGCGCAACTTCGTCTGCCGATGTGGTGCGTCCGTCCCAAAAGAGGGATGGGGCGCCGTGGGCGTTTAACGAGCGATAGTGCGCAGCAAAGCTGGCCGTATTCCCCAAAGGCAGCGATTGGCGCTCTATGCGCTGCCCGCTCGCCCCCAGGCTGAAACCTTTCGCATCCGCAAAAGCCCGCTTCTGGTCGTGACAGGAGGCACATGCCATGCTGCCATCTCGCGATAGGGACTTGTCATAAAACAGTACCCGCCCCAGGGCCGCCACAGCGTTGTCAATGGAGACGGGTTGAAGCCCTGTTGCCCTCAGGTAATTGGGAAGCACAGTCGAGTAGTCGTAGTCCAATGGGTGGAAGGCCCGCTCAAGCATCCGCGTTTCGAGGACGTCTGCAGACTCCTCTTGCACTGCGACAGGGCCCTCTTTCTTACACGCCGCAGCCAGCAGCACTAAGAAAAGCAACGGTAGCGTAATCTTTTTCATAACGGTTGTCTTTTTTATGAAATAAAAGAAGGTATGAAATGCCTGAACACAAAGCACGCCACCCTCGTCTTTGCTATCAAGGTCGAATGAGCGAAGGCTGCCCCCGGTTGGGTGAAAGCCGCCTGCGAATGTGTGAAAGAAAAAATGCGGAGGGCCTGCTCAACAAACAAGCCCGGGCCGCCTCGTAAGCAAACCCGGGCTTGCAGTGTTGTATCCTCAACACGGCATTAACGCCGGAAGGGATCCGAGAAACGCACATCGCCGCCGGGGCGGAAGTCTGTGAGCATTTTCAGAAAGCTGACCAGGTCTTCCTTGTCCTGATCCGAGAAGTTGAACCGCTTGGGCGAGCCGTCGGCATTGCGCAGCAGCGGGTGCAGGTTGGGGTGCGGTTGAATGCCCGTGCTGTAGAAGTCAATGACCTCTCGCAGCGTCTTGAACCGCCCGTCGTGCATGAACGGAGGCGTGAGCATCACGTTGCGCAGCGAGGCGGCTTTGAAGACGCCGTTGTCCTGCGCCTTACCTGTCCGCAGACCCTTGCCCTGATCCTTGTATTCTGTGCTCAGGCCGTTGCAGGCCTCGAAGACGGTTTGGAAGGGCCTGATGGGCGAGTGGCAGGAAGAGCAGTGGTTGGTGAACAGCCGCATGCCTCGAAATTCAGAAAGCGTGAAACCCGCTGGTGGCACAACCCGGGTAGTGGGAATGACAATGGGCCCGTAGTAAAACACGCGAATAGAGTCCACCGTTACGGTAAATTGCGGATTGCCAGCATGGCGCTCCATGGCGGCGTCAAAGGGCGATCCGGCAGCGCTGATGGCGCCTACGAACTCCCCGAGCGCCTGCAGGGCTTCTGCCTCGGTAGGCGTGCTGTGTCCGAATGCCTTCTTCCACAAGTACGCATAGTAGTCTTTGGCGCGGATGCGTTCCATCCATTCCGACAGCGTCATGCCCATCTCGTGCGGGTTGGTGATGGCAAAACGCGATACCTCTGCAATAGACGTCGTCCGGCTATCCCACAACAAGGGCGGAGCGCCGTTCGCATCTAACGCGCGGTAATGCGCTGCGAAATTGGCCGTATTGGCTAAGGGCATGGACTGCCGCTCTAAGCGCTGATTGCCCACGCCCATGCTAAAGCCCATCAGATCGGAAAACGCGCGCGTTGGTTCGTGGCACGAAGCGCAAGAAATGCGCCCATCCCGCGACAGGGATTTGTCATAAAACAACACTCGCCCCAGCGCAGCCTTGGCGTTGTCAATGGCAACCGGCTGCAGCCCAGCCGTTATCAGGTAGTTCGGAAGGTTGGGCGCATAGTTGTAGTCTAAGTGCACCAGCGTGCGCTTCACAGCCAGAAGGCCTGGATCTGTTTCATCCGGAACCACAGCTACTGTGGACTCCTCCTTCTTACACGCCACCCACAGCAGCGCAAAACAGGCGATCAATAAGGTAACCTTTCTCATGGCGACAACTTTTTTGGTGAAGAATGCTCGAAGACCAAAAGGTCGCGCGCAATTTAAGGTATTAGCGCAAGAAAGTACAAGCGCAAATGTGTGAAAACTGCCTGTGGGCGTACGAAAGCCATCTGTGGGTGTGTGAATGCTCGCCGGGCGCCTTTTCCGGGCTGGTCTAAAGGGCCATATCCCGAAAAGGAATGCAGGTAGGAAAGCCTTTTTCGGCAAAGTATTGCTGCGTCTGCCAGGCCGCGAGCGGGCTGGCGGCCAGCACAAAGTCGCCGCCCCAGGCGCCGAGGCTTTTGACGACGCCAGGGAAGTCTTCAAATAGGGCCTCCTGCACGGGCGTGCGGGCCAGGGCGGGGGCCAGCAATTGCTCGTGCTCGCGCAGGCGTTGAGCAAAGTCCTCCAGCGTTTGAGCAGCAGCGCATTGGCGCGCTAAGGCAGAGATGGCATTCAGCCAGTCGGCGGGCGGAGTGGCCTTGCTCTGGCGGAAGCGGCGTATTTCGGCGTGGCTGTCCTGTTTTCTTTCTAAAAAAACAAAAAACAGGTGGTCGGCAAATGGCGGGTCGAACGGCGCTGCCTCCACGTGCGGGGTTTGGTGGGCCTCCAACTGATAGAAGATAGGCCCTGTCGCAAAGGCGCAGGCGATGTCGTAGCCCGAGCCGCCCAGGGTCTCGAACAGAACGGCATACGGGTCTACTGCTGCCCAGCGAGCTAAGGCGGCCACCAGCGTGCTGCTGCTGCCTAAGCCCCAGTGGAGCGGGTAATCGGCCTCTATGCGCACGTTCCATCCCTCCAGGTCGGCTAAGAAGTCGGCCCGCTGGCGGCGGCAGGCGAGCAGGAGGTCGCGCAGGCGCTCTGCGGTTTTGGGGTCGGATGTGCTCTCGATGCTGAGGGTCGGCAGGCTAAAGGCAGCCTCGAACCAGGGCGTTCCGTGTGCGTCCACGCTCGTCCAGCGCAGGGTGGCAGGCGTGTCGGAGGGTTGGGCGTGCAGCGTCTGGCCGTAGCGAACGGGCAGGGCCAGCGCTTCGGCTCCATCGAGCACGGCGTATTCGCCGGTGAGGAGCAATTTGCCGTGGGCGCGGATGACGGTACTCATTCGGTGTGTTCTTCGATGATGAAACCTGCTTGCTGCAGGTGCTCCCAAAATTGAGGGTACGATTTGTTTACTACCTCCGGATTTTCGATTTCAATAGGCCTTAGCAAGGCCAAAGGCGCAAACGCCATAGCCATACGATGGTCGCCATAGGTAGCAAAGCGCACAGGTGCGTCCCATCTGGCAAAGCCATGCACTAAGTAAGTGTTCGGATCCTGAGGCGACGGCTCAAAAGAGGCGTTTACCTTAGCCAGCTCGCTCCGAAGCGCTGCACAGCGGTCGGTCTCTTTCAGCGGAAGCGTTTGGAGCCCACTAAAGGCCGCCTTCTGGCCGCAGGCAGCGCACAGGACGGCAAAGGTTTGGGCCAGGTCGGGGTGATCGTTGCCGTCGAAATGCAGCAAGTCCTCATCCGGCCCGTCGGACTTTGCGGCGCGCAGGCGGGCACAGGGGCGTCCGTCCGGCGTTTCAAAGGCAGTTTGCACGCCAAACGGCATCGCCCATCGAGCTGCGATGCGGTCGCCCTGCCAGCTGTCGTCGGTCAGCCCTTCCAGCAGCAGGTGCGCCGACTCGGCCAGCGCAGCGATGGAATACCAGTACGAGGCTGCCGACCAGTCGGCCTCGATGCGCAAAAGCCGCGGGCGGTAAGGAGAGGGCTCCACGAGGATCTTTTCACCCCGCCGGAACGCCGCTGCGCCAAAGTACCGCATCACTGCCTGCGTCATCTCGAGGTACGACGTTGAGACGGGCGGCCCGTTCAGTGCTATTTCCAGCCCCCGCGGCAGACAAGGGCCGATGAGCATCAGCGCCGAGATGAACTGGCTGCTCACGCGGGCATCTATCCGCACGCGGGCGCGTTCTGTCCCTCCGGAGGGCGCTGGGCCGCAGATGCGCAGCGGCGGATAGCCTTCCCGCTTCAGGTATTCTATTGAAACGCCCAGTTGCCGCAGCGCCTCCACCAAAGGCCCAATCGGACGCTCCTGCATGCGCGCCGAGCCGGTCAGCTCGTGGCAACCCTCTTGCAGCGCCAGGTAGGCCGTCAAGAAGCGAAACGTCGTGCCCCCATCGCCAGCGTCATACACCTCGGGCCGCTCGCGCAGCAGGCGCAGCAGCGTGCGCGTATCGGCAGCAGCAGACAGGTTATCTAAGCCCTCCGCTGGGTCAGGAAGGCCACATAAAGCGTTGACAATGAGCGCCCGATTGCTGAGGCTCTTTGAACTGTTCAACGCAATAGGCACTGGCCGCTCCGGCGTCCCTATCCGGCGGGTCAGATGCGAAAGGCGATAAATACGCATGAAACAAAGGTAGCGCAAATGCCCAGCAATCCGTACCCGGAAACTCCAGTTTCCGGCAGCCCATACTTCCCTTTCGGATAGTTCTTTCAATACCGTTGCTCCAACGTGCGATACAATGCCGGCGAGCCAACATTCCAAATTGCCGTATCTTTGCAGATAGAAAGTTAGACTTTCAATTTGCAAAAAATGATAGAGCGTATACTTGGCCTAAAAATCGCTGCGGCGGCCCAAAAAATGCCCGTCGTAGCGATAACCGGCCCTCGGCAAAGCGGCAAATCCACGTTGGTAAGGCAGGTCTTCCCTGCCCATACATACGTCAATTTAGAGGCGATTTCTGCGCGTAGGTTTGCGGAAGAAGACCCTGAGGGCTTCTTGCAAGGTCTGGGCGAGCGGGTTATTTTGGATGAAATTCAGCGGGCGCCGGATTTACTTTCCTACATCCAGGTGGCTGTTGATGAGGCTAAGGTTCCGGGGCAGTTCATCTTGTCAGGCTCGCAAAACCTGCTGCTGATGGAAAGCGTCTCGCAGAGCTTAGCCGGCCGGGTGGCCATTTTCAACTTGCTGCCTTTTTCGTTGGAGGAAATCAGGAGCACCGCCTTCGCGCTGCCCGACTACGAAGACTACCTGCTGAAAGGGTTTTATCCGCGTATCTACGACCTCGACCTGAACCCGACAGAATGGCTGCTCGATTACATCCAGACGTACGTGGAGCGAGACCTGCGTCAGTTGATCAACGTCGAGAACCTGGGCGCGTTTCGTCAGTTTCTCGAAATTTGCGCCGGCCGCATTGGGCAATTGGTCAACCTGAGCGACATGGGCAGTCTTATTGGCGTGTCGCATACGACCGTGCAGAAGTGGTTGAGCGTGTTGCAAACCAGTTTCATCGTCCACTTACTGCGGCCGTATCACCGCAACTACAACAAACGCATTGTCAAAACGCCCAAACTCTACTTCTACGACACAGGGCTGGCCTGTGCGCTGCTGAACCTGCGCAGCAAAGACGATCTGAACCGGCACTTTGCCAAAGGAGCTCTGTTCGAAAATTTCATCATCAACGAGCTATTGAAAAACCACCTCAATCGCCACCTCTACCCGGGCAGCTACTTCTGGAACGCCGCCGGCAACCACGAAATTGACTTGCTACTGGATAAAGGCGGACGACTTTACCCCATAGAAATCAAAGCAGCCCGGACGATGAGCGCTCATTTTCTGGCCAGCCTGCGCTATTTCCAGGCACTATCGGGCGCCCGACCTGAAGATAGTTTCTTAGTGTACGGCGGCGATGAGTCTCAACAGCGCAGTATCGCGCGGGTGCTGAGCTGGCGGCAATTAGAGGCTATCCCGTTGTAACGCGCCACCAACCCGTCCCCGAAACGCCATATCAGTACCTTCAGCCATGCAGAAAGACGCCCATTGACTGTATTTCAACTAAAGTACAGATAACCCATCGCCTGACTTGTTATTGCAGGCGCGGCGCGCGGAGGCATTTCCATACCGATAGGGACAGCATGTTTGTATCTCTCGTCAAAAATCCGCATTATTGCCGGTAAATTCAGGTGTCACCCAAACGGCGATCCCCCTATGGAAATACATCCGCAATGCCTCCAGGGCTGCTGGACGGAAGGCTGGGCTTTAGACCTGCATACGTCGTCGAGCCGCCATACCTTCACTGCTGGCTGGCTGACGGAGCGCACGCCTGTGGGCGAAGCGCTCTACCACTACAAATACGAGCTGAACCGCGAATACCTCCCTGCGCTGGCAGATACGGCAGCTGATTTTTTGAAAAAACGCCTGCCCAACTGGCGCATAGACCTGATCCTCCCCGTGCCGCCCTCCGACACGAGCCGGCCATTTCAGCCGGTGGAAGAGCTGGCATGCAAGATTGGAGCAATCACTGGCGTGCCGGTGGCTTTGCAGGTATTGCGAAAGGTGCGACCCACGTCGCAACTCAAAGAAATTGAGGATGCCGACCGGCGGCGCGCCCTGTTGGAGGGCGCCTTTTACATGGCCCCACACGCGCTTCACGGCTTGCGGGTGTTGATTTTTGACGACCTTTACCGCTCGGGCGAAACGCTCCGCGCCGTGTGTGAGATGGTTCTTCAGCGCGGCAGGGCGGCCCAGGTGTACGTCCTGACGCTCACAAAAACGCGCTCAAAGCGATGAACGACAACGGCTTTCTGTGGTATCGGTTGGTATGCGCCCCTGGCTTTGGGGCCAAAAGCGTCCACTACCTGCTGGAGCACATGCTGCAGCAGGGGCTGACGCTGTCCGATCTCTTTGTGCAGGAAGAGGCGGAGTTGCAGCGTCGCTTTCCGGCCATTGGCCAGGGGAAGCTCTCGCGAGCGCGCTTTGCTAACCTCTTGGATGCTGGGCGCGAGGAGCAACTGTGGGCGGAGTACGAAGCGCTTGTAGATCAGGGCGTTGCCCTCATCGGCTTAGATGACCCGCGCTATCCTCCTTTAGTGCGCCAACGCTTAGGCGACGAGGCGCCGCCGCTGCTCTATGCCAAAGGGCCGCTGGGATTGCTGCAACAGCCCGGCTTAGCCATCGCCGGTGCGCGCGATGTGGCGGAGGCGGAGCTGGCCATTGCGCGCGCCGTTGCTCAGGCCGCTGCCGCCAGTGGCTTCAACGTTGTGTCGGGCTATGCCAAAGGCGTGGACACCGCCGCCCATTTGGGCGCCCTGCAGGCCGACGGCACCACTACCTGCGTGCTCAGCTTTGGGCTGAACCACCTCTCGCTCAAAGACGTCCTGCAGGAACAGCGCTGGGAGCGCAATGCCCTGTTCGTCTCCCAGTTTGCTCCCTGGGAAAAATTCAGCGGCGCCAACGCCATGACGCGCAACCGCCTCATCTGCGCGCTATCGTGGGCGCTCGTCGTGGTAAAAGCCGGCCCAGAAAAAGACGCCGAAGGCCGCATGAGCGGCACTTTCAACGCCGGCGCTTCCGCCTTAGAACTGGGCCTCCCGCTGTGGGTGCTACACCCCGACCGCCTGGCCTCGCCCGTCCCCGGAAATGCCGCCCTCATCGAACGTGGAGGCCAGCCCTTCGGCTCAACGGAGGAAGTCGCCCAGCGCTTAGCCGCGCTGGAGCCGCCCTCAAAACCGCCGCAAGCGCCCTCAGCAGGTGAGCAAATGTCGCTGTTCTGAGCGTGTGCCCATACAGAAAGAGCTCGCGAAGACCAGGCATTCCCCCCTAAATCGGACAGAAAACAGGAGGGTAAATGCGTTTCCGAGCAGGCACACTTCTGCCTGCGGGCAAGCGCGTCTCTCGGCGGCCCTCTGTGCTCTCGGCGGTTAAAAAATTAAACACCACAGAGGACGCAGAGAAACGCAGAGCAAATGACTTGAGGCGTCGTCTTTATGGAACGTGCCGCCTTCCGCCTGGAACTTCCATCCTGTTCATCTACCATCCTGTAACCCTTTAGTTTACCGGAGGGTCTGGCGTGCCTCCTCCCTATCTTTTCATCTATCACGCTGAAAGGCATCACATCTGGGCGGCCTGTAACCGGAAACTCCAGTTTCCGCTATTTGGCAGGTCTCAGGCGACTTTTCCCTCTGCGGTTCTTTGCGTTTTCTGCGGTTAGGTGGGGAGGCCGACACCCAGCCAAACAAGTTTGGCGGTTACTGGGCCGAACAAGTTCGGCGGTTACTGGGCCGAACAAGTTCGGCGGTTACTGGGCCGAACAAGTTTGGCGGTTGCTGGGCCGAACAAGTTCGGCGGTTACTGGGCCAAACAAGTTTGGCGGTTACTGGGCCAAACAAGTTTGGCGGTTGCTGGGCCGAACAAGTTTGGCGGTTACTGGGCCGAACAAGTTTGGCGGTTACTGGGCCGAACAAGTTCGGCGGTTACTGGGCCAAACAAGTTTGGCGGGTACTGGTCGTCTTGGCTTATAGGAGGGCGCTGAAGTGCGTTAGTTCTTCCGAGAAGTCCAGCGTTGGGTGTTGTTGGAGCAATTGCTGGATGGCGTTGTACTGTTGTTGGGCGAAGGCGCGGTGTTCGGGCGTGTCGGGGTGGAAAGGCCGGTGTGCTGCGGCGGCGCGGATGCGGGCGATGTCGGCGACGAGTTGCGCGGTTTGCGGAGGGAAGAAGGTCTGGCTGAAGTGTTCCCAGATGTAGTCCACGGCCACGTCGGAGGGGTGAGTCATGTCGGCGGCGTAGAAGCGGTAGTCGCGCAGGTCGTCGAGCATGAGTTCGTAGGCCGGGAAGTAGTGGACGAACGGGTATTGGGCGCACAGTTGTTCGCAGGCGAGCAGGAGGACGGCTTTGCTGCGCTGGTTTTCCACTAAGCCGTTGCGCAAGTGGCGCACAGGGCTGACGGTGAGGACGACATTGAGGTCTGGCCGGGCATTTTTCCATCGCTCCAACGCCGTGGCGAGGGCGCTGACGGTTTCCGCTACGGAGAGGCGGCGTTCGTCGAACCACGCTGCCGGCGCTTTGTGGTTATTGGCCACGATGCGTCCGCTTTGGCGCAGGGCAAAAACGTGCGCTGTGCCCAGCGTCAGGAGCAGGCGCTGGGCCGAAGCAGCAAAGGCGGCGGCCCGTTGGTGTGTGGCGCGCAGTTGGTGCTCGAAGGTCTCGCGCTCTGGGTGTGAGAAGCGCCCGTGGTGTTCCCAGCTGTGCCACAGGCCCTGGTGTTGGAAGATGGCTTCGGAGATGTCGGGCTCGCCTTCGAGCAGGCGCTCCAGCAGGCGAGCGATGGAAATCGGATTGTACAGGATGCCACTGGGATTGACGAGCACAGAGAACTTGTGCGCCCGGAGGCGTTCGCCGATGTGCTCGGAAAAGCAGGAGCCGATTACGACGATGCGGTCGGCGTGCGTCAGCGAAAAAGGCGCTTTCGACGGCGGCAAGACGGTGCGGAAGGTTTTCACATAGAAAAATTTTCTCGGGCAAACATGCTACTTTTGCCGCTATCCTTCACTGCAAAACGGCAACTTGTGTGCGCTTCTTAAAACATCTTTTTGGCCCTGAGAAAATACAAGACCCACCTGAGCTGACTTTAGGGCGCTATACAGACGCTTTCAAATCGAAGGAACAGGTCGCCCACTGGGAGCGGGCCCTGAAGGCCCACGAGAAGGGCGCGTATCTGGACGCCTGCCGTTCGATAATGGAATACCTGTCCAACGGCGGTCGGTCGAGCGTAACGTGGGAGGAAAAAGACGGAACGCTGCACTTTCAAATCCGGCAAGGCTCTCAGCGGATCAGCGGCTGTGCTACGCCCGAGCGCGTGCGTGCCGAAAGCCGCCTGGCCCAGGCCGATACTTTGAGCGTCGGCTTTATGCGACGGCTTATGGAATACAATTACGAGCTGAAATTTTGCCGCTTTGCACTGGCGCCCGACAATGCCCTGACGCTTTGCTTCGAGACGGCGCCAACCGATGCCTCGCCGCTTAAGGTCGTGAGCGCGCTGCGCGAACTGGCCATTTGGGCCGACAAGCACGATGACCTGCTCTTGGACGAATTCAGCGTCCTGACCCCGGCGGAAGCGTTGCGCATAGAACTCCCGGCGGCAGAAAAAGAAGCCAAATACCATTTTATTTGCAAGGAAATACGGGCGGCGTTTGATTTAATGGACAAAAACGTCCCTAAGATGGAGCAGCACCCGGGCGCATATGCGTACCTGTTGCTGGCCGTCGTGTATCGGCTCGACTATCTGACGCGCCCCGAAGGTTTTATCATGGACGTGCTGGAGCGCGCGTCGCGAATGTATTTTGCCCAGGAAGGGCAGAACATCCACCTCAGGGTGATGGCCCTGCGCCGCGAATTGCAGAAGGTCCTCGACCGCCCGCGCGAGCAGGTGGTGGCAGAGCTGTACCGAACGGAGAGCGCTTTTGGCGTGGCGATGCCGCTGCCGTTTGAGCGCCTGACTCAGCTAATCGAGAATGAGAAGCCCGCTATGGACTGGCCCTTAGAGCAGGGCTATGAAACGCTGGCAATGGCTGTGCCGCAGTACATCGTGTCCCATACGTTGTTTCAATACGTGCCGCCTAAGCCCGTGTACGAGTTGTTCCGCCTGTTTATGCGCGTTACGGAGACCGATTTCTTCCGGTCGCTGGGGCTCCAAACGTTTGTCGGGGCCTATGGCCAATTGGATAGGCGGGCCGTGCTGGCCGCCGTGGAGGACATTGTAGCGCGCAACCAGGCGGAGTTTCCTCGCCTGAAACCGGAAACCCGGCTGCTGGACTTTACCTCGATGCCGCGCTTTGCCAAAACGTTCTTAGAAATGATCTGCCGCTTAGACCTGACGACGCGGCAACGCTAAACTATGGCCGACTTTATTGATACCTACCGGGATGTCATCGTCCAGATAGCCACGCCTTTTGGCACGGGTACGGGTTTTTATCTGAAAGAATGGGACGTAATTGTTACCAACCACCACGTGGTGGAGGGCGCGCGCCGCGCTGTGATTGACGGCAAGCGCTTTGCGAAGCAGCTGGCGGCGGTGCAATACATTGACCCCCGATACGACCTGGCTTTTTTGTGCGCCCCGAAGGAGGCGGCTGAGTTGCCATCCGTTGCGCTGGCCGTGGATGTTCCGGTGCGCGAGCGCGACGCCGTTACGGCCATCGGGCATCCCTTTGGGCTGAAGTTTTCGGTCAAAAACGGCATCATCTCCAACGCGCGCGAGGTGATGAACGGCATTCCGTACCTGCACATTGATGCTGCCCTCAACCCGGGCAACTCGGGCGGGCCGTTGGTGGACCGCGAGGGCCGCGTGCTGGGGGTGAACACCTTCGTCTTACGCGACGGCGACAACATCGGTTTTTCGCTGCCGGTCCAGTTTCTGTACGAAGCCCTGCAGGCGTTTCGGGCGACCGGCGCCACCAACGTCTGCCGTTGCCCGGCCTGCCTCAATGCCGTGCACGAGCAAACCGTTGAGGGCCATTTTTGCAGCCATTGCGGCCAGCGCGTCCAGCTGCCCGCCTCGGTGGAGGAATACGAACCTGCTGGCGTGCCCCGCCTTTTAGAAAACATCATCCGGCGCTTAGGATACGACGCCGACCTCAGCCGCAGCGGCCCGCACGCCTGGGAAATGATGCGCGGAAGCGCTAAAATACGCCTCAACTACCACGAACCCAGCGGCATCATCCACGCCGATGCCCTGCTGTGCCGACTGCCGCAGCAAAACATTAAACCGCTCTACGAATACCTGCTGCGCGAAAACTACACCCTCCAATGGCTTACCCTGTCGGTGCACGAGCAGAACATTTTCCTGTCGCTTATCGTTTTCGAGCACTATCTCACCGAAGACAATGGCGTGGCTGCCCTTCAACTTTTGCTCGAAAAAGCAGACTATTACGACAACCTGTTGGTGGAGCAATACGGAGCAACGTGGTTCGAAGAAGAGTAACGCCACCCTCGGGCGAGGTATAAAAAAACGCCTCCTACCTTTGCCGACAAATCGCAGATGTTTTTGCTCTCTTTGGCCCCGACGCAAATAGTAGATATGGCCGTGAGCGCCGTATTGGCGCTGATCATGTTTGGCGTAGGCCTCACGCTCACGGTGGATGACTTTGTGCGTATCGTGCGCTATCCTAAGGCCTATTTCTCCGCCCTTTCGGCCCAAATGCTGGGCTTGCCTGTGCTGGCGTTCCTCATCAACCTAGTGGCGCCCATTTCTCCAGCCCTCAAGGTGGGTTTCCTCATCCTGAGCGCCAGCCCGGGCGGCGCCACGTCGGGCTTCCTCACCTATTTGTGGCGCGGCAATGTAGCGCTCTCCCTCTCGCTCACGGCCACCAACAGCTTCCTGACTCTGTTCACCATTCCCATAGTGGTCAACGCTGCCCTGCTCTTTTTCCTGGGCCGCGGCACCGACCTCCATCTGCCCTTTTGGGACACCGTGCGGCAGGTGTTTTTTATCACCATCGTGCCGGCAGCGCTGGGCGTAGCCATCCGACACTATTACCCCTACTTCGCCCAGCGCGTCAGCCGCCCGGCGCGCTATGTGATGCTCATCTTGCTGGCCATCGTCTTTTTGGTCAAAATGTTCGCTGGCGAACAGCACGGCGGCGCCGGGCTGACCTTCAATGACTTCCTGACCATCACCCCGGTGGCTTTGGTGCAAAACGCTGCCAGCCTGTTCTTTGGCTATTCCTTCCTGCGCTGGATGGGCCAGCCACACCCTTCGCGCCTGACGGCCGCCTTTGAATGCGGCGTGCAAAACACCACCTTAGCTTTCCTCATCGCCAGCGTGTTGCTCGGAAACCAGGAAATGGTCAAACCCGCCTTGGTGTACTCTTCCTACTCTTTCTGGACAGCCTGCTTGTTCGGCATAATCTCCAACCGCATCGCCAGCCAGCGGGCGTGAGCCGGCGCCGCCGGCCTAACGCCGGTAAATCGCCAGCTCCCGGTAGCCTGTCAGACTGTCCGGCTCGCGCCGAAACTCTAAGTCTGTGGCCTCCAGCAGGGTGATCTCTGCCGTGGTGTAAATAAGGTTCCCGTCCAGCAGATGACCGCCTACGGTGCGCCCCTGGCCATCGGAAATAGACAGGTGAAAATGCCCGCCGGCCTCGGCGTGAAACGTGCCGACCAACGAGACGATCTCGTATTTGCCCTCCAGAACGACGCCCTCCTCCTGATCGGCAAACCGCAGATGAGCGCGCTGAAGGCTGCCCACGCACGTAACCACGCTCGCCGCACGCAGCCCGTGCTGACGCGCAAAAGCCAGCAGCGACGACTTCAAATCCGCTCCAGGAGGCAATCTAAACGCATACACCCGCGAAGCACTGCCCGCTCGCTCGCGCGGGCGATAAAAGGCCGTCAACGACAGCAGGCTCATCAGACCCATCCACAAAAGTGTGCGCATAAAATAGAATAGAGGATTTTTTCCGGAAGATGACGCCAGAACCAATGCAGAAGACCGCTCGGGTGGCGAAAAATAGCTTTGCTAAATCCGGTGCTCTTTTAGCAACATTGTAGCAGGAGGCATCGCCTCAACCTCACCATTTTTCCTCGTCGTATTCCACTAAGTATGTCCGCACCTCCACACCTTCGATGACCTCGACGCCTTCTTTTACACTGTCGGGATAGCGAATGTTGTTGGGGCAGAAAACCAGATACACGCCCACACGCTGGCCCAGGCTGCGGCAATAGTAGGCCAACTGCTTCCTACCCTCCAAAAACTGGCGTTCGTAGTAGTAGATTTTTGTTTCCAGAAGATACTCCTCACCTTTTACATGGATAATCAAATCACTGCGACCCAGACCGGTGTGTGCCTCGCGATAGCTTTTACCGCCCACCGCCTGAAGGAAGGCCTGGATGTAGGTCTCGAAGCTGTACACTAGTGCACTCTCTTTGAGGGACAGGTACTGTCCTTTTTCATCTTTCTCCCGAAAAGCGTTGAAGCCGCGTCGCTTGACGTAGGCTTTATAGCCTTCGATGAGGCTATCTAACTGTAACTTACCTTTCTCATCCAATAACTCGTTCAGAGCCAGACGGCGCAAGATGCCTTCTTTTTCGCCATTGGAATAGGGATAAAAAGCGTTGTGCAGTCGTTTCTTATAAAAGGGAACCCAAAAGGTTACATATCCTTCGCCGTCGTCTTTAATCAGGCCATTGGTATGCAATAACTTAATGGCAGGCTGATCTATTCTAAACGGAATTTTATCCTCTGTAAACAGCAATCGCTCGACAAATGCCCGTTCCTCACGCGCCTTGTTGAGGATATTTTCAAAGTTTTTGTCAATCGAAAGGCGTATGTACCAATCCTCCACTACCCGGTAATGCTCCATGTTCAGGCAAGGGACGTTCGCATATCGAGTAACCAATTGGCGAGCAAAGCCATTGACCAAGCCGGGCTGTCCGGCGGTAATGCGGAATAAGGTGTGTTTTACCTCGTTGTCAAACTGCTGTCCTGTCTCTGTTTCGTGCTGGCCCAACAGCTCATATACTTCTTCCTCCGTGAAGTAGGGCAATTCCAGATTATCGGCGATATTGAACGGCGAGGCGTTGTTGCTCACTACGCCCAGGATGTTGGTCACGCCCACTAAGATGACGCTTTTGAGGGCATGGCGCTGACGCGAGTGGTACAGATTGCGAATAGAGTGCAAAAAGACGCTGAAGTATTCTGGGTTAATTCCCTCTACCTCGTCCACAATGAGCACCCATTTTTTGTCCTTGACTTCAGAGATTCGGCTAAAACTAACGGGGATTTCACGCACGTCGCTGTGGTCTATTCCCCACGCTTCTTTCAGGTTTTTTGCCCATTCGTATAGGAATGCCTCTACCGATGCTGTTCGGTAGTTTTCAAAGTTCATTTGCGCTACTTCGTATCCTCTATCCTGCAGATACACGGCTAACTGCCGGAAGCAAGTGTTCTTACCTGTCTGTCGGGGCGCACATATGGTGAAGTATCGCTCCTGCTCCACCATGCGCAGGCCTTCCACGATTTGTGGTCGTCGTTCGATGGTGTAGTGCCGCTCCGGGATGTTTGGGCCGGAAGTGTTGAATTCCCTCATCGCCTTGCCTTTGCGGTCAAAGGTACGGCGGGGAGGCAGAATGGCGCTCGTGGGCCAAATGGCGCTGAGCGAGCGCTCAGGCTTCGAGCGTTCCGGCGGTCAGGAATTGCTTTTCATACAATTCGCGGTAGCGGCCGCCTTCGATGGCGAGCAGTTCGTCGGGTGGGCCGAATTCGCGCACTTCGCCGCGTTCGAGCACGAGGATGTTTTTGGCGTGCCGGATGGTGGAGAGGCGGTGGGCGATGACGATGCTGGTACGGCGAGCGATGAGACGCTCGATGGCGTACTGGATGACGCCCTCGGTTTCGGGGTCAATGGAGGAGGTGGCTTCGTCGAGGATGAGGATATCGGGATTGAAGACCAGCGCACGTACGAAGGCGATGAGCTGGCGCTGGCCCATGGACAGGGCCTGGCCGCGCTCCTGCACGGCGTATTGATAGCCGCCTGGAAGGCGCAGGATGAAGTCGTGGGCGCCAATGGTTTTGGCGGCCTCAATGACCTGTTCTTCGCGGATGCCGGGGTCGTGCAAGGTGATGTTTTCCAGCACGGTGCCGGAGAACAAGAACGGGTCTTGCAACACGACGGCCATGCGGCGGCGCAGGGCGTAGAGGTCGTACTCGCGCAGGTCGCGCCCGTCAATGCGGATGCTGCCCGAGCTTATTTCATAAAAGCGGTTGAGCAGGCTGATGATGGTCGTTTTGCCGCTGCCGGTACTGCCCACAATCGCCAACGTTTCGCCCGGCTCGATGCGGAAGGAGACGCCTTTGAGTACGGCCTCATCCAACTGGCCGGTGTAGGAGAACCACACCTGGTCAAATTCAACCAGGCCGCGCAGGCGTTCGGGCCGAAGGGTGCCGGTGTTGGCGGCGGTGTTTTTATTTTCCAAGAGATGAAACACCCGTTCGGCGGCGATGAGACCCATTTGCAGGGTGTTGAACTTGTCGGCCAGCATGCGCACGGGGCGGTATAACATGCTGATGTAGAGCGGAAAAGCCACTAGCGTGCCAATGGTTACCTCTTCAGACAGCACGCCTCGCGCTCCGTACCAGACCATCAGGCCCAGCGACAGCGCTGAGATGATGTCCACCACCGGGAAGAAGATGGCGTAGGCCAGTATGGAACGCAGGTTGGCCTCGGTGTAGGCGCGGTTGATCTGGCGGAATTTTTGGGCCTCCTGCTCTTCGGCGTTGAATACCTGCACAGTGCGCATGCCGCTGATGCGTTCCTGCAGGAAACTGTTCATGGCTGCAATGTGGGTGCGCACCTTTTCGTAGCTCTGCCGGACGCTTTCCTTGAAGCGGTAGCTGCCCCACAGCAGGAGCGGGAACACCGACAGTACCACTAAGGTCAGTTTCCATGAGGTATAAAACATGATGCCCATCACAGCCGCTAAGGCGAGCAAGTCGGCCAGAATGGTAATGCTGCCTTCGGCAAAAACGGTGTTAATGGCCTCAATGTCGTTGATGGTGCGCGTGGTGCTCTGGCCCACGGGCGTGCGGTCGAAGTACGATAGGTTGAGCCGCAGCACGTGGTTGTACACCCGCACGCGCAGGTCGCGCACAACCATCTGGCCGATCCAGTCTGTGTAATACAGGAACACATACCGCAACACCACTTCTACCAACAGCACGCCCGCAATCAGTAGGGCTACCCGGCTCATGCCCGCTACATCGCCCACGGCCACGTGGTCGTCCACCATGACTTGCAGCAGTTTTGGGCGCATAATGGCCAGCAACGCCAGCGCAATGGCCAGCGCGATGGTGAGCAGCAGCACGCCCTGGTAGGGCCGAACTAAGGCCATGAGGCGGCTGGCTAAGTGGGCGCGCCCGGATGTCGTAGCGGTGTTTTCGGTCATAGAGAACAGTTCAAGGCACACAAACGGCGGCGAGGCGGAAAAGTTTGCCGGTCGCCGGCCTTTCAGCCGCCAAGGCCGAGCGCTTGCAGGGTTTCGATGTCCACGTTGCCGTCAGCAGGCAGGTCGTTTTCCGCCTGAAATCGCAGAATAGCGGCCTTTACCTGTTCGTTCAGCACGCCATCCACACGCCCTGCGTAGTAGCCGCGCGCTTTGAGCGCTTCCTGCAATTGTCGGATGTTCAGGTTGGCGAGTTTTTCTTCGCAGAGCACTTCGCGCCAGGTCCAGTAGCCGCCTCGGGTAATCAGCCGTTGTTTCATCACAGTGATGTATTCTGGCGGTGAGACCCGCGTTTCCACCCCGCCGTCGCGCAGCAACACCTTGCGCTGGATGGGCGCATAGACGGCCGGAATGGAGTCGGTTTCTACGCGCGCTTCGCGGCGCAGCACCTTGCGGCGCAGGGTGAGGTACTCGTCGGAGGTGTTTGCCGGCGCCGTCGGTTCTTTTTGCCCTGGCCGGAGCTGCCAGCGGGTGATGATCTGGAAGTGGCCTGGCTCGGTTTGCTCTACGGCCCGGGCGGGCTCCTTGAGGCGCTCTGCGGGCTTTAACGTCGTTTTGGCCGGCACGATGGTGTAGCGGATGCAGTCGTCGGGGTCTTCGCTATCGCAGCCTATGGGCTCCTGGCGATAAACGGTTTCCATGCGGGCTGGTGTTTCCACAAGGCACCAGATGGCGCAGTTCTCCGGATCGGCCTCCAGACAGCCGCCCGCGGGCTTCTTGCGTATCCAGCGCCGCCCCGGCGGACGCACTTCTACCTCTTGCGGAACCCAGCGGTAGCGGATGGGCAACACCTCTACCTTCTGGTGGGCGGGTTCTATCTCCACCGCTTCCTGCACCGACTCCCACACTGGCTCGCTGACCGCAAACACGCGCACCGGCGGCTGAAGCCAGAGGGTCTCCTGAACGGCCACATAGGCTTCGGGCTTCGCCTTGCGCCCCGCCGGCGAAAGCAGGATGCGCACCTCCTCCTCCGCCCATTGCGGCGCAATGGCCCTCAGCCGAACATGGGCAGGGCGCACCACATAGCTGTCTCGCCGCTCAGCCAGCAAAGGCGGCAAAGCCGCCAGTTCCTCTCGCTCAGGGCGCAAGATGATGTTCTCCGAAACCCACTCATAACGGTCGGGCACCAGACACTGCACGTAGCAACGCCCCGGCTGTGCCTGCGGCGGATGAAAATGCTGGGCCGATAGAGTAGAGGAAAGAAGAAGGCTGAAAGCCAGAAAAAGCCATTTAACCATAGCGCATCGGGCTGAAACGGATAGGCTGCAAAGGTAGAGCGCCAACGCGCAATGCCCCATCCATGGTTTGCCTGCTGCAAAGAGGCAAGAGAGGGCATCTGTCGGAGAATGTTCGGGGGCTTATTTCATTCTATGGAAAAAAAAGAAAAGTAAGTCTGGCCGTAATGGCGCACGTCGGTCAGGCGGGGGTGGTTAGAGAAGTCGCGCTGTGGATTGTGTTCCAATACGAATAGGCCGCCGGGGCGGAGGAGGTTGGCGTTCAGGATTTTAGTGGGCAAATTTTCCATATCGGGCAAAGCGTAGGGCGGCCCGGCGAAGATATAGTCGTACTGCTCGGAGGCGACGGCGATGAAGCGCAGAACGTCCATCTGGTAGATTTTCAGGTAAGGCTCTATGCCCAATTGGGCGGCCATCTGGCGCACGAAGCGCACGCAGCCGGGGAATTTGTCCACGTAGGTGGCGTCGGTGCAGCCGCGCGAGATGAATTCGTAGCAATGGCTGCCTGTGCCGCCGAAGAGGTCGAGCATTTTCACCGCCTCAAAGTCTATGCGGTTGTTCAGGATGTTGAACAGCGCCTCTTTGGCGAAGTCTGTGGTAGGGCGGGTGGGCCAGTTGGATGCGGGTGGTTCGAAGCGCCGCCCCTTAAATTTTCCTCCGATGATACGCACGGTGATTTAGCGGACGGATAGGCTCATCAACTCGAAGTAGCAATGGGCGGGTAAGGCGGTATTGGCGGCTTCGCGCGGCAGGCGCCAGGTGCTGACGGGTTCGGCGAAGCGCACGTTGCGTATGTATGCGAACAACTTTCGGTGCAATTCTGACTCCGGCATGATGGCGCCGGCCAACCACAGCGGCACCTGCTCAGGGCTCAGGCGAAACTGGTGGTACGCCAGCAGGGTATAGTACAGCAGGTCGTGGCCATCGGCAAAGGCGAAGGTATTGTAAAAGAGCAGGTTCTGGCGTTCGAGTACGACTATCTGCACAACGCGATGGCGCACGTGGGCCAGTACGGTGTGTTCCTGGCGCGCTGCCAGCGTGCGCGCGGCCAACAGCAGCGCGGCTGCCGAATGACGCAGGCGCGTTCCTGGAAACAGAGCCTGGAAAAGCCGTGCCTGTGCCCGGTCAGTCGCAGATACCAAGTAGGCATCCCACGGTGTCAGCTCTTCGCAGGCATAGGCGTAGTCGTCCGGTTCGAGCAACAGCCGGAAATAGCCGGCCAGGTCGCCGTGTTGAAACAGCCGGCGTGGCACCAACGTTGTGTTCGCGTGAAACAGAAAACCCTGTCGCTGCCCAAAAGGAAGATGCCACACCGGTGAGGACTCTAGCATGCGCTGCACGTGCGGCCCAATGCGCCAAAACGGCGCTTCAGGCTCCGAATAGTCGCGCTGTACGGCAGCCAGCACCTCGCCGCGCCCGTCCACTGCCGCATAGGCAGCGCTATCGGTGCCCATGATCACCCACAACGTACACGCAGGCGCCAACTCGGCCGTCAGGCGGCTATCTATCCAGTCCACCGTGTGCTGATTCATACTCAGGCTGCGCTCGCAGCGAAATTTTAATTCGCAAAGGTGCACCAAACTGCCGAAGTTTGGGTACTAATCCGACGTTTTTGGCGCAAAACGCGGTTATTGACGTTGCTTTCCAACCGCAAAGACACAATTACGAGCCAATACTGCAGGCCAATCGGCCTTCCACAGCACAGACCCGTGCCCTCTTCAGGGACGTTGAGGAGCAGATGAATTCGACCCATTGGACGGCCTTACCAATTTTTCACAGCGCGGGTAAGAGGAATGCTCTGGAGTAGTCTCTGAAGGCCTCTTGCGCCGTGGCGTTAGAGCCGTATGCGTCTTTCGAGCAGGAGACTCTTCGCTGCTGAATGCCGCAGCGACTGCCTACCTTCGCCCCCCGTGCTACTTTAACCATCCACGTTATGCGCTACTGGATACTCCTGCTCGGCGGCCTGCTGGCCCTTTCCGCCCTACACGCGCAGCGCCCTTCACCCCACAGGGGCAGCGTTTTGCTCAACCTCGTCAATCCCTTCATCGGCACGGATGCCCACGGCCATACCTTCCCCGGCCCTACGGCGCCCTTCGGCATGGTGCAACTCGGCCCCGATACCCGCTTAGAAGGCTGGGACGGTTGCTCGGGCTACCACTATTCCGACTCAACAATCTACGGCTTCAGCCACACACACCTCAGCGGAACGGGCGCGTCCGACTATGGCGACCTGCTCATTCAGCCCTACCTGCGCGACCTGAGCTTAGAACCCGGCGGAAATGCTGCTCCTTTCGATAAAAGCAATGAAATCGCCGAGCCGGGCTATTACGCCGTAACGCTCAACCCCAACACGGTGGACGAAATCTTCGCCGAACTCACCGCCACGGAGCGCGTGGGCGTGCACCGCTACACCTTCCCGGCCAACCGCGAATTTGCCCACCTGTTCATAGACCTGCGCCACCGCGACGAGGTGCTCCAGTCCAGCCTCTCCATGGTCAGCGACCGCGAATTAGTGGGCTATCGCACTTCCAGCGCCTGGGCCAAAGACCAACGCCTGTACTTTGCCATCCGATTCTCCAGACCCTTTTACAACCTGCGCATCTTCGACATGACGCAGGACCCCATCCGCTCGACACGCACTGTTACGAGCCGGGCCATTGTGTCGTTGGTGGATTTTTACAACTACAACGGCACGCCCATCACCGTAACCGTAGCCCTCTCGCCCGTTAGCGTTCAAAACGCCCGCCGCAACTTAGACGTTGAATGTAACCACTTCCATTTCGACTCCGTCCGCATCCAGACACAGCAAAAATGGGCCGCCCAGCTGGCCAAAATTGATGTAGAGGGCGCTGAAAGCGAAGCGCAATTGCGTACCTTTTACACGGCACTCTACCACACTATGCTGGCGCCCAACCTGTACTCCGACGTCAATGGCGAATACCGCGGGCGCGATAAGGAGATTTACAAGGCGGAGGGCTTCGACTATTATACTGTTTTTTCGCTTTGGGACACTTATCGCGCCCTGCATCCACTGCTGAACATTCTGGAACCCAAGCGCACGGGCGATTTCATCCAGACCTTCCTGCGCCAGTATGAACAGGGCGGCCTGCTGCCCGTGTGGGAACTAAGCGCTTGCGAGACGGACTGCATGATCGGCAACCACGCCATTCCCGTCATCGCCGATGCCTGGCGAAAAGGCATCCGCAACTTCGACGCGCGCCTGGCGCTCAACGCCATGCTCGCCAGCGCTCAGCAGGACCGTTACGGCTTGAAGGCGTATAAAACCTTAGGCTACATCCCGTCCGATCAGGAACCGGAATCCGTCTCCAAAACGCTGGAATACGCCTTCGACGACTGGTGCGTGGCCCAAATGGCGTTGGCCTTGGGCGAAAAGGCGATTGCCGACACCTTCCTGCAACGGGCGCAGTACTACCAAAATCTCTTTGACCCGGACACACGCTTCTTTCGCGCGCGTAGCAACGGAACCTGGCACACGCCCTTCGACCCCTTTGAGGTCAACTTCAACTACACGGAGGCCAACGCCTGGCAGTATCGCTTTGCCGCCCCGCACGACGTATCGGGCATGATGCGCCTCTTCGGCAGCCCTGAAGCCTTTGCGCGTGCCTTAGACTCGCTCTTTGCCGCGCCCAGCCAAACCACCGGCCGCCAGCAAGCCGACATTACAGGCCTCATCGGCCAATATGTGCAGGGCAACGAACCCAGCCATCACATCGCCTACCTCTACAACTACGCCGGCCAGCCCTGGAAAACCCAACAGCACGTGCGCCAGATTATGGACGAACTCTACTCCGACCGCCCCGACGGCCTCAGCGGCAACGAAGATTGCGGCCAGATGTCGGCCTGGTACGTCTTCTCCGCACTGGGCTTCTACCCCGTTGTTCCTGGCAGCGACCAATACATCATCGGCACGCCGCTGTTCGAGAAGGCCGTCATTCACTTAGACGATGGCAAAACCTTCACGGTGCTGGCTAAGGGCGTCTCCTCCAAGCGCCGCTATATTGCGCAGGCCTACTGGAATGGCCAGCCCTGGTCGCGTTCCTACATCACCCACGACATGCTCGCCAGCGGCGGCGAATTGCGCTTCGACATGAGCGACCGCCCCACCGACTGGGGCAAAGCAGAGGCCGACCGCCCCGTAGCCGCCATTGAGGCGGAACCCATAGTGCCTGTGCCGTTTATTCACAGCGACGCTAAACGAGTGTTTGAAAAAACACAAACACTGCGCTTAGGCTGTGCCGACCCTAAGGCGGTTATCTACTACACCCTTGACGGAAGCGAACCCGAACCCGCTACAGCCCTTCGCTACAAAAAACCTATCGTCATCAAGGACAGCGTACATCTGCGCTTTATGGCGATGCGCGATGGCCGCCGCAGTATGATAGAAGAGGCCCAATTTCTGAAAATGCGTTCCAACCTGCGCGTCGTGCGCATCGCCTACCCGTACAGCCCGCAATACACCGGTGGCGGCGACCAGGCGCTTGCTGACCTTTTGCCCGGCGGCGCAGACTTCCGCTCAGGCCGCTGGCAGGGCTACGAGGGCGTCAACTTAGACGTGGTGGTGGACTTAGGCAGCATCCGTCCCGTGCGCTCTGCCGGCATTAACTTTTTGCAGGACGAGAACTCGTGGATTTTTTTCCCAAAAAAACTCCGCGTCGAGGTCTCGAACGACGGCAAGACGTTCCGCCCCGCGGGCGAAGCGCTCAACGAGGTGCCACCCACCGCTACTGGCGCCATGCAACAGACCCTGCGCGTGCCTCTAAGCGGTGTTTCGGCCCGCTACGTGCGTTTCGTGGGCGAAACGCTGGGCGTCTGCCCGCCCGGACACAAGGGAGCGGGCAAACCGTGCTGGGTGTTTGCCGATGAGGTGGCGATAGACGAATGAGCCTGCGCGCTGCTCCGGCTGCCCTCCTGGCGCTGCCATCGTTGAGGCGAGGCAGCACACGGGTGGGCGATGGTGAAGTGAATGGCGGCCTCCCGCCACCGCTGAGGGCGTCTCAAACGCCTGTGGTGTTTTTATGGCGCTGAAAGGCATGACTGCCGTGTATTTTTGCCCCATGTTTACGCTGTCTAAACCGCATTTTTGGGGGCTGTTGGTTGCCCTGTTCCTGTGGGCGCCAAAGGCGCACACTCAGCGCTTTCCCGAGCACCCTGAAACAGAAGCGCGCAACACCGGGCGCGCCATCCTGCTCAGCCTCAAGGTAGGCGCGCATTTGCCGGGCGGCGACCTGGCTCAGCGCTTTGGCCCTTTCGGCAGCATCGGCGGCAACGCCGAATGGATAGGGGAAAACAATTTTATTCTTGGCCTCGAAGGGCATTATTACTTCGCCGCCCCTGCCCGGGAAGACCCTCTGGCCATTTTGCGCACGCCGGAAGGCGACCTCATTGGGCGCGACCAGTTTCTGGCCGATGTGGATTTGCGCGGGCGCGGGCATTATCTGGGCGGCGCCCTGGGTTATCTGTTCGCCCGCTCAGGCACGCGCTCGGGTCTGCGCGTTATGCTGGGCGCCGGCGTGGTGCGCCACAAAATTCGCGTGCAGGACGACGACCGCACGCTCGTCCAGGTGCAGGGCGAATACGCCAAAGGCTATGACCGCCTCACGGGCGGGGTGGCGTTCAACCAGTTCATCGGCTGGCAGCACTTGGGACCCAATCGCCGCTCCAACTGGTTTGCCGGGCTGGAGTTCACCCAGGGCTTCACCAACACCCTGCGCGAATGGGACTTCAGCAGCATGCGGAAACTGGATGCCCGCCGCACCGACCTGTGGTTTGGCATTCGCTTGGGCTGGACGCTGCCGCTGTACCAGACGCCGGCAGAGAAAATCTACTATTGATGCGCTGGCTGTACGACGTGGCCATCCGACTGCTGACAACAGCCATCTGGATGGCGCAGCCCTTTTCGCCCAAAGCCCGCCTTTGGGTGCAGGGGCGTAAAGGCTGGCGCAACCGCCTGACGCCCGCACCGCCCGACCGGCGCCCGGTACTGTGGATGCACGTGGCCTCGCTGGGCGAGTTTGAGCAGGGGCGGCCCGTCTTAGAGGGTTTTCGCCAACAATACCCTTCGAGCTGGATCGCACTGTCGTTCTTTTCGCCCTCGGGCTACGAGGTACGCAAAAACTACCCCGGCGCCGATGTCGTGTGCTACCTGCCAGCAGACACGCGGCACAACGCGCGCGACTTCCTCAACTGCATCCAGCCCGATATGGCTGTTTTTGTGAAATACGACCTTTGGGCCAACTATCTTTTTCAGCTGCGCCAACGCAGCATTCCCACCTTCCTCATTGCGGCGCTCTTTCGGCCTGAGCAGCCTTTTTTTCGGCCCTGGGGCGGCTTGTGGCGGCAAATGCTGGGCTGCTTTTCGCATATTTTTACCCAGAATGCGGCCTCAGCTGGCTTAGTGCGCAGCATTGGCCTGACGGCGGTGAGTGTGGCCGGCGACACGCGCGTGGACCGGGTGCTGCAACTGGCACGGGATGCCAGCCCGATAGCGCCCCCGCCCTTCGAGGCCGACATTATTGCGGGCAGCACGTGGCCGGCTGACGAAGACCTGCTGCTGCCGGTCATTCACATGCCCGAACTGGCGCATCTGCGTTGGATTATCGCCCCGCACGAGCCCTCTGAGCGGTACGTACGGCGTCTGGCCGGGCGCCTGCAACGGCCCTGGGCGCGCTATTCGCAATGGGACGGCCAGCTGCCCGCTGACGTTTTGATTATTGACAGCGTGGGCCTGCTGGGGCGGCTGTACCGATACGGGCGCATTGCCTACATCGGCGGCGGCTTTGGGCGCGGCATTCACAACACGCTGGAGCCGGCAGCGTATGGGTTGCCCGTCCTGTTCGGCCCCAACTACGAGCGCTTCGAGGAGGCCCGCCAGCTGGTGCAGCGCGGCGGGGCCTTTGCGGTGCAGCACTCGGAGGAACTTCTGCGCGCGCTCCAGCGTTTACAGGGCGCCGATGAGTACCAGCGGGCTTCGGCGGCCGTTCAGCAGTTTCTAAATGAAAACCAGGGCGCTACGGCGCGGGTTTTGCAATTCATAGCGGAGCACCTCAACCCTGAAAAGCGATAAAATTTCGGCGTTACGCCTGCTCATCTTTTCCTGAACACATAAAACACCACACCTCTGACTACAGCTACTACCCAGGTACGCCGCTGGCGGCGCTGGCGTCATCTGCTTCAGCGCGCCCTTCGAAGCGAGGAGCTGGACTACACGCGCGGCAGCATAGACCAGGCCATCGTGTTGCTGGCCATTCCTATGATTTTGGAAATGGTCATGGAGTCGCTGTTTGCGGTGGTGGATGCCTATTTTGTGGCGCAGATTGGCAATGCGGCAGTAACGACACTGGGCTTGACGGAGTCGGTGCTGACATTGGTGTATTCGGTGGCCATTGGGCTGAGCGCGGCAGCCACAGCGATGGTGTCGCGGCGGGTGGGCGAGGGTCGGCGTCGGGCGGCGGCGGTAGCGGGCGCCCAGGCGTTGCTCATTGCGCTGGGGCTGTCGGCCCTATTGGCCGTTCCGGGCTATTGGTTTTCGGGCGACATTTTGCGCCTGATGTCGAGCGACCCGGCGGTTGCGGAGACAGGCACGCCGTTTACGCGGCTGTTGCTGACGGCCAACCTGCCCATCTTGTTGCTGTGGATGCTCAACGGCGTTTTTCGCGGCGCGGGCGATGCGGCCACGGCCATGCGGGCGCTTTGGTTGGCCAATGGCGTCAATCTCGTGCTCGATCCGATACTCATCTTTGGCTGGGGGCCTTTCCCGGAGATGGGTCTGCTGGGCGCGGGCGTGGCCACCACCATCGGGCGCTCGGTGGGCGTGTTGTACCAGTTGTGGCATTTATTTGCCGTCGGGCGGGCCGTGCGCCTGCACGTGCGCTTCATGCTCCGGCCCTATTGGGGCATTGTGCGGCGGCTGTTGGTGATTGCCTCTGGCAGCACAGGGCAATATTTGATTGCTTCGTCGAGCTGGATTTTCCTGATTGGCATTCTGGGCCAGATAGGCACGACGGTTACCGCGGGCTATACCATTGCTATTCGGATCATGATTTTTACGCTGCTGCCGTCTTGGGGCGTGGCGAATGCAGCTGCCACATTGGTGGGGCAGAATCTGGGCGCGGGCCAGCCCGAGCGAGCTGAGCAGTCGGTGTGGCGGGCGGGCTTTTTCAATATGATTTTCATGGCTGTCGTGAGCGCGTGTTACCTCTATGCTGCCCCGGCGCTTATCGCGCTGTTTAGCGAGGACCCGCAGACGGTGCAGTCGGGGGCGCTAGCGCTGCGGGTCATTTCTGCAGGTTATGTTTTCTACGGCTACGGCATGATTTTATCGCAAGCCATCAATGGCGCGGGCGACACGCGGACGCCTACGCTGCTCAATTTCGTCTGTTTCTGGCTATTGGAAGCGCCTTTGGCCTGGTGGCTGGCCACCAAGGTAGGCTGGCAGGAAGAGGGCGTCTATTACAGCATTGTTATTGCCGAGTCTGTGTTGGCGCTGGCATTGGCCGCCGTTTTTCGATGGGGACGGTGGAAAAAGGCTGTGGTTTGAGAGCGCCCAAACCCCTGGCTTAGAGAACGGCTGTTGCCCACTGCCAGAAAGCTAATGGCTGCCGTGTTTTCCTATCAAAAATTGAGAGAGCATTTGAAAACCCTTTTTATACCCCACGCCCTGGCCGTACCTTTGCAGCCCTTCATGAAAACTGCGCCTTTCAGCGCATTTCATAGAAAATAGCGCCGCATCCTATGGTTTATATCACGCGCATCGAGCGCTTCAACGCTGCCCACAAACTGTGGGTGGATGAGTGGACGGAGGAGCAAAACTTCGCCATGTTTGGCAAATGCTCCAACAAAAACTGGCATGGCCACAATTACACGCTGCACGTAACCGTCAAAGGCCGCCCCGACCCGGTTACGGGCTTTATCATTGACGTGAAAAAACTCAGCACTATCATTAAGGAGCAGGTAGTGGATCATTTAGACCACAGCAACCTTAACTTAGACGTGCCCTTCATTCCTAAAGGAATGCAGCCCACCACCGAAAACTTAGTGCTGGTCATCTGGGAGCGCCTGACAGAGGCCTTGAGGCCTTACCCGTGCCAGCTACACGCCATCAAGCTGTGGGAAACGGAGACGATTTACGCTGAGTACTACGGTGAGTGAACTCAACACAACCTGAGGCTGTTTCACGGTTTAATGCGCGCCCAAGCGTTAACGCAGACGGCCCTGTCTGTGAGAAAAGACATGACCTGTGGGCTTTTTGAGCACGGCATTTCAACTTATCCCATGAGCGATACTACGGACGTTATTCGCCGACAGTTCGAGAGCATTCTCGAGGCCATTGGCCAGAACCCTCACCGAGAGGGCCTGCTCAAAACCCCAGAGCGCGCCGCCAAAGCCATGCAGTTCCTGACCCAGGGCTATCATCAAGACCCGGTGGCCATCTTGCGCTCGGCTATGTTTCAGGAGGATTACAGCGAGATGGTTATCGTCAAAGACATTGAGTTGTACTCCCTGTGCGAACACCACCTTCTGCCTTTTTTTGGCAAGGCGCATGTGGCTTACATCCCGAACGGCTACATCGTAGGGCTGAGTAAAATCCCGCGCGTGGTGGACGTCTTTGCCCGCCGCTTACAGGTGCAGGAGCGGCTGACCATCGAAATTCGCGACGTCATTCAGGAGACCCTGCGCCCTTGGGGCGTGGCCGTTGTCATTGAGGCGCAGCACATGTGCATGATGATGCGCGGCGTGCAAAAGCAGAACAGCGTAACCACCACTTCGGCCTTCACGGGCGAATTTCAGAAGGCCGAAACGCGCGGCGAGTTTCTCCGCCTCATCGGGACGCAGCTGCGTTGAGCACCGGGCGCGCGCTCAATCTTCGGCATCTTCGCTCCAGCGGTAGGTTTTCAATTGAAAACCGGCGAGGTCCAGCACGCGGTCAACGACCGTGGCGGCTATGTCTTCCAGCGTCTGCGGGCGCGAATAGAACGACGGGCAGGCCGGGCAAATGATGGCGCCTGCCTCGGTGAGCAGTTTCATGTTGTTCAGGTGAATAAGGCTCAGCGGCGTGTCGCGCGGCACCAGGATGAGCCTCCGGCGCTCCTTCAGAATGACATCCGCCGCACGGGTGATGAGGTCGTTGCTGATGCCTGCGGCAATGCGGCCCAACATGCCCATGGAGCAAGGGCACACGAGCATCGTTTCGTAGCGCGCCGAACCCGAAGCAAACGGCGCGTAGAAGTCGTTTTTTTGATAAAAATCAAACGGATAGGCCTCCAGCGCCGGCGGGCCGATCTCCAGTTCCCAGTTGACCAGCGCGTTGTCGGACAGCACTACGCCTACCGCAGTCCATTGTTCGCGCAGGGCAACCAACCTGTCCAGCAGCACTTTGGCGTAAATGGCGCCCGAAGAGCCGGTGATGGCGACGACGACTTTTTTCATGCTGGTTTAGACAGGCGAGGGAGGAGAAATGTTTTCGTGAAGAAGTCGCTTACAATCGTTGCGCAAGATGGCAGCACGTTGCCTTCGTTGCGTACTATGACTCTTTTTCTTGCAGAATATGCTTGCAATTCGTTAGCTAGAGCATTTGCGTAAAAGTGGGTCTAGAGGCAAATTGGCGTCGTGGCATGGAGTTTTGTCTGTAAGAGGGCGGATGTACTGGCGCGACAAGCGCTCCAGCATCTGGCTATGGTTTTGAGTGGAGTGGTCGTAGCGCACTATTATTCAGATAGTCTGAACCCGATGTGGTCTCGCTGTTGTCTAAGGATAACTTTTTCGGGAAAGTCTTTGGCATTTCATCCCAGGTTTTTCCGTTGAGTAGCCGACCGTTTTTCTTTTTGTTTGTCCCGCCCCATTGTTTGAAAAAAAAGGGAACGCCGGCGGTTTGGCACCGTTGCTGGATGTCCAGCACCCATTCTGGGCGCATGGGTCTGGGACGGCGTCCGCTTTCGCCGCCGACGATGACCCAGTCTATGCCGCTCAAGTTTATATCGGGTAAAGGCCCTATCAGCGGCTCGCAGGAGAGGAATTTAATCCAGGCGCCCGTTTTTCTCAGAGCGTCAATTCGGTACATTGCCTTTTGATTTTCCACCGAAATTCCCATCCAGATATTGCGTTGCCAATCGAGCCAGCCTTTGCTATCGTAATCGAGTAGCGTGTCTGCCCGCTTGGTAAGAATTTGAAAGATGTGCTGCGGATTTTCCTTCATCACGCGAAAAACTTCCTGGATGAAGCCAACGGGCACCTTTTCATGAAAAAGGTCGCTCATAGAATTGACGAACACCATTTTGGGCTTCTTCCACTGATAGGGTATCTCCAATTCGCCAGGGTGAATTTTGATGGAGAAGCCGTCCCGGTATTTTTCCAACCCCATCGCCTGCAGGCGGCGCGCCATTACTTCGGCATAGCAAAATTTGCAGCCGGCAGAGACCTTATCGCAACCCGTAGTAGGATTCCAGGTCATCTCAGTCCATTCTATACTGGATTGCGCCATAAGCTCATGTTTTATCTAAGATTTGAGCAGCGATCTTTTTAGCCGTCGGATTTCCGGAAGCAAAGACGAAGTGAAAAATGGGAACACCCCTGCTGTTCCTTAAACAAAGCGGCTTTTCGGTTACATGAGTCCAGACCGTTTTCAGCCGCTCGACGTATATTTCCGCTATCCGTTCAATAGGCCTGGTGATTTTAGAAATCTGTTCCTCTTGTCCGAAAAGCGTTGGAGAAACTTCGGTTTTGTAGAACCTTTCTCGGATTTCCTGTTCCGATAGCCCGAAGAAGGTCTCTAGCTTTTGGACATTCTGTAATTCTCCCTTCTTGTCCAACAGCCTGTTTACGATGACGCCGCTGGGTATCAAAATCCAGACATCCGAGCGCGTCCCCCTCAGCGCTTCGATAGACTCCCACTTCACCTGCATACCGAAAGGATCCAGAAAGACTAATGCGGCATATGTCTGGTTTTGTTTGAGGGCATTCGCCAAATCCAAAAGATGGGAGTTGCAATCCCCCGGCCTAAATATCAACTTTTTGCCTGCGCTTTGGGGGAGACCTTCTAAACGTTCTCGAAGCTGCGTCAACGCGCCCTCATCGTGGTCAATGAAGTAGTAGAAATCGAAAGCAAACCCGTCAATGGCCAGCACGCGCTCTGCGGAACCCTTGTACAGGGCCTCCTCTTCCGGAAGTATGGAGAGTTGTTGCTTCAGTTTGCTGTTTTCAACATCTCGCGTTCCACTGCCTGCAAAGCCATCGAAGTAGATCTTTTTCCAGTGTGGCTGGTTCTTCATGATTGTCAAATACGCGCGGACGTATTTGGCGAAAGCTTCTAATTTCCTTTCCGTCCAGGGGCCGCCCCAGCCGTGCTCTGGTTCGCTTACTCCTGCCCTTTCAGTGTCGCTTGCGGAGAAGTGCGGATATCGTTGTCTCATCCCGCCAGATATTTTTTGGTGAGCATATAGGGCTGAGGGAGCATGGCATGCTCCTTCTTTTAATGTTTGATCACCTCACAAAGGTACGATATCCGCGTCGCCTATTTCCAAAAATAAGGCAGCCGCTACCATCCAAACTTCACTCCCACAACACACTATGCCCCCGCCGGATATACCGCCGGATATTCACCCAAAAGGCGATAATCAGATACACAATCAACGGCGAGCCCATGGCGATGAAGGAAGTGTAAATGAAATACTTGCGCACTTCGGCAGGTGCAATGCGCATCTTTTCGCCGACGTATTGGCAGGCGCCAAATGCGCGTCGTTCCGCTAAATCCTTGAGCCAGTGGTGTAGCATAGAACCATAGATTGCGTGTTGGTAACGGCAAATATAACAGCGTGCGTACTTTTGGGTTCGCGCAAGACTCCAAACCATTCGCCGACGCCGGCGTTTGCAGGGCCGCTCGAAATCATCGGCGGCAGCGACGCAGCTCAATGCTCGGGCGTCGAAGCGCCTGTAACATTGCCCATCTTTTAAAAGAGATGCCGTTGCTACCATGCCAGCTAACTGGGAGTTCGATAGGGCCGCTTTTGAGGCGCTGCAAGCAGGGTTGGTTTGTCAATTTGAAAGCCATTTCCCAGATCCGTTGGCGCCCAAAACGGTCGTTGTCGTGCCCAGCCAGACGCTCGACCAGGAGATATTGGCTAAAGTGTCGGGCATCAGCCACTACGAAGAGCGGCTGCTGTGTTTGCTGATGCTGTTGCGCATGCCGCGCACGCGCATGATTTACGTTACCAGCTTGCCTATTGACGAGGCCGTCGTGGACTACTACCTGCACCTGTTGCCCGGCGTGCCGCCGCGACACGCGCGCCAGCGCCTGACCCTGCTCAGCTGCCACGACGGCTCGCCCCGCTCGCTGACGGAAAAAATTCTGGAGCGTCCTCGCCTGATTGAGAAAATCCGACAGCACATCCCCGAAGATCACGTCGCTCACATGGTGGGCTTTAACATCACGCCCTACGAACATCGTTTAGCCCTAAAACTGGGTATCCCCATCTATGGAACGCCGCACTGGTTTAGCCATTTCGGTACCAAAACCGGCAGCCGAGAGCTCTTCCGTCAGGCTGGTCTCCTCTTACCGCCCGGCTATGAGGGTCTGCGCGATATGACCGACGCCCTCCAGGCGCTTCGGATGCTCAAGTACGAACACCCGCACCTGCGCAAGGCCGTAGTCAAACTCAACGACGGTTTTTCGGGCGACGGCAATGCCACTTATTCCTATGAAAAACACGGCATGCCACACAGCGATGACGACTTGCGCGCCCATTTAAAATTGGTAGCGAAAGACATGGAATACGACACCTTCTCCCAAAAAATGGCACAAATGGGCGGCATTGTCGAGGCCTTCATTGACGGCGAGGAGAAAACTTCGCCTTCGGTGCAGTGCCGCATTACGCCGTTGCGGCAAATAGAGGTGGTCTCCACGCATGACCAGCTGCTGGGTGGCCACGACGGGCAGGTCTATCTGGGCGCCACCTTTCCAGCGAACTCCGCTTACGCTAACGAAATCGGCCAGTTGGGCCACCGCGTTGCCCAGCGCCTGGCCGCCGAAGGCGTCATCGGCCGCTTCGGCATTGACTTTGTCTCCGTCAAAGAGCCCGGCCACTGGTGGCAGCACTACGCCATCGAAATTAACCTGCGCAAAGGCGGCACCACACACCCCTACCTGATGCTCCAGTTCCTCACTGACGGCTACTACGACCACCACACGGGCGAATACCAGACCCCCCACGGGCAGGCGCGCTATTACTTTGCCACCGACAACATGCAATCAGACGCCTATCGGGGCCTCACCCCCGACGACCTGCTCGACATTGCCGTATGCCACGACATCCACTACGACGCTGCGGTGCAAGAGGGTGTCGTTTTCCACCTGCTGGGCGCCCTGTCGCAATACGGCAAACTCGGCTCTGTGTGCATCGGCGCTACCCCAGAGCGAGCCAAAGGTTTTTATGAAAAAACAAAGGCTGTGCTCGACGAGGTAACCTCACTCTAAAAAGTACGCTCCCAGAAAAGCGCCCACGGTAGCCACAAAGCCCATAAGGAATACGGTGTACGAGTAGGTGAGGAGGCGGTACTTTTTGTCCAGCACCTGGCCGAGGTAGTACAGGTCGCGCGTCATGTTGCCGAACAGGAGCCGTCCATCGCGCAGCATGGCGTCGGTGGCTTCTTCGTACTGGTCTAAGGTGAGGTGCACAAAACTGCCGAAAAACACAGGGCTGGGCGTCTGGCCTGGGGTAGGTGGCAGGCTCGTTACGCGCGGGCGCGAGGAGAGCACGGCGAAGGTGAGCGAGGTGAGGCTGGTTACCAGGAACAAGATGATGGGCAACACATACAGCGGGTTTCGATTGGTCAGCGTCTGGTAGGTCAGCAGCGAAATGGCCACCGACAGCAGGATGGAGTTAACGCTGATCATGATGTGCGCTTTGTTGTCGGCGATGGCGCTCAGTCGGATGTGGTTGGCATAGTTTGCGCGGAAATAGGTCTGGATGCTCGAGCGCAGTGGGCGGCGGGCTAAGCGCTCAAAGCGTTCCGTCTTGCGTTCGCGTTTGCGCGGGCGTTCGGTCTCCTCTGCCTGTCCGTTGCGCGCCTGCAGCAAGGCTAAGGCGGGTTCGAAGTGCCGTTTAGCGTAAGATGTGTAAAAGCGCACGCGCTGGCGTTCGGCGTCCGTCCAGAGGCGCCATTCGGCGTCGGAGAAGGTTTTTTGCTCCAACCATTCCAGCTCTAAGCGCAGCAGGGCCAATCGTTCAGCGCTGTTGGGCCCCCAGTCCGTCAGGGCGATGGCATCGCGCAGCAGCATGGCCTCGGGCGTTCCGGGTGGCTTAGCGTCGTAAGCGGCGGCGATGCACCCACGTACGCGGCGAATGAGTTCGGGCGCGCAACGCTGGCTGACTAAGAAGAATTCCGCCCGAATAGCGCTGGCATCAGCCGGGGCTGCCGGGTTTTCTAAATAGCCGATGTTGAAAAACCACGCCGCCAGCAGCGCCACCTCAGCCGCATCGTCGGGCGCGCGTTCCTCGCGGGCCAAAAAGGCCACGCGCTCGGCCACCTCGGCCGCCTGCGCGTAGTTGTGAAAGGCTAAACGCGCATCATGCCGCTCATTCCACAAGCGCAGCACATGTGCTTGAGCCGCCGACGCTAACGCCTCTATGCGTTCGCCGCCCACAGGAAATGCTATCGTTTTTGTCTCCATGCGCTTACTCGTGAATTGCTGCAAAAGTAGCCCTCATCCCTATCACAAGCGTCAGGCCAGATTTTCAGACACAAAAAAGCCCTGCCAACATTGCATCGGCAGGACTATCCCGTTTGACATATTTTCGTGACCACGACTGGAGTCGAACCAGCACATCCTTTCGGACACTACCCCCTCAAAGTAGCGCGTCTACCAATTCCGCCACGTGGCCGTACTTCAGGCAAGGGTTGCTAAAAGTGGGTGCAAAGATAGGGGAGAAATGAAAAATGAAAAGGGAAAAGTGAAAAATGGAAAGGGAAAAGGGAAAAATGAAAAGTGAAAAATGAGGAGTGAAGAATGGGAGGTAAAAATCGGAAAATGAAAGGCGAAAGATGGCAAATGTAAAATTAAAAATGGAGGTTTTTGCTTTAAAAAGCAATGAATGTGTGGAAATTCGTGCTTGCTTCCGAGGTTTGTGCTGCGGTTGCTGCTGGTGATTATGGCCTTGCCTGAGCGTGCTGGCCGAGCCGGTGGTGGATAAAGCCCGTTACTACGGCTAAGGCCTGGTCGAAGTGTCGGTTGTTGTTGACGACTAAGTCTGCCTCTTCGCGATAGGGTAGGATGTAGCGCTCGTAGGCCGGCAACACGTGGTGCTGGTATTTGTAGAGCACGTCCTCGATGGGGTAGTTGCGTTCGATTTGGTCGCGGTAGATGCGGCGGATGACCTTGAGGTTTTCTTTGGTATTAATGAAAATTTTTAGGTCGAGTTGGGCTGCCACCTTTTTGTAATGGAAGACGAACAACCCTTCTACCACAATAATAGGGGCGGGCTTGACAACGATAATGCGGGGCGTGGCCAGCGGGTTGTTGTAGGTGTACTCCTCGCGCTCGACGGTTTCGCCCCGGCGCAGGCGCTCTAAGTCGCGGCGAAAGGCTTTTTTATCGAACGACTTGGGCAGGTCGAAGTTGTGCTCGCCCCGCTCGTCGGTGTGTTGTTGGTCGCGTGGGAGGTAGTAGTTATCTTGCGAAAGCAGGCATACCTCTCCTGACGAAAACTGCTCGCACAAGCGCTTTACGAAGGTCGTTTTGCCACTGCCGCTACCGCCGCTGATGCCTATGGTGAACGGAATAAAAGGTGATGGGGCGTCACTCATGCCGTATGCTTTTGCGCGCAAAAATAGGATGCCTCGCATTTGCAGTGGGTAAGGGCACTCTATTCACAGTAAAAGGCAGCTGCACGAAAAGAGCTGACCTCGCTCTTCCTGTGCAGCTGCCGTCTTTCTCATGCGCCGATGCACTTCAGCGCCTTGGGAACTGCCCGTTTCAGGCAGTTTTCTCTTCGTCCTCGTCGCCCAGCAGCTCTTTCGCCTTGTCAGAAATGTAGCCTAAGGCGCCGCCTTCGTGCGAGGTGATTTTCTCCTTCGCCGCCTGTAACTCGGCAGCTTTCTCTGCAGCCTCGCGCTTGACCTCAGCGGCCATTTCCTCGGCCTTCTCGCTCCACTCTTCCAAGCGTTCGCTGGCGGCCTCCTTCAGCTGTTCCAGTTTCTCGCCAGCCGCCTCTACGATGGGCGCTACCTTTTCGGCGGCCTTTTCGCCCAACTCGTTGATCTTTTCAGCGGCGTCTTCGGCCAGCTCCCGAACGGAGTCCAGAAATTCCTCTACTTTGCTTTTTTCCTTTTCCTCCATGACAATTTAGATGTTTGATGTGTGTGTTAAGTGGCTATTTTTTCAGCTGCGCTCTTCCCAGACCTGGGCTAAGTGCACGATGGTTTCGGCGGCTTTTTCCATGTCCTGCACCGACACCCATTCGTATTTGGAATGGAATGCGTGCTCGCCGGCGAAGAGGTTTGGGCAGGGCAGGCCCATGAACGACAGGCGCGAGCCGTCGGTGCCGCCGCGAATGGCGCGCCGGATAGGCTGGTCGAAGCCGGCTCGTTTGAGGGCCTCAATGGCGTTTTCCACCACGTGTGGGTGGCGGCGCAGCACCTTGCCCATGTTGCGGTACTGCTGCACGATTGTCACTTCAGCGCGCGAGTTAGGGTATTGTTTCACCACGCTATCCACCACCTTTTGCAGGGTGCGGGCGTGGCGACGCAGGCCGGCTTCTGTGAAATCGCGCAGGATGAATTTCATCGTTGCTTTTTCCAAGCCGCCTTCGATGAAAGTGGGGTGTATAAAGCCCTGGCGGCCTTCGGTGTGTTCGGGGCTGAAGCGGTCGGGCAGTTTGGCCAGTATCTTGCCCGCAATTTTCAGGGCGTGCTCCATTTTTCCTTTGGCAAAGCCCGGGTGGGCCGACACGCCATGAATGACGACGGTGGCGCCGTCGGCGCTGAAGGTCTCGTCCTCGATGCTTCCGGCGGTTTCGCCGTCAATGGTATAGCCGTAGCGGGCGCCGAGTTTTTTGAGGTTGACCTTATCCACGCCGCGCCCGATTTCTTCGTCGGGGGTGAAGAGGATGCGGATTTTGCCGTGTTTGAGGTGTGGGTTGTTCACTAAAATATGCGCGGCGTCCATGATGGCGGCGATGCCGGCTTTGTTGTCGGCGCCCAGCAGGGTGGTTCCGCTGGCCGTAACGATGTCGTTGCCGTGCTGGTGTTTGAGGTCTTCGTGCTCGCTTTCGCGGATGACGATGCTGGGGTCGTCGGGCAGCACGAGGTCCTGGCCCTGGTAGTTGCGGTGCACGATGGGCTTGACGCCGGCGCCTGAGCAGTCAGGGGCGGTGTCCATGTGCGAGCAAAAGCAAATGACCGGGACTTTTTTGTCGGTGTTGGCCGGTATGGTAGCATAAACGTAGCCGTATTCGTCGAGTTCAGCATCGGTCAAGCCCATGTCGTGCAGTTCTTGCACGAGGAGGCGCCCTAAATCCTTTTGTTTTTCGGTGCTGGGCGTGGTCTTGCTCTCCGGGTCGCTTTGCGTATCTATTTGCACGTAGCGCAGGAAGCGCTCCAGAGCGGTGTGCTGGAATTTAGCCATGAGTATTTGCTGCATTTTCGTCGGCAGGCGTAGCCTCTACCGGCATGTTTTTTTGTATTTTTTGATAAAATTCTCGCGATTTTTCGGACAGTTGGGCGGCGTCGAAGGCCATGTTTCCCAGGATGTCCAACAGGCAGTTGATGCGGCCTTCGGTATCGAGGAACTTGTTAATGACAGCAATGCGCCGCTGCTCGACGATGCAGTAGCCGCTCTGAAAATTGCCCTTTTCGTAGCGGATGGCGTAGTCGAGTTCATCAAAGAGCTCCTCGAGTTTTTTTAGCGTGGACTGGGTATAGCGCATGGGTTGTGCCTATCTTGCGGCGGCGAAGGTATGAAGCAAATCTGGCTTCTGGGTTGTTAGCGCGACGACGCATAGGAGTAGAAAACGCAAGTTAAATTTGCAGGTAAATAAACGGCTATGAACAGAGAAATTCAGGTGCAATATCTGACGGATGAGGCAGGCAACAAGCAGGCGGTAGTTGTCCCTTTTGAGGAATGGCAAGAAATTCTGCGCGAGTTAGCAGAGTTCCATGCGTTACATGCCTTCAGAAGACGCTTAAAGACAGGGTTTGCTGAGGTGAACGCTATACGGCGAGGGAAGGCGCCGCGTACTACCCTGATCGAATTTTTGAATGAAGGTTAATGTAATCGCTACGCCTCGTTTTCAACGGGAGGTGAAACAGCTCATGAAAAAGTTCCGTTCGCTTCCGTCGGAGCTTCGAGCGTTGGCGTTCGCCTTGCAGCAAAATCCCAAAATGGGCATACCCATCGGACGCGAAGTCTATAAAATACGCCTGTCGGTGAGAAGCAAAGGGAAGGGCAAGAGTGGCGGGATGCGGGTTATCAGCTATGTGGAATTTACTGATGCTCAGGATACCGTGGTGGCCGATGTCTATCTTCTTGCCATCTATGACAAATCGGCGTTTGAAAACATCCCAGATAGCGTTTTAAGGAAATTAGTGGCTGATATCCAGGAGGAAATGCAGAGCGAAGGAGACGCAGGCGAAACGGAGTAAGGACTATGTCTGTGGTTGCGCCTGAACGTGGAAGGGCAGTAATGATAAAAAACGATACAAACACATGCGAAAAAAAGACGCGCACATCGAGCCTTTGCGCCGGTATCTGTGGACCCTCGAGGGGCTAATGGTTGTTTTAGCGGGATGGCTGCCCGGCGACATGTACGCCCAGCGCTTCCAGGCAGGCATCATTGCTGGCCTGACGGCCTCGCAAATTGACGGCGACGCCTCGGCGGGTTACCACAAGTTGGGCCTCCAGGGCGGCCTGCGCGGAAATGTTTACCTGACGGAGTCTCAGTTTTTCAGCGTAGAGCTGCTCTACACCCAGCGCGGCTGCCGCAGCGAGGCCGACGACCCGGTGTTTTTCCGGACGACGCTGCACTATGCCGAAATTCCGTTGCAGTGGCACTGGCGTCTCTGGAGCAACGACGGCGGTCAGTCCGTTGTGCTCAATGCCGGCATTGCCTACGGCCGCCTGCTGGGCAACACCAACGACGCCGAACTGGGAGGCGGCATCACCGCCGCGCTGCCCGACCTGCGCCGCAACAGCTTCTGTGCGCTCGGCGGCCTGAGCATCCACGCTTCCGAGCGCATAGCCTTCACCTTTCGGTACCACCACGGCATCAACCGGCTCTACGACCCTTTCGCCAAACCCGGTACCAACTTCGCTAACTCGCTCTTAGAGCGCTTCTTAGCCTTCCAGGCCATGTACCTCCTGTAGCACCCCGTACCGACCCGTCTTATTCGGTCGTTGGGCTTTCCTGTGCTAAGCAACACTCTGCTTCTGCAGCGCAGGCAACCTGTCAGCTCTATGGGCGGCATCCACTTAGAAGCGCGAGAGCGCGGCGTTTTTTCTTTTCACCATGCCGGCTCGAAGCGATAGTTTTGAAATCGCAGGATATGTACGGAAGTATTCTCTATGTAGTCGTAGTGAGCAGACAGGCGTTCGGTAGGGGCGGGTCCTTCGGCGGGCACGCGAGCGAAGCGGTAGGTGCCGCGCAGGCCGTTGAAGAGCGGTTCGGCAGGTAGGCGTTGGGGAAAGCTGAGTCCGAAGCGTTGGAGCCATTGCCCCATAAGCATGAGCACATCATAGCCGTTAAAGGCGTCGTCATCGGGCACCGTTCCGTAGGCGTCATAAAATGTTTGCTGAAAGGCGCGCACGGCCTCATTAGAAGGGTCTATGTAGGCGGCTGAGGAGATGTGGACATTGAGGTCTGCGAAATACTCCGGCTCGATGTTTTCAAATTGTCGCCATTGAGGCATGCCGTATACGGCTACGGGGCGTCCCCGTCGCGCGGTGCTGAGTTTTCGGAAGAAGGCCATGACGAAGTCCTGGTTGCCCCAAGTAGGCAGTATGAACACGGTGGTCTGGCCTGGTCGGAAACAGGGTTCGAGGTCTATTTTATCGAAGTAATTGCCCTCGTCAGGAGTGAGTATTTCTGCGAAACGGCGTCCGTTTGTGGGTTGAAAGAAGGCAGAGCGTTCTGCTTCGCGGCGGCGCAGGATAAGGCTGACGTTTTCCGGTCGGTAGCGCGCCAGGATGTGCTGCGCGATGGCGGCGCCGTGGGCGCGCAGGGAGGGTGTGATCTGGATGAAGTCCGGGTTTTGGCGGGTTAGGCCCAGAGTAGGGCTTTCAGGCGAGATCACAATTTGGCGATTTTGTTTGGCGCGTTCGGCCATGAGGCTAATGTGGCTGGGCCGCATGGGTCCTACAATGACCTGAGCTTTTTGTACGCGCGGGTGGTCGAGCAGGCGCTGGAAGTCGGCGTCATTCAGGCGCGTATCGAGCACCTCTATTTCTAAGTTCAGGTTTGTTTCAGAAAGACGTTTGAGGGCCAGCATGGCGCCGGCGTAGAACTGTAGGGCGGGCAGGCTGCGTTCAGGCAGGGTAATGCCTTGTGGATCAGCCAGGTCGGTTAGGAAGGGCAGCAATAAGGCGATGCGGTAGGGGGACGTACTGCTGGAGGGGCGGGTGGGTTCGTCTCCGATAGGCGGTTGGGTGCTAGGAGCAGGTCTCCAGCGGATGGTATCCATGGACTGTTGGGGTGCAGAAGGGCGGTCGGCTGGGCGCGTAGGAGCCGGGCGTTGCGATGGAGGAGGCGCGGGTCTTGCTGAGCGCCGGACAGGATCGCAGGCCGACCAAAGCACCGCAATAATGCAAAAAGCCCAAAAAAACGGTCGTTTCATAGATAGGAACGGTATGTATCGGCAAAAGTAAGACGGCGCGCTCGCGTCAGTCAGCCCAGCGCGCCCCCCCAATAAAAAGCATCCGTGTCGGCCTTCATCCCACAACCCAACGCTACTGTTCACTTTTCATTTTCCACCTTTCATTTCTCCTGCGCATCCACCACAGCCATGGCTGTCATATCCACGATTTCGCGCACAGAAGCGCCCATCTGCAGCACATGAATGGGCTTTTTCAGGCCCGTGATGATGGGGCCAATAACTTCGATGCCGGCTAAGCTGCGCATTAGGTTGTAGGCAATATTGGCTGAGGATAAGTTAGGAAAAATGAGCGTGTTGGCGGGCCCGTCTGCAAGTGTGCTAAACGGGTAGTTCTGGCGCAGTAATTCCATATCGAACGCTAAGTGGGCCTGCATTTCACCGTCAATGACCCAGTTAGGGTGTTTCTCCTTAAGTATGGCGGTTGCTTGGCGCATTTTAATAGCAGACGCCCCATCGGACACTGAGCCGAATGTGGAGTAAGTGACCAAAGCGATGCGCGGTTTGAGGTTGAATTTCTCCACCTGTTGGGCGGTTTGCTCGGCAATTTCAACGACCTCCTCAGCAGTAGGGTCGAGGTTGATGGCGGCATCAGCGATGAAGATAGGCCCTAAGCGGCTCATGAGGATGTACATAGCCGATACACGTTTCAGTCCTGGCCGTGGGCCAACGACGCGCAAGGCTGGTCGTATGGTATCGGGGTAGTTGCGCGTCAAGCCTCCAATCATGGCGTCGGCATCGCCATTTTCCACCATTAGTGCGCCAAAATAATTGCGATGCCGTACGATTTGGCGCGCCTCGCGATAAATGATGCCTTTGCGCTGACGCTTTTCGTAAAGAATCTGGGCGTAGCGCTCTAAGCACGCTTCTTCTTCCGCCGACACCGGTATTTTAGGGTCAAGGATGGGGGCATCCTGGATGGCTAAGCGGTGTTCTTGGATCAGCCACTGGATGCGCTCTACGTTACCCAGTAAGATAGGATAAGCAATTTTTTCCTCCATGACGACCTGGACGGCCTTGAGCACGGAGAGGTTTTCGGCGTCAGCGAACACCACGCGCTTAGGGTTGCGGCGGGCTTTCGTTTGAATGACGCGCGTCAGCGTGTTGTCTACGCCGAGGCGATGCGCCAGCTGGTTTTCGTAAGCGACCCAGTCCGTAATAGGTTGTTGCGCAACACCCGAGTCCATGGCTGCACGCGCTACGGCGGGTGCTACGGTAGTTATCAGGCGCGGATCTACCGGCTTAGGAATGATGTAATGCGGTCCAAACACTAAGTTGGTGCTTCCGTAGGCCAAGTTAACGATGTCAGGCACGGGCTTTTTGGCCAGGTCGGCCAGCGCACGCACGGCGGCCAATTTCATCTCCTCATTGATAACGCGCGCACGCACATCCAGGGCGCCTCGAAAGATGAAAGGGAACCCCAGTACATTATTAACTTGGTTGGGGTAGTCCGAACGACCGGTAGCCATGATGATGTCTGGTCGGGCTGCTGTTGCTTCTTCATAGCTGATTTCAGGGTCAGGGTTAGCCATGGCAAAGACGATGCAATTGGGTGCCATGGAGCGCACCATGTCCTGGGTTAGGATGTTGCCGACCGAGAGGCCAACGAACACGTCAGCGCCTCTGAGCGCATCTGCCAGGGTGGTATCGGCAGGCAAGCGGTCATTGACAAACTCGCTCTTCTTGCCGTCGAGGTTGGTGCGCGAAGGGTGCAACAGCCCCTTGCTGTCGAACATGAAGATGTTTTCTTTGTGAGCGCCCAGCGAACAGTAAATGCGTGCGCAAGAAATGGCCGAGGCGCCGGCGCCATTCATCACAATTTTGACTGCAGTGATGTCTTTGTTCACCAGCTCTAAGGCGTTGAGCAATGCCGCGCCGCTAATGATGGCTGTGCCGTGCTGGTCGTCGTGCATGATAGGTATGTTGAGCTCCTTTTTTAGGCGCTCTTCAATCTCAAAGCACTCGGGTGCAGAAATATCCTCCAGGTTGATGCCTCCGAAGGTAGGTTCGAGGATCTTGACCGTACGCACAAACTCATCCACGTTGGTAGTGTCTAGCTCGATATCAAAGCAATCAATATCGGCATAAATCTTAAACAGTAGTCCCTTGCCCTCCATGACAGGCTTACTGGCCAAAGCGCCTAAGTTACCTAAACCCAGTACAGCAGTGCCATTGCTGATGACGGCCACCAGATTGCCTTTCGTCGTGTAGCGATAGGCGTTGTCAGGGTGCTCAGCAATAGCAATGCAAGGAGCAGCCACTCCGGGCGAGTAGGCCAGGGAAAGGTCGCGTTGGTTAGCTGTTTCCTTAGAGGGAATGACTTCCAGCTTACCTGGACGGCCTTTAGCGTGATAGTACAGGGCTTCCTCGGTGAGTTTTGTTGTCTTGTTGTTCATAGCTTCTATCCGAAAATGCGATTTGCGCGGCGAAGGTAGGCAGGAGCTCCCTGCTATACTTCGTCTGCCTGCAAACAAGAAGGTGTAGAACCCAAGAAGTGACGGCCACTGGCCGCTGTCTTTATCTCGTTTGTACTTGCTTCAGCGCCTTTTTGCGCTGGGAAAAATAGCAATGAAGAGAGTGTACTTCCAGCAGAAGGGTGTTCAGGCTTCTCATTGCCCCGGCGAATCGCTGATGGCCGTGCGCTCATGTTTGGGTGGAATGGGCCTTACGACACCCCAGCCGCCACTGCAGCCCTTGCCCAGGCCAACGTAATCCGGCAAAAAGACGTTGGCAGCAAACTCTAACGAGAAGGCCAAAACACGCACGCCTTTATACGATACCCAGCGCTCGTCTTTCTTACTGAGTAGCTTCACCTCTACGGTGCGCTCCGGCGTGTAGCCCATTTGCTGAAGAAAAGCCACCACCTGGTTTTGCAGGATTTTTTCTAAAAGGTACATCCGCTCTACTAACCCACTCAACCGATTGTATGTCGCATAGTTATCCTCGTTGAGCGCAATCCAATTGCGGATGTGGTAATAGCGCATTTTGTCCTCTACGCTCAGGGTATATTGCCGTACGTCTAACCGAGCAATCCGAATGGGTACGTGCCGACCGTTCAGAATGACATTCCAGTCGGGCTTAGAGAAGAAGTGGTAGGCCTCCTCGATGCCTTCGTTAAGGCACAGCAGCATAGGGCGCCCTTTGTCGTGTTTGTACTGGATGAGCGGTTGGCGGTAATGGTAACCGCCGGTCTCGTTGTCGTGATTGTGAAACATCTCATGCTCCAGACCTGCCTTGAGGGCAATGGCGGCGCGCAAATAGCGCAACTCCCATGGCTCAATGTGGGTATCGAAGGTAACGGATAGAACGCGCAGTTTTTCGTCCATGAGGCTTGTGCTCGCTTCGGTAGGGAAAACTCAGACTTCAACAGCCGAAGCGCTTGTTTTTTCTGCAGGAGTCTGGGAAGACGAATACAAAATACCATTACAAATATAGTGCCTTTCTTGAATGCAGCCAGATGGAATACATGTAGGCAAGGAGGTACGGTCTCTCTCGACACCTCGCTCACCGCTGAGAAAACCCTATCGAAAATGGATCACCCGAACAGGCGAAACCCGCCCTACCGCGTAAGACGGCAGAAGGAGGAAAATCAAAATTACCAGCAAAAAGCCAGCATTCAGCGCCGCCCAAACGGGCCATTGCACGTGTACGGGCGCGTAGGAAAGGTAGTAATCCGCCTCGTTGAGCGTAATGAAGCGATAGCGGTCTTGCAAATAGCAGAAGCCCAGCCCAATAAGATTGCCCCAAAACAGGCCGTTCGCCGTGATGAATGCCGCCTGATAGAGAAATATCTGGCGAATGCGCCCTGAGGTGGCGCCCAGCGCTTTCAAGACGCCAATCATATGCGCGCGCTCCAGCACCAGCACTAACAGGGCCGTTACCATGTTCACGATGGCCACGGCCAGCATAAGCAGAAAAATGACCACCTCGTTGTAATCCTGTAACTGCAGCCACTCGAAAATGGCCGGAAATTTCTCGCGCACCGTCAGCACGAGCATTTCTGACGGCACAACCTCGTCGTACAGGTATTCGGCGTACAGGTTCATGTCGCGCACGTCGTCCAACCATACCTCAAAGCCCGCCACTTCGTCTTCCGACCAGCCGAGCAGCTCCTGCACAACGCGGATATCGCAAAGGGCAAACTTGCGGTCGTACTCCTCCAAACCTGTCTTGTAAATGCCGCACACCCGGAAGAGCCGCCGTGTCTGGGCGTTGTTCTTCACAAAATGCACGATGAATTTATCGCCCACGCCCACCTCGAGCCGGTCGGCTGTCTGACGGCTGAGGACGATCTCGCGCGAAGGCATAGAGTCGTGAAGCATTATAGGCTGCCCTTCCTGCAAGTAAGGGCGCAGGTGTGCCCAGTCGAAATCCGAACCGATGCCCTTGAGCAAAATGCCCTCCAAGGCGTTGTCGGTGCGAATGATGCCCGGCTTGAGAGCAAACACCTGCACATGGTGAATGCCACCGCGCGAACGCATCGGCCTCAAAGAAGTCGCATCGGAAGGCGTGTATGCGATGCTGTTCAGCGTGTCTAAAACAGCGCGAAAGGACAAATCCCGCCGCACCGGATGCGGCTCAAACGTGAGCAAATAGCTCCGATCGGTCAGGTGCAGGTGCCCCCAAAATTCAAAAATTTTCCGGCTAATCTCCGTCTTGAAGCCCGACACCAATGCTGACGCCGTCACCATAACTGCCACGCTGAGCGCTACCGCTGCCGCGGCGATACGCACAATGATCCGCGACTGGGCCTTACTCCCCGAACGCGTCAGACGCCAGGCTATAAAAAAGGGCAAATTCACCGCACAAATGTAGCCCTCCCGCCAACACCTCTCCTGCAGAAGATGAAAAAACCTCAACGATAAAATTTTTTATGAAAAAAAAGTGGTTTACATTTTAAACTACTTTACTTTTGCATCAAGTTTAGAATTTAACCCGACACTACTTTTGTCTTAAAACATTCAAAATCAGCAAGTCATGTCAAACGAAGGAATGGAAAACGACATCCTCGACCCGCGAGAGAGCATGCGGGTCATCCGGCAGGTGATTGATGTTGCCAAAAGGAGCGCGCAAGAAGACGGTTTTCATTTTATGCTCTGGGGGGTCATCGTCCCGGTAAGCGCGGTAACAGA
>JANWVR010000014.1 GCA_025056735.1 Saprospiraceae bacterium
CTCCTCACGGTGCTCGTCGGTAAATGTGGCTTCGTGATAGAGCAGGCTGACGCCGCGCACTGCCTCCGCTACCGCCTCCGATGGCGCCGTATCGCTGCAATAGGCATAAGACAGCAGCGGCTTAGGCGGCAGCGTCAGCTCGACGTTGGGAACCACCCGCCCATCGGGAAGCACCACATCGGCGCCCGCTTTAACGGCGCGAATCTGGGCAAACGTCAGGCCGTACCGCTCAATGCACTCTGGTCGAATGTTGAGCAAACGCGGCTTTTCGCGAAAAAGCCAGCCCACACACGGCGCCCCATGGCGGAGCGGCACCGTCCAGACCTCTAAGCTCTTGTTTTCAAAAACCTTCTCCGGACGCTCACAGCCTACTTCGACGAATTCTATTGGAAACGAAAAGCGAATGCCGCAATGACGCGCCACATCGTGCACCAGCACCGACAACCCGGGCGGGGAGTACAGCTGCATGGCGCGTTCGCGGTTCTTCAAACTATACGAAGTGAGCAGGCCAAACAGCCCAAAAACGTGGTCGCCGTGCAGGTGGGTAATAAAAATCTGGTGAATTCGATCCACCGGCAGGTGATAGCGATGCAGCTGCTCTTGTGTACCCTCGCCGCAGTCCACCAGAAAATAATGACGCCGGTTGTGCACCAACTGTGCACTGTAATGCCGGCCCTGAAATGGGCCTCCTGAACTGTTGCCCAAAATACGTACCCACATGATGGCGCAGCAAAAGTAGGGCAGGGCGAACGCGCCACACATCTGTTCGTTCTACCTGCGCGGAAAGAGCACGATCCCGTGTTTGCGGGCGATGCGGTTGCGCGCCTGTTCGATTTTGACGTTTGTCTGCAGGTATTGCATTTCGGCTTTGGTGTCGCCATTGGCGATGGCGGTTTTGAGGCGTTCCCTGTTCTTTTCTAACAGCCGATTGATTTTCCGGATTTTGAACATGGCCAGCGCCTGCTGGATGTCGGCTTCGGCGTTGTCTTCGGGCATGGGTTGATTTTGCAGCGGGAAGTTCCACCGGATTTCCCAGTTGGGCGAATATTCCCAGGGTTGTGCGAGCATTTCGAGCGCTAAGCGGACAACCTCGGGAGAGGCGTGTTGGGTGAAGTACTGTTGTTCTATCGTCTGACCTTGCAGCAGCAGGGCATGGCATTCGCGGGCGATGCGGCCGTAGAGGGGGTTATCGAATTCGGGCAGGAGGTCTTCAATGTCGCTCAGTACCCATTCGGCGATGGTGATGGCCTCGCCCGGCAGTTCGCGGCTGCCGAATTGGATGAGCAGGCGGATGACGTCGCGTTCCTGGAATTCGTCGGTGGGCAGGGCCAGCGAAGTCTCGCGCTCGGGTGAAGACGGTGCGGCCTCGCTTTCTGGCCAGGGTGTGCTGGGTGGCGGCGCCTGTTCGGCGGAGTCGGAAGCGGTGCCGGGTTGGCGCGCCTCTTTTTCGGCCTTTTTGCGCATGTCGGCGCGGATGAGTCGGTTTACTTCTTCCATCAGCGGCTGCTCGCCTATGCCCATTTGAGCGGCGCATTCGCGCGCATAGGCACTGCGGCGAATGGGATCGGGTATTTTGGCGATGCTGCTCACCATGTCTTTCACCACGCTGGCCCGTCGCATGGGATTGCCCTCGGCTTCACCCAGCAAGAGGCTCATTTTCAATAAAATAACATCTTTGGCCTGGCGGGCTATGTATTCTTCAAATGCCTGTACGCCTACGCGCTGGACGTAGCTGTCGGGGTCTTCGCCTTCGGGCAGAATGACGACGCGCACGTTGAGGTCTTGCTCTAAGGCTAAATCGAGCCCGCGCAGGGCGGCCTGAATGCCGGCCGGGTCGCCGTCGTAAAGGATGGTCAGGTTTTGAGTGTTGCGGCGGATGAGCAGCAGTTGGCCCTCGGTGAGGGAGGTTCCGCTGGAGGCTACAGCGTTTTCGATGCCGGCCTGGTGCAGCGAGATGACGTCCATGTAACCCTCCACGAGGATGCACTCGTCCTTTTTTCGGATGGCCTTTTTGGCCTGGTACATGCCGTAGAGGGTTTTACTCTTGACGTAGATTTCGCTTTCGGGGCTGTTGATGTACTTGGGTATTTTTTTATCCGACGAAAGCGTGCGTCCAGCAAAGGCGGCGATTTTGCCCGACATAGCGTGGATGGGAAAGATGACGCGGGCGCGGAAGAAATCGCGCGTGCCGTCGGCACTCACCAAGCCTACTTTCTGCAGCAGGCCAATGTCGTGGCTGGCCTGCCTGGCTTTTTGCAGCAGCAGGTCGCGCTGGTCGGGGGCATGGCCCAGCCCAAAGGTCTGGATGGTTTCGTCGGTCAGCCCGCGTTGGCGGAAGTAGCTGAGCGCCACGGATTTGCCTTCGTCGGTGTTGAGCATTTGCTCCTGGAAGTGCCGGGCGGCGAAGTCGTTGACGATGAACAGAGACTCGGCTTGTTGCTGCTCGGCCACCTGTTCAGGGGTGCGCTCGACCTCCTGGATTTCGATGCGATACTTGTTGGCCAGCCAGCGCAAGGCTTCCGGGTAGGTGAAGCCCTCGTGTTCCCTGAGGAAGGTAACTGCGTCGCCGCCTTTGCCACAGCCAAAGCATTTGAAGATGTTGCGCGCCGGGTTGACGCTGAACGACGGCGTGCGTTCGGCGTGGAATGGGCATAAGCCTATTAAATTGGCCCCGCGTCGGCGCAGGGTCAGGAATTCTTCCACAACCTCTTCGATGCGCGCAGCATCGAGTATCTCGCGGGCGGTTTGCGGCGGAATCATACGGCTCTGCGTGTGGTTCGTCCGCCAGAGGGGCGGCTCGTTTAGCCCTCAAAGTAAAGGGTAATCGTAAATGTGCGGGAGAGGATTTTTTCCAGCACTGTGCTTTGCTGCAGGCGGTCGTTGTACAGCAGGATGTTGTTCAGGCCGTGCGAGACCTTGAATTCGGGCGAGAAAATGAAGTACGGGAAAAAGAACTGCACGCCGGCGCCGTACTCGAACTGAAAGTCGGTGGGCGAGATTTTTATCAGGTCGGCTGCCTGGCGCGTGCGCGAGTCGCTGGCTACGTCGAAGACGTATTTGGCGCCGGCCACCAAGAAGATGCGAAAGTCGTGGTAAGTTACCGATTTGTAGCGCACGTGGAAGGGCATTTCCACCAGCACGGACTCGATGCGGCGGTTGATGGTCTGCACGCCGTCGCCTGGGCGCGTGTAGCGCAGATTGCGCTCCACAAAAGATAGCGTCGGCAGGAAGCGCACGTCGAAGTACTCGCCGATTTTCAGGTTCGACACGATGCCGAGATTGAATCCGGGGCCCGTTACCCCTTCAGCGCGGGCAAAGGAGTCGTTGCGGATGAACTCGCGCGAGTGGTACACCTTGAAGTCGCTCGAATTCATGCCCAGACTGATGCCAAAGTAGTAGGGTTTGGCTTGAAAGTCCTTGTAGTTAAAGTTGTAGCCCTTAGCGCGTTGTGCCCAGCCAGTCGCGGCTGTTAGCGTCAGGAGCAACAGGCAAAGCGCTAGCGTCAGGCTTTTACGCCCGTGTAGATGGAGCAGATGCCAAAGGTAAGTCGTTCGCATTGCAGGTGCTGATAACCGGTTTTAGCGAGTATTTGAAGAAAATCGTTTCCTTGCGGAAAGGTCTGCACGCTCTCAAAGAGGTACGTGTAAGCACGTGGATCGCGGGAGGTCAAACGCCCAACCAGCGGCAAAACGTATTTGAAGTAGGCGTGATAAAGTTGTTTGAAAGGGAAAACCGTCGGGTGCGAAAATTCCAGAACAACCAATCGCCCGCCCGGTCGCAGCACGCGGCGAATTTCCGAGAGGCCTTTTTCTAAGTGTTCAAAGTTGCGCACGCCAAAGGCGACCGTTGCGGCGTCGAAGCTGTTGTCGGCGAAGTTGAGTTGTTCGGCGTCGCCGCCTTGCAGTGAGATGACCCCTTGCAAGCCCTTGCGAGCGATCTTCTCCCGGCCCCGGTCGAGCATCTGGTGCGCGATGTCTATGCCTATCACGCGGCGCGGTTTTAGCCGTTCAGCGGCTAAGATGGCTACGTCGGCAGTGCCCGTGGCTACGTCTAAGATTTCTATCGGTTGAGCCGCACCCTTCAGGTAGCGCAGCGCCCGGCGGCGCCAGTGCAGGTCAATGCCCAGCGACAGCAGGCGATTGAGGAAATCGTAGCGCGGCGCAATGCGGTCGAACATGCGACCTACCTGCTCTTTTTTGCTTTCGCGCTCGCTCCCGTAGGGCGTAACGACGGTCTTTTCGCTCATAGTCGGTATTGAATGGCAAAGGTACAACGCCCAGTCCCGTTTTTTGCCGGAGCGATGCCCCGAACAGAAAGGCGCTCCCTTTGCCCTGTTTATCAAATGCTTAGATGTCTTTGTGGCGAGCAGGGGCGTTATTTGAGTTGGATGTTCTCCACAATTTCTAATCCGTAGCCGATGAAGCCCGTTCGCGGGCGGGGGTGGTTGGTCAGCAGTCGGATTTTGCTGATGCCTAAATCGCGCAGGATTTGCGCGCCGATGCCGAAGTCCTTTTTGCCCATGCTGGTGTGGAGGTCGAATTTTTCTGGCTCGCCAGCCTCCATATACTTTTGATAAATTTTCAGACGGGTCAGCAGGTCGGATTTATCGCTCTGGCGCAGGTAAACGAAAGCGCCTTTGCCCTCGTCGGCGATTTTGCGCAGAGCGTGTTGAATTTGCTGTCCGTAGTCGGCCAGCAGGTTGCCCAGGATGCCGCCTGTTTCCGACCAGGAATGCACGCGCACCAACACGGGTTCGTCCTCGCGCCAATGGCCCTTTTTGAGCACCAAGTGGCAATCGCCGCACGAGACGTCGGTATAGACGATGGCCTCAAAGTCGCTGTACAGTGTTTTCATGCGGGTCTCCAGTTCGCGGCGCACCAATCGCTCTGTGCGCATGCGGTAGGCTACCAGGTCGTCAATGGAGATAATTTTGAGGTTGAACTGCCGGGCCACTTCCATGAGTTGCGGCAGGCGAGCCATGGTGCCGTCGGGGTTGAGGATTTCTACCAGCACGCCGGCGGGGTAGAGCCCGGCCAGTCGGGCCAGGTCCACAGCGGCTTCGGTGTGGCCGGTTCGGCGCAGGACGCCGCCGCTCTTGGCGCGCAGAGGGAAGATATGGCCGGGTCGGGCAAAGTCGCTGGGTCGGGCCTGCGGGTTGGTCAGGTGCCGGATGCCTGCAGCGCGGTCGTGCGCACTGATGCCAGTAGTGCAGCCGTACCCAATGAGGTCAATAGAGACGGTGAAGGCCGTTTCGTGTAGGGCCGTGTTGGCGCTCACCATAAGCGGCAGGTCGAGTTCGTCGGCGCGTTTTTCTTCGATGGGCGCGCAGATGAGGCCCCGGCCGTGTTGGGCCATGAAGTTGATGATTTCAGGCGTTACTAATTCGGCAGCGCAAATAAAGTCGCCTTCGTTTTCGCGATCCTCGTCGTCTACCACAATGATCACGCGCCCGGCGCGCAGTTCCAGCAGTGCTTCCTCGATGGTGTTGAGTTGAATGTCGCTCATGTAGCGCGGAAATGAGGGTGCAAATATCAGGTCATATCTGGCGAAGGGTAGTAAAAAAGCCCGCTCGCCTTAGTGATAAAAAAAAGCCTTAGCGCCTCTGAGGCAATGTCTCATGCGCTTAAGTCGTGCCGTTGAATGGAGGAAATAGCAGGGGCTATCGCAGGAGCGTGGCGTAGCCTTTGAACTCGCGCCGTTGTCCGCGGGGTTCGGTGAAGGTAACGACGTAGACATACACGCCTTCGGGCGACATAGCGCCGGTGTTCATTTTGCGGCCGTTCCAGGCTTCGTCAGGGTTGTTGGTCTGGAAGACCATTTCGCCCCAGCGGTTCCAGATAGTGAGGTTAAAATCGGTAACACCCTCTAAGTAGCCTTTACCCAAAAAACCGTCGTTGTTGCCATCGCCGTTCGGGGTAAAAGCGTTGGGCATATGCCACAGCACCTGGGGTACGACGTCTATGTACTTGGTGATGGAGTCTTTGCAGCCACGCGGGTGTGTAACAATGAGGCGAATGGCCATCAGGCCCGTATCGGGAAAGGTGAAAGTTGGGTTCTGCTGCGTGCTTGTGCCGAAGCGGTCGAAGCGCCAGTTCCATCGGTTGGCATCCACAGATTTGTCGGTGAATTGCACAGTGCGGTCAAAGGAGGTCAGCACCTCGGGCGAAAACGTAAAGTCGGCTATGGGCAAGGGTTCAGTGCGAATAAAGTTGACGAACGTATCCGCCGTGAAGCACCCTATGGGCGAGGTAATGGCAATGCTGACGGTGTACAGCCCGGGGTTCTCGTAGCGGTGTGTAGGGCTGATAACGTTGCGCACTGTCCGGCCATCGCCGAAGTTCCATACAATCTGATAGGTCTGGTCTATAGGTGAGGAGAGGTTATTGAAGAAGATTTCTGCTGGTGCACAGCCTACGAATCGGTCAGGAGCGATAATAATGAGCGGCGGCACAGGGAACCAGTTGACCACTTTGGTGATAATATCCGAGCAATTGTTGCGGTCGGTTACGCGCAACGAAACAGGGTGATTTCCGGGTATGGGGTATAGGAAGCTTGGGTTGCGCTTGTCAGAAACACCTCCGGGGACGCCGAAGTTCCAGGCCCATCGGTTGATGCCTCCTTCACCTTTAGACAAGTCAGTGAAGTCCACCGGCCCGGCCACGCAGGTGTCGTAGTCGAAGTCGAAATCGGCTTTGATGCTTGGGAAGATTCGCACAGAGATAAAGGCCGTGTCGGAGCAGGGTTTGCCCGGGTTGAGGATGAGAATACCCGAGTACGTCCCGGTATCGGGAAAGGTTACAGTGGCGTTCCAGTTTTGTTTGTCGGTGAAAGTGGAGGTTTTCAGGTTGAAGCGCCATTCCCATTCGGTGATTTGATTGCGCTGCACGCTCAGGTTCTGAAAGGTTATGGTTTGATTGCCACACGAAGTGAGCACGAAGCGTTTGGGGCCAGCGACGCTATCGCTGCGGATATTAGCCAGCACCGTTGGCGAGCATTCGGCGACATTGAACTGGAACTCGCGCCGCACTTCGGAGAGCAGCGTAGCGCCCCGGTACTCCTGGATGCAGACCCCGACGACGAACTGCCCTACAACGGTAGGTGTGCCCGTCAGGATGCCGGTTTGGGCGTTAATGGTGAGCGGTGGCGAGCCATCTAAAGGGTTGGTAGCGCTGTAATTCGGGAGCACGTACGGTACTTGGCTAAAGGGTGGCCCACAGGGTGGCGTGGGTACGGCGCCATTGCAGCCCGTTAAGCCCGGTGGATTAAGAATGGGGCCACCACCGCGTAGCGGCGCGCACAGGCTGTACGTGATAAAGTCGCCGTTGGGATCGGAAGCCGAATGGTCGAAGACTAACGGCACATTAGCACAGATGATGATGGGCGGGAAGTTGTTAAACGTAGGACTGCTGTTGCGCAGCTGTTGGGCGGCGGGCGTCAGCTCGACGTAGTATGTGGCGCCAATGTCGCCCGGGCCGACGATGTTTCGGATGGTCTGGTTGCGGCAGCAACGCTGATAAACGATGAAATAGCTTTCGTTGATGACCGGCAAAGCGCGCTCGAAGGTGTATATTCCTTCTTCCACGCACACGGCAGGCAGCTGCGTTACGCACGGCGGCGGCACGGGGTTGAGGCGCCGGATGGCAGGCGAAAAAATGCGGAAAGCTTCGTGTAGCACATTGTTGCTTTGCGTTCCGCGATAGATGGCCATCTCCGCCGGGTTGTCGTAAGGCGCACCGCCGCCGAAGCAGTCGCGATAGACTTTCATCGTAAAGCGGTAAATGTTGTGCCCAGCCGCATTCGTACCTATGTATTCATAGGTAATTTCACCGCCAATGATATGGCGTGCCTGCAATGGCCCTACCGGAGCAAGAGCTGCCGTGGTCAAAAGGAGTCCGTAGAAAAGATAGCGCTTGAGCATATTCGTTTCGTGTGTGTATGTCGCGCAAAAGGCGGACTTTTGCCCGCATTCTTCGCCCAAAGAAACGACGAAGGAGGCTAAATAGTTGGGTATGTTTTTGCTAAGAGACGACATTTCGCAAATTGCTCAGATTGTCCTCGACGGGGGACTGATTTGCTATCCCACCGACACCATCTGGGGCATCGGCTGTGACGCGCTCAACGAACAGGCAATTGCCCGGCTTTCGGCCCTGCGCGAGCAACCACCCGGCCAGGGATATATTGTGCTGGTAAACAGCATCGAAATGCTCAAGCGATACGTGCGCCGCATGAATCCGCGCGTGGAGACCCTGCTGGCCTACCATCAGCGCCCGCTTACTGTGGTCTATCCCGACCCCGTTGGGTTGCCTGACGCCGTCAAAGCTGCCGACGGCTCGGCGGCTATCCGCGTCGCCACAGACGAGTTTTGTCAGGAACTTATCCGCCTCGTCGGACGCCCCATCGTGAGCGCAGCAGCCTGCAAAGCCCACGAGCCTTACCCTCCCACTTTCGGCGCCATCAGCAGCGACATCCTCACCGGCGTGGACTACGTAGTGAAGTATCGGCAAGAGGTCAAAGAACCTCGACAGCCTTCTACTATTGCCCGCGTTAATCGCTTCAACGAACTGGACTTCCTGCGCGAATAGCCACCGCCGAAAAATGGCCATTTTTTCCCGCGTCCTAAACACTTTTGACCGCTCCTGGCGTTTATTTGCCCAACATACCAACCCATTCGGATGCGAAACCTCCTCTTACTTCCGCTCCTTTCGTTCAGCGCATGGCCTGCAGCCTACGCCCAGCAACATGCTGACTGCGCAACGGCCATGCAGATTTGCAAAAAGCAAGTCTACCACATTGACCGCGCTGGCGGAGAAGGCAACGACGCCACCGAAGCAGCCTTCGTGCCCTGCTTCCTCAACGGCGAAAGCATGGGCCAGGCCGAGGAAAATTCCACCTGGATCGCCTTTGAAATCGCTAAGGGCGGAACGCTCACTTTCACCATCGTACCCCACCGCGAAGAGGACGACATTGACTTTGTCGTGTATCGCCTACCGGCCAACGGCGATTGCCGCGGCAAACAAATTGTCCGCTGCATGGCCGCCGGAGACACCCGCACCGCTAACAGCCCTTGCATGGGCGCCACCGGCCTGCGCGAAGGCGAAACCGACACCAGTGAAGACGCCGGCTGCTCCGACGCCGGAGACAACAACTGGCTGGCGCCACTGCGAACCGCAGAGGGCGAAAAATACGTCCTCTTAATCAGCAACGTAACTACCCGCGGCCCAGGCTTCAGCATTAACTTTGGCGGAACCGCCAAACTACCCTGCGACGACGAACCACCCCAAAAGCCTGCGCGCGACACCGCCAAAACCAGAACCAAACCCACACCACAGCCCACTGCACCTCCCGTGAGCGATGCCACCCCAGACCCTATTAAAACCATCGGCGGGCGCGACGTGGAGATAAAAGAAAACGTCAAGGTCAAAACACGCTCCCTCAAACTCAAAATATGGGACAACCAGATCGAAGACGGCGATATCGTCTCCGTTTACCTCAACGACAAAAAAGTCATCAGCGACGTTTACCTGACCAATAAGCCTAAGGAATTTGAAATTGAACTCCCTCCCGGGCGCGAACACCTCATCACCGTCTTCGCGGAAGACTTTGGCAAGGCTGAACCCAACACGGCGCGCGTGGTCATCAGCGACGGGACGAAAGAGTACGTCATAGACTTAGTGGCGGAACGCAAAAAGCAGCAAAGCATCAAAATCCTGGTGGACTGAACACCAGAAGCCATCCGATGCAACTCACAAGTCGTAAAAGCGACCATTACCCGAGACTGCATTCGCCCACCAACGGAAGGAAAAGACAATCTGCTTTGCCCTCGGGCGCCCTGTGTGTTTTAGGCCTCAGCAGCCGTTGCTCGCTCTACCAGGTCGTGGGCCAAGGCTAATGCGCAGGCATCTAAGTGTTTCAATTGGGGTATCTCCCAGTCGAGCAGCCAAGGGTATTGCTCAAACGCAGCCTTCAAGATTTGCTTTTTAAGGGCCACCGTATGCGTGTTGTCTGGCGTTTTTGAAGGCGTTGGCAGTGCCTGGCCCTGGCGAGTCTTTTCAATAAGATTAAAAAAGCGCTCGATTTCGCGGCGTACTTGTTGGCTAAAGGCCAACACGACGGCATCGGTCTGGCGCTGAAAGGCCGGCAAGTGCTCCGAGCAGTAGTTGCGAATATCAATACTCAGTTCAGCGATGCGCCCCTGGCGGCTAAAGGCAAAGCGCTCGGCCTCCTTTTCGGCATCTAAGCTGCCATATGTGCCGCGTTCGCTGGCGCGCTTGTCCAACCAGGCGCCGCTCTCGTCATAGCGTTCATCGCGAAGCCAGGCGTCGGTCTCTTGCTGACGCCTCCACAAGGCAATAACTACCAGAACGAGAATGAGTAAGCCGAAGAGAATACCGATGCTCATCATGTTTTTTATAATGTCGCCAGGTGCCAGCAAAAATACCGCTAAATTGCCTACCCCGCATCACCGAATTCCAGTTCGGTGACAATCAACACCTAACCGAATTCCCACCCCGTATCACCGAACTCCAGTTCGGCACCGGCCGAACCTCGCCGAGATGGAGTTCGGCGGTACGGCCTTATCGTTCGGCAGCACGTACGGCGCGCCGCACTAAGTCTTCATGAGCCAGGGCGGGTAGGGTTACGCGCAGGTCTGGGTAGGCGCGCATAGTGCGTTGTAGGGTGCTCAGGGCGTGCGGGTTGCGCGCCCAGGCGCGGCGGGCGATGCCGTTATTGACGTCCCAGAAGAGCATGGCGCGGAGGCGTCGTTCGGCTTCGGGTGTGCCGTCGAGCACCAATCCGAAGCCGCCGTTGATGGCATCGCCCCAGCCCACGCCGCCGCCGTTGTGGAGGCTGACCCAGGTGGCGCCGCGGAAAGCGTCGCCGATGACGTTGTGCACGGCCATGTCGGCGGTGTAGCGGGAGCCGTCGTAGATGTTGGCCGTTTCGCGATAAGGCGAGTCGGTGCCGCTGACGTCGTGGTGGTCGCGACCCAACACGACAGGGCCGGCCAGTTCGCCGCGGGCGATGGCGTCGTTGAAGGCCTTCGAGATGCGGATGCGGCCTTCTGCGTCGGCGTATAGGATGCGCGACAGCGAGCCGACCACAGGCAGGTTGCGGCAGGCGTTTTTGACCCACAGCAGGTTGTCGCTGATTTGCAGGCGGATTTCTTCGGGTGCTTCGGTCAGCATTTCCTCCAGCACGCGGGCGGCGATGGCGTCGGTCTTTTGCAGGTCGGCCGGATTGCCGGAGCAGCATACCCAGCGGAAGGGGCCAAAGCCGTAATCGAAGCATAGCGGCCCCATGATGTCTTCCACGTAGGAGGGGTATCGGAACGGGCTTTCCTCGGCGCGCTGGGCGGGCGTTTGACGTAGCACGTCGGCGCCTGCAGTGGCGGCTTCTTTCAGAAAAGCGTTGCCGTAGTCCCAGAAGTACATCCCGCGCTCGGTCATTGCGTTGATGGCGGTCGCGTGTCGGCGCAGCGACGCCTGCACCGCCTGCAGGAAGCGCTCGCGGTCGGTGGCAAGCAGGGCTTTGGCTTCCTCAAAGGTGTAGCCCACCGGGCAGTAGCCAAGGTCGTGGATGTTGTGGCACGAGGTCTGGTCAGAGCCCAACTCGACCTGCACGCCATCGCGCACTAAGCGTTCCCACAGATCCACCACATTGCCGTGGTAGATGAGGGCGATGGCCTCGCGGTCGCGGCGGCATGCTTCTATGCGCTTGAGCAGGGCGCTCAGGTCGGTATAGACGTTTTCGCGCTGGATATAGCCATCGGCGATGCGCTGGTTTACAGCGTCTTTGTCCACTTCGGCGATGACGCCCACACAGCCGGCAATGACAGCTGCTTTCGCCTGAGCACCCGACATGCCGCCCAGACCGCTGGTAACGAAGACGCGCCCGCGCAGGTCGGCATCGCCCAGCCCAAGTCGCCGCCCTGCTCCCAGCAGCGTGATGGTGGTGCCGTGTACAATGCCCTGCGGCCCAATGTACATAAACGAACCAGCCGTCATCTGGCCGTATTGCGTGACGCCCAGCGCATTGTAGCGGTTCCAGTCCTCCTTTTTGGAAAAATTCGGCACCATCATCCCATTCGTAACGACCACGCGCGGCGCCTCTGGGTGGCTGGGAAAGAGGCCCAGCGGATGGCCTGAATACAGCACTAAGGTTTGCTCCTCTGTCATTTCCGACAGATAACGCATCGTCAGCAAGTACTGCGCCCAGTTCTGGAATACCGCACCGTTGCCGCCGTAGGTAATGAGCTCATGCGGATATTTGGCCACCTTAGGGTCTAAGTTGTTCTGGATCATGAGCATGATAGCTGCCGCCTGGGCGCATCGGGCCGGGTATTCCGAAATGGGCCGGGCGTACATCGGGTAGTCGGGCCGAAAGCGATACATGTAGATGCGGCCATAGCGCTCGAGTTCTTCGGCGAACTCAAAGGCCAGCGTTTCATGCCATTCAGGCGGAAAGTAGCGCAGCGCGTTTTGCACCGCCAGTACGCGCTCTTGGGGCGAAAGAACGCCTGCGATGATGCGCCGTGGCGCGTGAGGAACACTGGGGTCTAACGGTTTTGCCGGCGGCAAAGAGGCTGGAATGCCGGTGCGAACGGCGTCTTGAAAGGCGGAAACGAGTGCTGCTGACATAAAAAACGGCTTTTTCAGGCAAAGTTAAACAGCGAAGCCGCTGTGGATAAAAAATTCGCCGCCCCACCGCCCACCCGTACACTGAAGCGAGCAAAGCGCTTACTTTTGCGCCCACATTTCTTTCTATCTGACTAAATGCCAGAGCTTACCGAAGTAATCGAACATACGCTCCTGAAGCCAGACAGCACGCCCGACGACATTCGGCGGCTGTGTGAAGAGGCTACCGAACACGGATTCTTTGGCGTCTGCGTCCCGCCTTATTACGTGCGCGATGCCAAGCGCTTTTTAGACAACGACGAAGCCCGTATTCGTGTGAGCACCGTCATCGGTTTTCCCATGGGCTATTCAGCCACTGTGGCTAAGAGCGAAGAAATCAAACGCGCCTTTGACGATGGCGTGGACGAGGTGGACGCTGTACTCAACATTGCCGCCGTCAAGAGCAAGCAATGGATCCACGTTGAGCGCGACGTGGACGCCATTGCCACGGCCACCCGCCTGCGCAACGGCATTTCCAAACTCATTTTGGAATGTGCCCTGCTCACGGACGAGGAGATGCAACAGGTTGTCGAAATTGCTCGCAAAACGGGTATTCACTTCCTCAAAACCGGCACAGGCTTTCTGGGGCACCCGGCCACTGAGGCCATGGTACAACAACTCAAGCAGCTGGCCAACGGTGAACTGAAAATTAAAGCCGCCGGTGGCATTCGCACGCGGGCTCAGGCCGAAGCCCTCCTGCGCGCCGGCGCTGACCGATTGGGCACATCGGCAAGCGTAGAAATAGTGAAAGAATAACCCTGCGACCCTCGTTGCTCAACCTTCGCTGAGACGACAAAGCCATGGACATTTTATTGCGCTACGGTCTGTTGCTCTTTTTGCTGAACGCTGCCTGCGAAGGTCTTGCGCAGCGGGTTGAAATCAACGCCGATCCGGCCATTGAACAGCTCGTGCGCACGTGGACGGCTCAGAACCGTTCCAATCCGCGCATAGAGGGCTGGCGCGTGCAGATCGCCTCCTCTACCGACCGCCAGCGCATCGAGAGTGCGCGAACGCAGTTCCTCTCGCTGTACGCCGGCGTGCCCGTGGACTGGGTACACGAACGCCCCTACTACAAACTCCGCGTCGGCGCTTTCCGCACCCGCCAGGAAGCCATGGCCTTCCTCATGCGGGTGCGGCACACATACCCCGACGCCTACCCAACGCGGGACCCGAACATCCATCCGAGAGATTTTATCCGATAGCCGCCCGTAATTGCTGAAAATACGCCGGCGCCTCCAGCAAACGGCTGCCGTACCAGGAGAACATTTCTCCATCGGCCAGCAGGATTTGGGCTTGAGGGCAGACTTCCTGAAACTCCGCGAAGTGCTTGTGGGCAAACGGATACGGCTCCGACGACAGCAACAGCACTTCTGGGGCGTACTGAGGCAGGTCGGCTAAAGGCACTTCCGGGTATCGCTGCGCGGAGGCGAATACGTTCTCAAAGCCCGCTGCCGTAAGCATCGCATGGATGAAAGTATCGCCGCCGGCGACCATCCACGGCTTGCGCCAGATGAAATACGCCGCGCGAAGCGGCCGCCAGTGCGGCCCTGGGCGAAAGGCCAAAAAGGCCTCCTGGATGCGTTCGATGAGTGCCTGCGCCTCTGCTCCGCGATGCGTCAGGGCGCCTATTTGCGCGATCATACGCAGCGCATCGGGCAGGCAGCTCACGTCACTGACCCATACGGGGTAGCGTTCGGCCAGCGCCTCCACCTGTTCGCGCACGTTTTCTTCGCGGTTGGCTAAGATGAGGTCGGGTTGCAGCGCGTGCACGCGGTCTAAGTGAATGGTCTTGGTGCCGCCTACGCGCGTCTTTTGCCGAAACCAGGTCTCTGGGCGCACGCAGAACTTGGTGATGCCGACCACCTCTTGCTCCAGGCCCAGCGACCAGAGCAGCTCCGTCTGGGAGGGCACCAACGACACGATGCGCTGTGGCGGGCGCTCAGGCGGGGGAGCGGGCGTGGGAAGGAGTGGCATATTCTGAGGACAAGCGATAGCGAGAGAAGCGGTTTACTGTCATCGGATGACCTTGCTTCATCCGATGACAGTAAACGCCCGAGCATCCAGCGGTTATTACAACTCCAGGAGGAAGCCAATGGTGAAATTCGCGTCCCAGTCGAAGATGAACTGTCGGCATCCGGTAGCGTCGGCGACGGCCTTATAGATGTTAAGGCCGCCGGCTTGCTTGTCGCCCTGAGCGGTATACTGGTCGGGGGCTTTTAGCACCGTGTAGCGCTCTTTGCCATTGCGCGTCTGTTTGGCCAGCTCGTAAGGGACGCCCCCGATGATAAAACAGGTACTGCGCAGATGCGAAGGCACACGCGCGGCTTTTTCCCTGACTTCGCGATAGACGGCGTCGTCGCTGACGCCGGTTTGGCGGTACTTGGCGCCGGGCAGTTCGATGCCTACGATGCGGCTGCCCTCGATCCAGGAGAGTTTGGTGTTGCCCGAGCCGACATCCACCACGAAAGCACGGCTGGCGTACTCTCTGGGCAGGCAGGAGCGCAAGGCCAGCTGCGCCTCGCGTTCGGGCGTTACTTCATTGACGACGTAGCCTAACGACTTCAATGCGCGCGAGATTTTCTCTGTGATGGCCACCTTTCGGGCGCCCGAGCTGATGACGAAGTGGATGTTTTTGGCCCCTACGCCATAGGCCAGCATGTCGGCGATGTAGTTTTTCAAGCCTTTGCGGATGTCGTCGTCAGTGGCCAGACCTTCATAAACTAAACTGGCGCCGTAGTCGGCTTTTTCCAGCTTCCAGTTTTTGCGCTCGTCCATGCGGATGATGAAAGAGTTGAAGCCTGTAGCGCCCAGTTCCACGACACCGCGGAGCACACCGTTGATGGGTGCAGGGGGCGTGTAGTTAAAAGCGGTCGGGGTGCTGCTTTTGCCCCAGGGTTCCGATTTAGGCGCTGTGGCCGTAGGTGTTTCGGGGCGGGCGGTTTCGGTAGTTGTCGCAGTGGGTGTGGCCTCGCTGCCGATCATCTGTTTGATCTGAGGCATGAAGTTGCGGACGCCCAGATAGACGCCGCCGACGATCAGCAGGGTGATAAGCAATCGGGAGAATGCGGTCAGTCGTGCCATGTGTGTGGTGTGTGTATGAAGGGTTTGCGTTGCCAATGTTGCGGCAAAATTAGCGCTCGACGCGGCGATGTGAAGAGCGGAGGGAAATTTATGCTCGACGCTGGGCGTCTCTGGAGAAAGTGCCGGGTGCAAAGCGAGGCGACAGGCGGGCGCCTACTTTCATAACTGCTCGCTGGCTTAATTCGTTGGCTGCAGCCGCTTCCACACTTCTCGGATGTGCTGGGCATCGCTTTCCCAGTGTTCCTGCGTCAAGCCGGGCAGAGATGCTTGGGCCGCATAAGGAGCTGGCACATGCGCTCTGGCACTAAGATGGAATTCGACGGCGCCAGTAGCCTCGGCTAAAGCCCGGATGTTGTGAGCAGAGATGCCGCCGCCGGGCATGATAGTGATGCGTCCGGCGGCTTGTTCGACAAGTTGGCGTAGGCGGTTGCGCCCTTCGTAGGCGGAGGGCGCCTGGCCGGAGGTAAGCACGCGCTCGAAGCCTAAGGCAATGAGCATTTCTAAAGCATCATCAATAGTAGGAACGAGATCGAAGGCTCGGTGGAAGGTCAGACCCATACCGGAGGCAGTGGCAGCCAGGCGCCGCAAATATCGTTCGTGAGGGCGCCCCTGAGCATCGAGCGCTCCTACGACGACACCGTCGGCTCCGGCATTTCGGCAAAGGTCAATATCGCGCAGCATGACCGACAGCTCGCCTTCTGAGTAGCAGAAATGGCCTTCGCGTGGGCGAATGAGCACGTATATGGGAAGGCTTACGCAAACACGCACCGCTTGCAATAGACCCAGCGAGGGCGTGAGACCGCCTACGCCCAGCCCGCTGCACAACTCGATGCGATGCGCACCGGCAGCCTGGGCAGCCAGCGCAGAAGAAAGGGTGGCAGAGCAAATTTCGAGGGTGAACATAAGGATGAAACATGTCCTGACAAACCTAAAGGTACTGCAAAGCGCTGTAGGGAAACTTTTCTTTAAAAAATAAAACCGGCAGCCTGCTGCAAAGCAACAGGCTGCCGAGTGTGAATATCTCAATAACTATGAACAGGCTTATTTCGGCAATACTTGGAGGGCTCTTTCCAGTTGATTATCGCGCCCGGTAGTTTTAAAGAGATTGACATCAAAAGGCACGAGAATATCGGGAGGAAAGCCTACGCCCTCGTAAAGATTTCCATCTGCAAAACGATATACTTCTACAGCGGTCGTAATATTCCAGTTGTTCGGAAGAATAAAGGAACCGGCGTAGGCAGCGTCTCTGCCCTCGCGACCTGTGAACAAGGCGGATTGGGCGCCGAAGGTTGTTTCGCCTACCACTGTCACCTGGGGCAACAGGCTGAGCGCCATGGTAATACGCTCTGCAGCACTAATTGTGAATCCATTACATAGTACTACTAAAGGCAATGGATTGTATCCTTCCGTGCTGGGGAAAATCTTCTGTGGAACCCATGGGCTGAATTCATTCCGATTGCTCCCATACTTATAGCGAGATTGGCCCACTACCAGCTCCTTGTCTGTGAAATTACCGGCTATGAAGGTAACTTCGTCAGCGTTGCCGCCCCCATTCTGACGCAAATCCAAAATCACGCCCTTGTATTGAGGGACCGGCTTAGCCATAAAATTGACCATGTCTATGAAAAACTGCTGGTTCTGAGCAAGGTTTCCAAATATGTCAATCGCTGGAATTCGAATATATTGATACTTGTTATCTATTACTCCATAGACAAATCCATTAAATTTCTTTCGTGTTCCAGGCGATAGACGGGCGAACATTTTAGTCTCAAAGTAGTCGTTATCTAAAAGAAAATGATAATTTGAAACCTTATTTTTGACTAAACCTGGAAACAGAACTCCCTCAGTGCTGTCAACTACAATCTGAATCTCATAGTGACAATCTATCAGGTCTTTTATCATTTCATCGAAGATCTCAGCTAATTCAGCATCAGTGGTTTCATCCGACACCTTGTTTACATACTTGTCATATACCTCGTCCCAGTTGGTAGGGTCGTATCCCCAAAACGCATATTTTCGGCTCATGCCGTCCCAGAATGCCTGGAAATTTCCCTGAGGGGTGTTGGGATATCTATCAAACTCGACAAAAGGGTCTTCTTTAACGCAACCCAGCGTAAATAAGGTGAGAAAAGCCAGTAGCAGATATTTGATTTTCATAGTTTATTTTTTTACATTTACATTTTTTTTATTGATAGGGAAGGTCAAGCCGAGGTTTAAAAGGTATCCTGTGTTTTTACGTTTCTGAAAATCTTTGATCTCCTTAGTAGGTGAGTAGATGGAGCTTAGGCCGCCTGTGGCAGTTACACCGACAAATATGCGAAAGTTGCTTTTTGCCTGATACCTTAAGCCACCACCGCCCCATACGCCAAATTCTGCCCGATTTTCTTTTATGCCGGTGTCATCGTTACTTGAAAATTCATAAGGAGCTTCAAAATCTAGTTTTGTTGGTTCCGACGGAGAATAATTCTCATCGTATGGATTGCCCAATATCCGCGGTACCGCTCCTGTCCATTTACCACTTAGCCAATAGGCTCCATAAATGCCTGCGCTGACGTATGGAGATATTCTGGTATCAAATAGGTCTACTGCAATACCTATTGGCACATTCAGATAGGTGCGCATTAGAGTGAAATCGCTTATATTTGCAAATTTCTGAATAGTTTCAACCTTCTGACCGCGCTGGATAACGTTCAAACCAAAGGTGGCTAACACACGACGCCCTAACGAACGGTGCACTTCAAGGCCTGGATACTGCCATCCCTCCACATAATTGTAACGCCAGAAGGGCCTATCTGAAAAATCCATTTTGACGGCATTATTCATAGGCCCGAGGCTAAGTCCCACATACCAGCCCGTAGGCTGCTTTTGCGGCTTGAGGGGAGCAGAAGGAACAGAGCGCTTGGGTTGGGCGTAAGAGAGGACCATTGCTGACAGAAATGCCAGCATTACTGCAAAAATGTGCTTCATATCTCAGGATATTTTTTTCTTGTTCTGCTTAGTTTTGGTTATTCCTAACGAGGATATATCTGGTCAGGATGCAGGGAGGTTTTCCAGACTCTGTACGTGGTTGAGTTGAGGCAGTAGCCGTCAGGATGGACCAGCCTCTCTTTTGGAGTTCATTTAGCCGCTTCGCCACCGTGGAGTCATTGGCGTTTACTTTCTTCTCGCTAATGTATCCTCCGAAGGAATACAATCCTTTCAAGGGTACCTCTTCCGTTTTGCCGTCGGGGGTTGTGATGTAGAGGCGGGACTCGCCTCCATCCAAAAGATCGAGATACTCGACGGTAGTTACGATGATGATGCCCTCACTCTGGGCCTGGAGGGTCAGGTGGCTGAGAAGCAAAAAGACGAATACCGATAAAAGATTGAGTTTACGCATAAGACTTTTGTTTTTCGTGATGCAAAGGTATAGGCATATAGCGGCGAGAATGGCTAAGTTGTGACGTTCCGCCTTTATTTGATGACCAACAGGCTAAATCGCAGGGGAAGTAATAGCATAAGGCTGTATACCTTTGCGCAGTATTCGGTATGAAATTTTATTTTAAATAAAGAGCATGTTTCAATCTTTTAGTATTTAATTTTTTATCATGTGCTTTGTGCCAGGAGATGAATAGAATACTAAACGCACTTCAAGAGCAACGTAAATAGGTTGGTGTTTTCGTATTTCATGGTAAACTGAATTTTCCCATGGCTAAATTTTTTACTATCAATCCATTTAAGCATGCTGAGAGCAAACTTTTTAATCGAAAGGTTCTAATACATCTCGCATTCTGGTTCATTTTTTTGTCTCCTGCCCTTTTAGACCTGAGATGGCCTTTATCGCAAGGAGAGGCCGCGTTGGCCCTTAATATCATCGTAATAGCACCGCCTTTTTTCTACTGGATCACGGAATGGGTGATGCCTCGCTTGATGCGCGCCGGCGATAGGCAGTATATTTACTGGGTCATTGCTATATCAGGATGTTTTATTTGGTCTTGGTTGCATATGCAGACAGAGTCCTGGATTGGCCGCAGTTTTTTCCAGGAGATGCCCTCACAACCGGAGTATCTTGAATATTTTATAGGGATGTTTTGGTTTATGTCCGTTGCGATGGGAGTGTCTTTTATGCAATATTGGTATAAGAACCAGCTGAAAGAAAAGGAGATGCGGAATTTGCAGATCAAGGCGGAATTAAACCTTCTAAGGCATCGCATAAATCCACATTTTCTGTTTAATACTTTAAACAGCATCTATGCTTTTGCCTTAGAAAAATCAGACAAGACTCCGGAGATCATTTTAAGGCTTGCAGGCTTGATGCGTTATATGTTGAAATCTGATGAGGCCTGGGTACCCTTATCAGAGGAGTTGTCCTATATAGACGACTACATCACTTTAGAGCGCATTCGCCTTGATGAAGAGGTATCCATCAAAATGAACATAGAAGGCGAGGCGGAAGGGCTGTACATAGCGCCCATGCTGCTGCTTCCTTTTGTGGAGAATAGTTTCAAGCACGGGATAAATACCTCTTCGTTGAGTCGCTATGTAGAAATAGTGGTACATATAGATGATGATAGTATATACATGTATGTGGAGAATAGTAAGCCATCCAACCCCACATCTAAAGAAAAAAGGAATAGTGAAGGCTTTGGCCTCCCTTCAGTGAAACGACGCTTAGATCTTTTATACGGCCCAAGCAAATATCATTTGGAAATAGAAGATATGTCGGATAAATATCGGGTGAATTTATACTTAAAACTTCAAAGAAAGATAGAGCATGCGATGCCTAGTAGTAGATGATGAACCGCCTGCCCAGATCATTCTGGAGAGATATATTTCACAGACGAATGGACTGGAATTAGTTGCTAAGTGTAGCAACGCTATCGAAGCTATGGCCCTGCTGAAGACAGAACAAGTACACCTGATGTTCTTAGATATCCAGATGCCTGAGATAGACGGCTTGCAGTTGCTGAAATACCTGGGTATTCGGGCGCCAAAGGTTATCCTGACGACGGCATACGACAGTTATGCACTGACGGCATTTGACCTGGACGTGATTGATTATTTGGTGAAACCCATATCATACGAGCGTTTTTTGCGATCTATCGCAAAGGCCATGCGCATTTCGTATCCCAACGACGAGTCTTCCAAAATGCCGCAAAAGAGCAGTCCTTACATTTTTTTGAGAGCAGACCGAAAACTTTACAAGGTAAGCTTAAACGATATTGTGTTTATAGAAGGGCTGAGCAATTATTTAAAGGTATATTTGCCCAAGGATATGCTCATTATACGCGAAACGATGACTCGAATGGAGGAGATGCTTCCCTCTGAGATATTCGTTCGTGTTCACAAATCGTATATTCTCAACATTTCGCACATACAATATGTAGAAAAAAATACAGTGGTCACCACTCGAGGAGTAGTTCCAATTGGGGATGCCTATTCTCAGGACTTCCTGAAGCGCATTGGCCACCAATAACTTTACCCCGAGAGTCAGGCAGCGTGAAGCATGAATAAGTGCTTTTTACCCTTATTGTGCCAGTACGCCGGCACTCCACAGCAGACCAGCCTCCGTTTTCCGGTAAGTAGCCATTAATTTGAGGTACTTGATCTGAGCGTCCAACCAGCGCTGCTCACGGGTGTTGATGAGGAACACGGAGCTTTCGCCAAAGCGGAACTTTTCGTATTCACCGTCGAGCAAGGTGCGGTAATTATTGGTAATATCGCGATAAAGGGCGACCTGGTTGGCTAACGTGTTGAGTTCATTGAGATATTGTAAAGTTTTGTTTTCGATTTCCAAGCGCTTTTGGGCCAATTCGAGATTGTTTTGGGCAATTTTGATTTGGGTTACCTGCCAGTCGCCGCGAGCTTTTCGGTTGAGAATGGGATAGCTAAACTGGATGCCCCATTTAATGTCGTTGGCCAAAACTTGAGGGCCTTCTACTCCGGGAGTGGTAAAAAACTGCCACCCGTTGCCAAGCAGTTGATAGTTAAGGTCGAGCTGTGGTTTTCGCCTTTCTAATTTGAGGCGGCGCTCCACCTCTAAGGCACGGAGTTTGGCGTCGTAGGCGCGCAGCAACGGATGTTGGTTTTGCGCCTGCCGGAGCAATTCCTGGGCAACGGCATCGGTAGGCGGTTGGTAAGTAGCGGCCATGAGGACTTCGGGCGGGGCAGGTATTCCGCTAAGACCAGCAGGGTCGCCGTTAGGCCCCCAGAGGAAAGTAGTCAAGGCGATAGTGGCATTTTGGAGGTCCACCCGGGCGAAGTTGACGTCTAACTGGCGATTTTGCACCTGGATGAACGCTTCTAAAGTGTCAATAGCGGGTTTGTCGCCCTGGTAGAAGCTTTCAACGATACCTTCGTATCGGATTCGGGCCTGCCGAAGGGCTTCCTGATAGATGCTCAGAGCGTTTTGGGCGAAGGTCCAATCCCAATAGACTTTGGCGGCCTCGAAAAGGATTTCATTGAGCATGGCGGCGCGTTCGGCGCGGCGCTGGTCGAGGCCGATTTGGGCAATCTGGAGGTCAGCGCGCCGGTCGTCAATGAAGAGGCCCTGGCCTAAGGTCCAGTTGAGACCAGCAGCAAATTGCCCGCGCTGAGGCAGGGCAGCTTCTGGATTAACGAAATCGCCGGCAGCACGGTTGAAGTTGCTTTTCAGCTCAATACCCAGCCAAGTGGGCGCTTTGATGCCCACCTCGGAATACTGAAAATATTGCTTGCCGTTGAAATGTTTACCGCTCCAGTCACCATAAACCTTGGGGTCGAAGCCGCCGCGAGCGCGCAGCAGCTCAGCGCGAGCCTGCTGTATGAGCAAATCGGCCTGGCGGGCAGTAGGGTGCTGCTGTAACACAACAGAGCGAAAGCCCGCCCAGTCCCAGTACGTTGCTGAAGACTGGCAGTACAGCATTCCAACGCCATGTGTCAGAACGATCCAAAGAGCGAAGAGGATGCGATAGCGTATGGAGCAGTTCTGCGTCATTTCACTTTTTTGATAGGCGCATTAGGCAGCAGACCTTCCTCTTTTTGTTCCTCGTCGCTTTTTTTTCCCCAAGCATACAGATCGGGCGGGAAGCCGTTGAGGACGCGCCACAATTCGTACCATACAGGCACGATGTTGAGCAAGGCAATACCGCGCACGCCGCCGCCAACCTGGAGTGCTTCGGGCCAGGGTTCGTCATCGGGGTCAGGCTTTACCAACACGCGAAAGCGCCCATTGTCGCTAATGTTGCGGTCTATAGCCACCACTCTGCCGGCATACGTGCCTACCGAAATGTTGGGCCAGCCGCTGAAAAAGAACGCCGGCCATCCATCGAACAGGAAGCGCACTTGATTGCCCGGTTTAATGAGCGGCACATCCATCGGGCGTATATACATTTCCACAGCCAGCTCAGGCTTAGCAGACAAAATACTGACCACCGGATCGCCCTCCTTGATGATTTCGCCTACGCCGGGAGTGATGGCCTGCACCACATAGCCGTCTTGAGGGGCAAGAATGTAATAAAAAGCCGCCCGGCGGCTGTAATTCTCCTGCTCAATGCGCAACTTATTGGCCTCGGCTTGCGCATTGTGCATTTCTGACTGCGTACTGAATTTCTCGCTTTCGGCCTTGGAAATCTTGTTGTCGTATTCGTTGCGTGTCAGACTCAGCTCAGTTCGGTTAATATTTAACTCGTTTCGGCTGGCAGCCAGTTTGTTCTCTGCAGCGACAAGCTTGGCTTTGCTCTCTTGCAGTTTGGCGCGTTTTTCCTCAAACTCCGTCAGCGACTTCAGGCCGCGATCGTACAGATTTTTAACACCGTCAAATTGACGGCGGGCGATTTGAATATCCACTTCTGCCTGCAACACTGCAACGCTATCCGCCTCAATTTTGAGCTCTGCTTGGCGGATTTTGTTAAGGATCTGCTGGATTTTGTCATCTCGCTCGCGGCGCATGGCTGCTATTTGGGCCTCTAAGGCGGCTATTTTGTTTTGGTAAGAAAGAATAGCATTCTCTTTGGCCCGCACCTGATTGGAGACGCGCTGCACTAAATTGGGGTCGAAGTATTCGACTTTCACCTCAGAGAGGCGTACGATGGTATCGCCTTTCTTAACGGGCTGCCCCTCCATGACATACCAGTGCTCAATCCGGCCCGGAATGGTGGCATGCACCATCTGAGGACGCTGCTCAGGGCGCAACGTGGTTACTCGTCCGTTGGCCTGAATGTTTTGCTGCCAAGGGACGAATAAGAGAATAACGAAGACGACCAGCAAAGCGAGAAGAAGGCGGCGCGCCATGAAATGCCAGCGCACCAACTGATTGAGTTTGGGCGCCTGAAGGTCTTGCAAATCGCGCTGACATTGAACGGTGTTATCTGATATTCCCAGCATGGCTCACGAATTTTTAGTCCTCTTCTGTAGACTCTGATTTCGCGCGAAAGACGCGCTCGTAGTGTTCGGATTTTTCTATCTCGCTGTAAGTAGCATCTAAAATGATTTGCCCATCGCGCAACACGATAACGCGGTCGCACAGTGAGGCTAAAAGCGGATCTGCTGTTGAGCAGATAAATGTCCATCGGTTCTTTCGGTCGGTCAGGAGACGCCCAATGCGCAGGCGATCGCGAAACGGGAGATTACCCAAGGGCTCTGTCATGACCAACAAGTTAGGCTCTGTAATGACTGAGCGGGCGATCAGGAGCTTGGTCACTGTGCTGCGCGGGATGTTCTGCCCGCCAGGCAGCAACTCGGTATTCAATCCTTGCGGGCTTCTTCGAATGAAATCCGTCAGCCCTACACTTTCAGCTACCTCGAGTACGCGTTGTGTGGACACATTTTGCCGGCCCAGGGTAATATTTTCTAAGATGGTGCCGCGAAAAATGTCTTCTTGTGACGAATAGTCGCCAATGTGCTCGCGCAAGCTGCGCAGATTGATGCTGTGTTTGGGTAAGCCATTAAATAAAAGAATACCCGAAAAGTCACGCTTAATGACCGCCAGCACCTGCATTAACGTGCTCTTTCCCGAACCCGGATAGCCCGTGATGGCAACACGCTCACCCGGCTGCACCGAGAAGGTCAGGTCTTTGAGAACGGGCTCTTCAGCATCATCGTACTTATAAGATAAATGGCGTAGCTCCACGCCCATTGGCTGGTGTTTATCGCAAAATTCCTCCACCAGAATGCCGTCTTCGCGCTCGATGGGCAAATCCGACACCTGGCCAATTTTCTCCGTGGCTGTCAGCACGTCGTAGCCCGTTTCATGCAGCAGAATGAGCTTCTCTACGGAGTCCACCACAAAAATGACCAGAATTTCAGCAGCGACGAATTGGCCGATATTGATCTGGTTCTCCATCACTAAGATACTGCCCAAGATCAAGTAACCGCCCAGTACAAGCACCCGGAAGACAATACTGGTGCTAAACTGAAGCAAAAGAATACGCCAATGCTGACCGCGAGCTTCCAAATATTTTACTGTAAGTTCATCGGTATGTTCAATCGGAAAGCGATTGATACCCGCCAACTTGAACGTACTGGCTACTCGACTTACCTCCTCTAACCAGTGTACCAGCTTGTATTTGTACTTCGACTGCTCCAAACTGGTTTTCATCCCCAGTGGGACCGTCCACCAAAAAAGCAATACCAGGATACCGATCAACAGCAACGAGGACAACACGAAGGTTGCATGATAAAAAGATAACAGTATCAGGCTAAAAATAATCTGTAAGACGGCAGCACTACCTTCCAGCAGAATCTTGGGCAGACCTTTTTGAACAATCTGAATATCAAAAAAGCGGTTCACCAACTCTGGCAAATACTCCTTACGCATCAAATCCATGTCTAAACGTGGAATGCGCACGGCAAATTCGATGGCTGCGTCGGTAAACACCTGGCGCTGCATGTGCTCTAATATGGATAACTGCATCAACTTGAGCACACCGACGAAAATAGCCCCCAACACCACTACACCTACCAACAGCGCCCAGGAAACAGAAATGGTTCCCCCCGCAATCAGCCCAATGATCGCCTGAATACCCAGCGGCAGCGAGAGACTAATTACCCCTGAAACGGCGGCGTACAAAACAATAAACCGAAGCTCAAGCCGGTATTTTGACAACAGCCGTACAAAACGTTGAAACGGGGTTAAGGTGTTATTCTGCTGTATTGCCATTCTGCTCGTTCCAATGGGAGACTTTCCGTTGTCTCTTGTTTAGGACTATCAAAAACGATTAACGCGCCTTCTGGTTTAGTTGCTGAGGCGTTAGAACTGCCTGTTTTAGCAAGACTGTCTTTTTGGGCAAGAGCACTTCCTTGCCCACCTGATAACGCCTGTAAGCCGTTCGTCCGGCATTTATTGGCGAGCAAACGTTGCCGTTGCCCACCCATAGCCCTCGGCGCGCACCAAGACCGCATAATATCCTGGCGGCAGTGCCGACACCTCGAGAGCACAGCGGCCGTCTGGGCCAAATGCTGCCCGGGGCAGATGGAAGACAATCTGTCCCAGCGCATTGACGATTACCAGCGCAAGGTCACTGGGTAACGCGGTGACGCCCTGCAACACTATGTTGATCTGGTCGCCGACAGGGTTCGGAAAAAGGCTCAAACCCATACGCGGTTGCAGTACTTCCGAGGCTGAGACAGTATTGCGCACGACGATGTCCTTCTCCGCTACGTTCGAGCATCCATCTGCCGTACCAACGATCAGCCGAACGCGGTATATGCCTTCTTTTTGATAGGTAGCCGTCTCTTGCGCCGCCGTGCCCGTCTGGCTGTTGCCGAAGAGCCAGAGCCAGGATGTCGCCCCGGGTGTCTGATCCGTAAATGTTACCGTGCCTGGGCCGGGCAGCAAAACCGTATCCGTCGAGCTGGTAAAGGAGACCGTCGGCGCCGGACTGGGTTTCACCTCGATGGGTACAGCTGTGCGTCCGCACACAGAAGGAACCTCGATTTCCCAATCGAAGTAATAGTAGTAAAACAGCGTTGTGCTCGCGCCGGCGGGCGTGCGACCTGCCGTAATATTGACCACGCCCGGCACAATGTACGGAAAGCCCGTAGCGCCCACCGAGTGCCGCAGCTGGTTGGCACCCGTCAGTACTAAAGCCAGTTTTTCCGCCTTCGGCACGTTGATATTCAGCGAGATGCGCACCTCGCCCGTCTGCGTAATGACGACGGGGCGCGTAACTATTACATTCCCGTCTTTGTCCAGTAGCCGCACGGTACGCACGCCCGTCTGGTCGGCATATACTTTCACAGTGCGCAACACAAACGGCTTGAGGGCATTGAAAACCAACCCGCCGTCAGCGCTATTGGAGCTATTCGTACCGGCGGCCAGGTCGGGCCGGCCCACCTTATGAAAAGCCGACTCGCTGACGTAATACGTCGTGTTTTGCGTCAGCGGCGGCGTCAGGAAATAAGGCCCGCGAGCAATGGGCGAGGCCACCAAAGGCGTGTTGAACCACAGCGCATCCTCTTGCGGCGTCAGGCCGGCCTTGTATTCTAACAGCACACGAGCGCCCGAGCAAATAGGCTGTTGCTGAAGCGCTTCGGCACGCGGATAGACCTCGTTGGCCATTTCAAACGTGCGCTTAAAACGGTTGTTCAACGGTCGGTCGTCGGCCTGGCCGTTGGGGTTGTGCAATTCTACGACATATTCGCGCTCGCCGGGTGTGACGCCATCCAAGGGCGGCAGGTCAACCGTAATGGAGGTGTTAGGCTGCAAATTCCCCGTCCAGGCAAAGCTTTTTAACGGTGTTCCCACAACGCCGTAGCGAATCTCCAGCGCAGTGACGGGCGTGGTGCCAGCATTTTCAAACGTGACCGAGGCATTTACTGGCCCGAGGCATCGCCCACTCACCTGCACATTTACCGTCAGCACATCGAGCGCCTGAGCAGGCGCGGGCGCGGGCGTGTGCCCTTGCTGGATGAGGTAATTGTAAGCTGCCTCTAAGTCAATCATACCGCGCCCGTAGGTGTTGTCTTCCCCCGAAAGGCCCAGGTCACGGGCCGAGAAATAGAGCGCCAGCTTCAATTGAATACCCGACAGATTGGGAAAGGCCTGCCGCAGCAGCAGCATTGCTCCCGACACGTGCGGTGCGGCCATAGAAGTGCCGTTAAACGATTGATAGCCCGTGCCTGGCACCGCCGAGCGCACCGACACCCCTGGAGCTACCACTTCGGGCTTGATGGCCAACGAGCCAGAACCGCCGCAAGGGCTGGGGCCCCGGCTCGAAAAGTCCGCTATCGGGAAGTTCGGATTAGCCCCGTTGACAGCGCCTACGGCAAAGGTATTGACCAGATCCATGTTCATGGCAGCACCCGAGTCCACTGTGCTGGCATTAGGACCATTGTTGCCTGCTGCCCATACAACGCCGATGCCGGCGGCTTCCAGCGCATTGAGGATGCTGATGGCCAACGGATCGCCACAAGAGAACGGACTGGCGCGCCACGAGCAATTGACCACATCGGGCTGGTCGTTGGTGGTAGCTACGTTGCCGTCGGGGTCGAGCGCCCATTGCATGGTAGCCACATTGGAGAGGATGGTCTGGTTGAACGACGAAGCACAGCCCAGTTCGTTGCCCACCGGGAAGAACATCGGCCCGCCCATCCAGTGCGCGTCGAAGGCCACGCCAATAGTATCGTTGGTCAGGCGATCAATGCCGCACACCGTGCCCGTTACGTGCGTGCCGTGTTCGGCGCAGTCCTCGGGTTGGCCGCTACCGCTCCAGGCCTGCCAGCGAGGCACCTGGTGGCCCCAGTAGTTGGCCCGCATAGCCGGGTGGTCGGCGTCGTTGCCGGTGTCAATCACCAAAGCCTTGCGCCCATAGCCGGTATAGCCCAAATTCCACATAAATGGCGCCTTAATAGCCGCCAGGCCCGGCTCTTTGCCGTTCGGAATGCCCGACGCTGCTTGGCGGCTTACAGGCATCACGATCTCGACCGGCGCATTCCACACGATCTCACCCACTTCGGGCCAGCTGGCTATGCGCGTCAGCGCTGCCGCGTTGGCCCGCACGTAGATGGCGTTCACTATCCAAACGGGATAGGCGCTGCCCGCCTCTACGCCATTCAGGCCGCGCAAACGATCCAACACGGCTGGTTGGGTAGCCGCCGCTTTGGCTTGCAACTGGGTGATGACCTGATAAGAACGCTCTGCCAGCGGCGTTTGCTCCGCCTCGAAGCGCAGCAGCAGGGCGCGCGTATTTACCTGATCGGCCAAAACTACGATGGCCTGGTGCAATCCCATAGGGTCGGCCGCTAAACGCTGGGCCAGTTCCGGGTCTATTTTGCCGGATTGGGCCAGCAATGGTAGGCCCATCAACATCGGGCTAAGGAGGGTAAGCAAGCGAGCCATGCTCAAGGCGAGGGTATGGAAAATGTCGCGCATACTTTTGCGAAATTCAACGAGTGAAAGTGAAAAGGTGTGCAAATGTAGTTCGCTAATGCGCTGCATCGCGCCTGTTCGTCCGGAAGTTGACTCAGGAGCCATTCCTTTTTGGTCAATACGGTCTCGGCGGCTACCTGGCGGCGCAGCTCCGTGGCGGCGTGGGCGTCGCCAGGCGCGAGGCGTATGAGTGCGCGCGTGTAGCGGGCAATGTTGAGGTAGTTGTCGCGGCGTGCACAACTTACGGCTCGCTGCCTTTAAGCCTCTATCTCTTCCCAATAACCCACAATGATACGCCTTTGGGCAGCAACAGGCTCCTCGTGCAACGCTGATTTTTCGATTGTACGGGCGCCAAAACACCCTCGAACAACTAAAAGCGCCGCCTCTCCCTTTGTGCATGAGGCGGCGCTTTTCCTACTTGTCCATGAGGCAGTGTAAAACGAGCAGCCATTCCACCCAAAAGACTGGCTTCAAGACATCCCGTCTAAATCTTCATCGTTCGGATTGTGCGTTAGTTCGTAACGCAACTGCCGTACCAGCTCCTCGGATACTCCCACTACTGTGGCAATCTTAGCATCGTTCCATTCGGGGGTTACTTGCAATAAATGAATAACAATCTCTCGTTTAGCCTCTTCGCGACCCTCAGCACGACCCTCTTCGCGACCCTCAGCACGACCCTCCTCGCGACCCTCAGCAAGGCCTTGCTCATGGCCACGCTGCTTTGCCTCTCTTTCTACTCTTTCCAATGTTTCTTCCACTTTTTTAGCGGCTATACGCTCTGCCTTCCATTCGCCGATGATTTCGGCAGCCCGTGGAGCGAAAAGTTCCATAAACAATTCATAGGCCTCCTGGCCGTTGCGCGGAACACGCGATATGAATTCGGATGCTTTTATCTTGTTCATATCCAGAATACTTTGAAGGTATATGAGCCATGATTTAAGTAGTCTTTTCTCTCGTTCGTTGGCGGGCCACTCGAGGATTAACTCCATCATTTGCGGGATATATTCGGCCAAGCGCTCCCATTGATGCGCAAATTTAAAGGTTAGCAATGAAACGCCCAAAAACCCGATATTTTTGTGGCTGAGAATTTCTTCCGCCGACACCTGGTTAAGGTCGAAGAGGATAAATCGGAAGTGAGGAATCAGGTCTTCCCACCCTGGAGGCAGGCACTTGAAAAACCGGTAGTAGTCCTTCTTTTTCCACGGGCGTTTGCCGTGGTAAAAGACGACGACTACAACAGGAGTCAGCGGCCCGCCATCTCGTTCGTCCTGTTGCCATACTGGAAGCATGTAGGACAACAGTTGTGTGTAAATGGGCTGGGAGGGCATAGCACTTTTATGCTCAAATAGGATCAGCACCTTGCTTTCACAGTCGCTGCGACGCAGGCGAGTCTCGTAGACGACATCTCCCAAAACAATCTTTAAATCACTGCTGACGTGGACTGTAGGCGCCCTGCGCAACTCTTCCAGAACGATTTGACTGTGAATCTCTTCAGGAGTAGTGTACTGTACCAATCCCTGAGCTAGGATGAGGTCGTCTGCGCAAATCTGAAAAAACAAATCGTGCGCTTTCAAGAGCGGGATAGCTATGCGTTCTTTTCGTTTTCTCGCCATGGAAATGTACCAGATTTGTATTGCCTGAAAGGAAAGTAAGTAGTTGATTATATGGACTAATGGTAAGAGGCCTTTCGAGTGTGTAAATTTACATAAAAAGCGCTCCTCGAAGTTCATCTACCTTTCCCAATAGATGTACCTGAATGGAAAACTTACTCAAATCCAGGCCTTTGGCATTGAAGCGTGGGATGTACATGTGCTGAAAGCCGAGGCGAGCGGCTTCGGCGATGCGTTGCTCGATGCGACTGACAGCGCGGATCTCGCCGCTGAGCCCTACTTCGCCTGCAAAGCAAACGTCGGAGGGGATGCTGATGTCGAGCAGTGAAGAAATGAGGGCGGCCACGACGGCCAGATCGAGCGCCGGGTCTTCAACACGGATGCCGCCGGCGAGATTGAGGAAGACGTCGTTGGCGCCGAAGAGGTAGTCGCAGCGTTTTTCGAGTACAGCTAAGAGCATCTGCAGGCGGCGCATGTCGAAGCCGGTAGCAGAGCGCTGCGGCGTACCATAGACGGCACGGCTGACGAGCGCCTGAGTCTCGATAAGCATGGGCCTCAACCCCTCGACAGTGGCAGCCACGGCGCAGCCACTGAGGTCTTCTTCGCGCTGGCTCAGCAGCAGTTCAGAAGGGTTGCTCACCTGTCGAAGGCCATCGGAGCGCATTTCATAAATGCCGAGTTCGTCGGTGCTGCCAAAGCGATTCTTCAGGGTTCGCAGCAGCCGGTAGGTATAATGGCGGTCGCCCTCAAATTGCAGCACGCAGTCCACGATGTGTTCCAGCAGTTTGGGGCCGGCGATGTCGCCTTCCTTATTGATGTGGCCGATGAGGAAAACGGCCACACCTGTCTCTTTGGCGAAGCGCAAGAACTCAGCGGCGCATTCGCGTACCTGCGATACGCCGCCCGGGGCGCTTTCAACGTGCGGGCTGCTCATGGTCTGGATGGAGTCCACCACAAGTAGCTGAGGTCTTAGCTGGTTGGCCTGTTGCAGGATTTTAGCCGTGTTCGTCTCGGTCAGGATGTAGCATTCCGCACGGCCATTGGGTAGGCGGTCGGCGCGCATTTTGATTTGCTCTTCGCTTTCTTCACCGCTGACGTAGAGCACTTTAGCGGGCGTTTGCACGGCCACCTGGAGCAGCAGGGTGCTCTTGCCGATGCCGGGCTGGCCGCCGATAAGCACCAAGGAACCGGGCACGATGCCGCCGCCCAGGACGCGGTTCAGTTCCTCGTCGGGCGTGCGCAGGCGCTGCACCCGGCCGGCCTGAATGGCCGGCAGCGGCGTGGCCTGAGCGGAAGTAGCAGGCGCGCCGCCGCTCCAGGAACGGCGCTTTTCCTCAGGCGTAGTCTCGCGCACGACGACCTCCTCTTGGTAAGTGTTCCAGGCGCCACACTGAGGGCATTTGCCCATCCATTTGGGCGAGGAGGCGCCGCATTCGGTGCAGAAAAAAACGGTTTTGCTTTTAGCCATGGCCAGCAGGGGCGTATTTTTCAGGATAAGCAGCCGAATGGCCCAGCCAGCGGTCGAGGGTGTGCTGGTAAAGGTCAAACGTGCGCAGGTTGTGATGCGTACCGCCAGGAATGACGACGAATTCATCGCCCGCTTTCAGGCAAGGGCGCAGGCGTTCGGCGCTGCGAAGCGGCACCACGCGGTCGTCGGTACCGTGGAAGAGGAGCGCAGGCAACGGGCTTTGACGCAAGTGGCGATCGTTGGGAAAGAGGAAGGTAGAGCGAAAAGAAACCTGCTCGCGGCCCAAATGGGCGGCTACAAGGCCGGGAATGTTGTCGAAGGGCGTCTCTAAAATGAGCCGATGCGCCCGCACGTGGGCGGCCAGATAACACGCCGACGCTGAGCCCAACGAGCGCCCGTAGAGTTCTATCTGAATGGCCGGGTAGCGCTCGCGCACCCAGTCGTACACTAAGCGCGCATCTTCATAAAGGGTGCGCTCGTTGGGCTGCCCTGTGCTCTTGCCATAGCCCCGATAGTCGGGCACGACAAAGTCGTAGCCGCGCGCAGTAAAGTCGCGATGCAAGAAGCCCCAGCGTTGCAGGTTGTCGCGGTTGCCGTGAAAATAGAGCACTACGCCGCGGCCTTGTGGCCAAGGCGTGAGAAAGCGCAGCAGGTTGAGCCGCGCACCATCGGGAGTATTTAAAAAATGCTCTTCGAAGGCGGCGCCCTCAAAGGCAAAGCGGTGGTCGGCAGGCAGCGGCTTAGGGCGAAAAAGGGCCTTGCGCTGCAGGTATTCGGCAAAAGGTTCGAGCAGTGAAAGCATGGGCGGTAGTGTGGATTTTCAGCCCTGAAGCTTGGGATTTTCGGCGTGCCGCTGGGCATCGCGGTGGGTCTTTTTCTCCAAATTTTTTTGCAAGGCAGCCGACAAATCCACACCGGTTTGGTTGGCCAGACAGATGAGGACAAACAGAACGTCGGCCATTTCATCGGCTAAGTCTTGCCGGGCGCTGGCGGCCTGTTCAGGCGTTTTAAACGATTGTTCGCCGTAGAGGCGGGCCATGAGGCGGGCTACTTCGCCCACTTCTTCCATAAGAATGGCCGTATTAGTCAGTTCGGAAAAGTACCGGATGCCGACGGTACGGATCCATTCATCCACGACTTGCTGGGCTTGTTCAATGGTCATAGCCGGCAAATTTTGGTATTATTCTTGACTTACTGCGCGCCGTATTTCCATCAACCGGCTTACCGTGCTGAAAATCAGGCGTTATGTTTAATCGTTTTACCTTTGCCCGAAACCGAAATACCCGAATGCGCATTCTCACCTTTTTGCGCCTATTGCTTCTGGTTTTTGTTGCGAGCCTATCGGCGGCTCGCGGTCAACAGGCGGCGTCGGTTCCGGCGCCCTTAGTGGTGAAGTTTTCTCAACCGGGCGGGTTTTACCAGGCGTCCGTAGAGGTGCGGTTGTCGGCTCCTGAGGGCGCAGTTATTTATTACACAACGGACGGTTCATATCCTTCGGTGCGTTCGGCGCGCTACACACGACCGCTGCTGGTGTCGCGCACGACGGTGATTCGCGCCCTGGCCCGCCGTGGCCAGGTAGTAGGGCGGGCAACGGCACAGACTTATTTCATTGGCGAACCGCCTACAAAACTGCCCATCGTGTCGGTGGCCATCAGCCCAGGTATTCTGTTCGACCCTGAAAAGGGCATTTTTCGGGAAGGGCCTATGGCCGACACTACTGCGGAGCATCGGCCCGGCGCTAACTTCTGGACGCGCCGTGAATTTGCCTGCCACGTGGAAATTTACGAGAGCGACGGCACCTGCGTGCACAACAGCGGCGCTGGCTTTCGCCTCTTTGGCGGCTATAGCCGTATTTTCCCACAAAAAAGCATCGTCTTGGTGGCGCGCAGCCGCTACGGGAAGAAGTTCTTCCGCCACCGCATTTTCGGCCCCGACCAGCCCAAAAAGTTCAAATACTTGGTATTGCGCAACGGCGGTAGCGACTTCGCCGGCGCCCACTTCCGCGACGAGCTGATGAACCGCCTGACCGACGACTGGGGGTTGGAAAAACAGGCGTTCCGCCCGGCGCTGCTCTACCTCAACGGCCAATACTGGGGCCTGTACCACATCCGCGAGAAGATCAACGCGCGCTTCTTAGAAGACCACGCCGACGTAGACCGCGACTCCCTCGACCTGCTGGAACACCAGCGCCACGTGCGCCACGGCACTAACGACCATTATCTGCGCCTGCTGGAATATATCCGCACACACGACCTGGCTGTCCCGGCCCACTATGAATGGGTCCGCGGGCAAATGGACGTGGAAAATTTCATAGACTACCAGATCGCCCAAATCTATTGCTTCAACTTCGATGCGGGCGGCAACATCCGATACTGGCGCCCCCACCGCCCTGGCGGACGCTGGCGCTGGATTCTCTTCGATACCGATTGGGGCTTCGGCATGCACGACCCTAATGCCTGGCAGGCAGATGCCATCGCCTTCTTCACCGAACCCAACGGCCCGCGTTGGCCCAACCCGCCCTGGAGCACGTTCCTGTTGCGCAACCTGCTGCGCAACCGCGAGTTCCAGCAACAGTTCGTCAACCGCTTCTGCGACCGACTTAACACATCGCTGAGCGCCGAAAACGTCCTGCGCGAAGTGGAGTGGTTCGAGCGCACGCTCGGCCCTGAAATGCCGCGCCACCTCCAGCGATGGCGGCGCTCCGAGGCCAACTGGCGTAGACACGTGGCCATCATCCGGCAATTCGCCCAACAACGCCCTGCCGTGCTGTACCAGCATTTGGCCCAACACTTCCAGACCGGAGCGCCCGCTCAACTGCACCTGACGGTGGACGTCGGCGGCTCGGTGATTGTTAACAACACCATTACCGTCGGCACAGGCGAATTTCGCGGTACATACTTCGAGCGCATTCCCATCGCCCTGCAAGCCGTGCCCGCCGTGGGCTATCGCTTCGCCGGCTGGGAGGGCATCGAACGACAGGGACGCACTATTGAAACCTATTTGCCCGCCCATGAAACGCTCCACTTGCGCGCCCGCTTCGTGCCCGACCGACACGCCTTAGACGGTGTCGTCTTTTTTAATGAAATCGCTCCTGCCGGCCAAAAAACGGGCGACTGGATAGAGCTCTACAACGCGGGCAAACAGCCCGTGCGCCTCAAAGGCTGGGCGCTACGCGACGCCCGCCGCAGCTGGAACCTGCCGGATGTCAGCATAGCGCCACAAAGCTACTTCGTCCTCTGCCAGGACTCTACGGCCTTCAAAAAGCGCTTTCCTTACGTGCGCCAAATCGCGGGCGACTTCCGCTTTGGTCTCAATAAACAGGCCGAACGCCTGCTCCTATATGCCGCTGACGGTCGCGCCGTGGATAGCGTCGCTTACGTCATTGAAGCACCCGAAGGCGAGTTTACCCTCGACCTACTCATGCCTTCGTTGGACAACGCACAAGCCGATAACTGGGGCGTCCACCCTGGCCCAGGCTCGCCCGGAATGCCCAACCCGCTTTTCCATGCGCAGATGGTAGCAACAGAAAAGGAACGCGCCACACGCATCGGCTTAATCATAGGGGTACTTATCCTCCTGCTGGGCGCGCTTCTGTTGCGGCGAATACACACCTATGCCATCGGGAAGTCCAGAACCCTGTTCTAAGACACCCGATTGAGTCTATGTCAGAAGAGGAGAATGACATTTGCTTGAAAAACACCTGATAGCATTTTTCAGAAAAACACTTCCTGAGCCGTGCGGAACGTGTTAGCGTGCGCTTCGACAATATCGCTCAGGCGAGGCGAATACCCGCCGCCCATACTGACGGCAACGGGTACGCGGTGTTGACGACACAGCCGGAGCACGAAGCGGTCGCGCTCCCGGCAGCCGTTTCGGCTGATGCGCAGCCGGCCGAGGCGGTCGGTCTCCAGGATGTCTACGCCGCTTTGATAGAAAACGAAATCGGGTTGAACTTCGTCGAACAGGCGCGGAAGTGTCTCGCGCAGGAGCGTCAGGTAAGGCTCGTCCTCCAGGCCGTCGGGCAGCGGCAGGTCGAGGTCGGAGCGCTCTTTGCGCAGCGGATAATTGCGTGCCCCGTGCATAGAAAAGGTGAAAACGCGCGGTTCGTTGCGAAAAATATGGGCTGTGCCGTTGCCCTGATGCACATCGAGGTCCACAATAAGTATTTGCCGGCTTAAACCCTGCTGCAACAGGTAGGCTGCAGCAATGGCCTGGTCGTTGAAGCAGCAGTAGCCTTCGCCGTGGTCAGCATAAGCATGGTGGGTGCCGCCGGCGATGTTCATGGCCACACCGTATTGTTGGGCAAAAAGAGCGCACTGGATCGTGCCCTGCGAGATGTGTCGCCCGCGAACCACAAAGCGTTCGGTAATGGGGAAACCAATGGCTCGCTCTTCGCGCTCTGTGAGTGTCACGGTGTTGAGCTTGTGCCAGTACTCCTCCGTGTGCACGAGCAACGCTGTTTCCTGACTCAGCATGTCGGGGTGAAAAAAGTTGTCCTCGCGCACCGTGCCCTCATACAACAGTTGCTCAGCAATGACCTCGTACTTGGCCATCGGAAACCGATGCCCTTCGGGCAAGGGATACACATATACAGGCGAATAGGCAATCTTCAACATAGGAAGACAGGCAAGCAGACTGCAATAGTGGTACAAACAGGCGCGCCATTGGTTCACAAGAGATTGGGCTAAAGCAAAAGACCCCCATGTTTCAAGACAAAACGCCCGTTATTTGCGCCCGTCAAGAAACTATTCCTTCAAACATTAAATAGCAGATACCCATGAGTCAGCCATTACTCGGCGTTGGATCGCGCGTCAAGCACCCTGCCTATGGCGACGGCGTCATTGTTCGGCTCCATGTGGCCGCCTATGAGGTCTGTTTCATACAGTTTGGCCTGAAGATGGTCAGCAAGGAGTACTCGGCCTGGCAGGTAGTAGAGGCCATTCCAGCCGAAGAGCCCGTAACGTTCACGGAGGCAGAGCAGTCTCTAATGCGTATTTTGCGCACCTGGTCGGGCGTGAGTTTGGAGACTGTACCGCTGGGCGACCGCTGGAAAGGCGGAAAGCTCGTCCTGGAGGCCGACGGCATTCAGCCTAAAGAGGTGCCCATCGAGACGTTCTTCCACAAAATCGTGATGATGCGCGACCGCCTGCGCGTCCTGGAGCAGCAAATCAACGCCCATAAAAAGCTGGACGATGAGGATAAGGTGAACCTCCAGCAGTACATCACTCGCTGTTATGGCAGTATGACGACGTTCAACCTGCTGTTCAAAAACCGCAGCGACTACTTTGTAGGTGAAAGATCAAAGGACAAAGAATAGGCGTTCCTTTAAGAGCCAATACAAAAAGAAGAGGGGGCTATTTGCCCCCTCCTTTTTTCGGTGTTTTACCTCCGGGTGATGTTTCTCCTTGCAGAATTTTCTGGATTTCCAGCGCCGTAGGGTTGTCGGGTTGAAGCGCTAAGAGTTTGGCGACGTGTTCCTTTGCCAGTTCGTCCTGCTTTTTGAGGAAGTAATAGAAGACCAGATACTCGTAGGAAGTAATCAGGTCTTTCTTGTTCTTTTCCGGCTCTGAAGCAGCCACTTCCACGTAGCGAGCAAAGAAGGGTTGCGCCACGCCATACTTCTCGATGAGGGTGCTGTCCTGTGGGTTAGCTGCCAGGTCTGGCTCTAATTTAGAAGCGGATTTGGCACGCCAGATCCAGCCAACAGGAGCATCGGGTGCCAGTTCGGTAATGATGGAAAAGGCCTTTTCTGCTTTCTGGTAGTGTTCCGGGTCGGCAGTGCAATAATAATAGCAAACACCCACCTGAAAGGCCGTATTGACGCGATCCTGCGCGCTTTCTAACGAGTCTAAATAAGCCTGGTAAGCCTCAGCGGCGTTGCAGTAGTCCTTTTTGCTGTAGTAGAGCTTAGCAATGTCGGCGCGCATAGGCCAAAGGCTGGGGTCCATCTCAATAGCCTTTTCGTAGTTGCGGATGGCTTCCAGCGTGTCGCGCTTCATTTTGATTTGCAGCTTGCCCAAGTACTCGTAGTCGGACGGCAGGATTTTATCTGGTTTTACCATCTGGAAGAACTCTTCCAAAATCTGGAGACCCTCTGGATAGCGGCCGTTGTCGTAATCGCAGTAAGCCTGCAGGCGGCGCAGGTAATTTCTAGAGGGGTCTTTCTTCAGGATTTTCTCCACTAAAGCGCTGCAAGCAGGGCAGTCTTTGTTGATGTACAAAAGATTGGCCAGCAGTGTTTCGTCGTCAATCGTTACTTCGGCGGCGTTATTGACCAGACTCTTAGCAGCTTCGAGGGCCTTCTGCCACTGTTTTTCAAAATAGAGGAACTCCGCTTTAGCCCTGAGAGCGTCGCTGTAGTTGGGCTGCAAGCTGATGGCCTTATCTAAGTTGGCTAAGTACTTGTCGTTTAGCTTGGCATAGTAATACACCTTAGCCAGCATGAATACCGGCAAAGGGTTTTTGGGCTCGAGGGTGGAAGCAATTTCGTAATGAACCGCTGCCTGGCCACCGCTGCCTCGCTCCAAGAAGGAATAACCCAGGGCCATTTGCGTGGCAAAGTCTTTGGCCGAGATTTCAGCGGCTTTTTTCAGCTCCTCTTCCGCCCGAGCAAAGTCAGGCTTGGTGTTGCCTATAGGATACAGGAAGGACTCGCCTACCATGCGGCGAGCGGCGACGTCCTTGCGCGCCAGTTTATCCACTTTTTTCAGAGTGGCTTCGGCCTCTTCTTTGCGCCCTTGAAGCATTTGGATGCGCGCATTGGCGATAAGCGCATAAACGCCGTCCGGTTTGATATTCACCGCCGACTCATAGGCGGATTTTGCCTTGTCCATTTCGCCCTTAGCGGCATAGGCGCTGCCTAGGGTGAGCCAAGCTATCTGGTCGGCAGGGTCTTTCTGGGTCAGTTGCGTGTAGATTTGAATGGCCTTGTCCCACCGACTCAGTTGCATGGAGACGATTCCGTCCTGGTGGGTTTGGGCCAGTGCGGCGAAGGACAGGAAAAAGGCTGCGAAGAGTGCCCCTCCCTCTTTTTTCAGCAGGTAAGTCATTGAATAAACAGTTGAGTGAGTGAACAGCAACAGGATAGGTATAGGTATATGCAAACCGGCTGCAAAGGTTTGATTTTTTCGACGTTCATTGAAGCCGCGCGTCATGAAACACGGGCATTTATGCCGCTAATTTTATAAAATTTAAATCCTCTTTAACGAAAGGGCCTTTTTTCGGACGCTTTTTTGAGCATCCGAGTTGCCTGAATGCAATTTACTTGCGTTGCAATTGAATAAGGCGTATCGGCGCCTGAGCGGCCAGCAAGCCGTCTTTCTGAATAATGCGCTGACCAGGGTCGGAGGCCAAAAACGAGGCAACTCCCAATCCAAGCCCCGTACGCGCCTGGGCGTTGATGACGTACACCGAACGCCGGTACGGGTATTGGCCGGTGGCTAAGTAGGCCTGATAGGGGCCAAAGCCCTCTTTGCCCGGCGCGGAAGCAATGTCCACCAACCTGATCTCCTGACGAAACGACTGCACCCCCTTGTCGTCAGAGTCAGAGACCCAGTTGACCCCGATGATACCTAAGGCATTCTTGTGCTTCGACACATAGTCAATAACTTCAGCGTTACCCTTTACGGCAAACGCATTTTGAGGCAGCGCAGCGCCGCCCCCGATGCTGTCGCGCACATAACGCACCGTGCCCGACAGCGGGTGGTCAAATACCAACACGATGTCACCCAGCGGTGAGCGCGGGTTGACGTCGCTCCATCGTTTTTTCTGCCCGGTTACTATCTGGCGCAGTTGCTCCGCTGTGAGCAAGGTATCCCTGTTCTCGGGGTGCACAATAAACGCCGGAGCATCGTAGGCAATCAGTGTCATTTTAGGCGTAAATCCGCGCGGCTTGAAGTGGCGCTCCACTTCCTCATCCGTCAGGGCGCGTCCAATGATGATAACCTGCACGGAGTCGCGCAAAAGGGCTGCTACCGCCTCACCCTCGGCTACATACCCGGCTTGAACATTCGTACGAGGGTAAATCGTATCGAACACGTCCAAAGCACTGGCAATAACGGGCTGGTAGGCTTCGTCCACCAAGATGCGAATTTCTCCGCTCGTTGGCGTATCCAACACGCGACCATCCTTGCCGCGCTGCTCGCAGGAGACAGTCGTGAGGGCGACAGTCAACCCTAAGGTAATGAGCATTTTTCCGGTTTTCATGACCATGCTTATTTTTCAATAACATCAAATCTTCTGCAAAAATCGCCTAAGCCGCCGGCTCAAGCGCGTTTTTTTGAACCAACTTCAGCGGATAGCCCCAGTAAAACCACCGCCGCACAGATGCTTAACTTGGAACGCCAGCGCCCATCAGCCTCGATAATAGTCCCAGTACACGCGCCAGCCTCGATACAGGCCGTAAACGATGAGCAACACGGCAAAAATGTTGCGAAATTCGATGGGAATATCGCTAAAAAAAGCGCGATCAACCAGCAAGGCAATGCCCAGACCTAAGTACACAAAAGTCATGACCGTGCCAAAGATCATGACTGGGCCGCGCAGGGTGCGGCGGCGATGTTCGCGGTGGCTTTCTTGTACAGACATGGTAAAGCGTTGATGTGAGAAACTAACTACAAGGATGCGTATTTTAGGCAAAAAGGTGCGTACCCTCCTAGGAGCGACGCCAGATGCCCAATGAGGCTGACTGGGGCAAATCTAACGTATCGGCGGCAATCGCTCTGAGGGCGGCTTTTTAAAGGCAAAAACAGCCGGTATGAGCCGCGTGTTTCCTGCAGATTTCCAGGAGTTTATCACCGCGTGTCTTTCTTAAAACAGACTCACATACCCCAGATGAAATTTCGGCGCACGCCAATCGAAGGGCTGGCCAGCGTCGCGTTTGCCTACGGCGAGGCTAATGCCGAAGATGCCCGCCTGCGTCTCGATGTTGAGGCCGGCGCCGATGCCCCAGGGTCTAAGGAAAAAGCGGTTGCGGTCGGTGATGTTCTCGACATAGCCTGCGTCGGCAAAGACGGCCCAATAGGCGTTTTGCCCCGTAAGCAGGCGCGCCTCCGCGGTAGCGACGGCAAAGCGGGTGGCAAAGACTGTTTCCTCATCGAAGCCGCGCAAGAGTTTGTGGCCGCCTAGGCGATATTGCTCGTTCGCGAAGATGGGCCGTCGGTCAGCAAAGAGACCGCCCGCACGCAGGCGAATCAGCGTCGTAGCGCGCAGACCCAACGGCACAAATACTTCGGCGCGGGCATCGGCCTGATACTTGGCCCGGCGCTCCGTGAGGCCGTCGTAGAGGGCGGCGAAGCGAAACGACGTATCGGCCGGGTCGCGCAGGTTCTCGATGAGGGCATTGGGCACCATCCGGCTGAAGCCCGCTGCCGTACGCAGCCATAAGGCCCAGCCCTGCCGCGGGTTGAAGCGGTAGTCTAAGCGGTTGAGCAGCAATTCGATACCGGCGCCTTGCTGGCGCACATCCAGCACAGGAGGCAACTGGCGCGTTTGGCGCACGCGAGCCGTGTCTATGCTTTGGAGCGAGAGGCTTCGGCTTTCGCCAAAAAATTTAATAAAGTCGGCGCCCTCGAAGAAGTATTGGAGGCCCGCGTCGCCCTGAGCGTCGGTCCAGGTGCTGTCGCGCCGGAAGAGATTGAACCGTCCTTCGACGCCAAAAGGCGTACCCATGAGGTACGGGAAGGCGGCTTGCGCGTCGAGTTTTTGCGTTTCGGGCCGCAGGCGTTCCAGTTCGAGACTGATGCGCTCGCCGCTGTTGAGAGCATCGAGCAAGGCCATTTGGAGCGCTCCAGTGATGAGCATGCGCCCGGCCGGGTCGTTGGGCTGCGGCAGTAGGCCGATGACAAGGTCGAAGCGGCTGGCGCGCTTTTTTTCTAAAAAAAGGTTGAGTCGGGCTTGATTGCCGCTAAAGGAGACGCTGGGCGGTTCGGTTTGTTGGGCAAACAAGAGGGTACGCAGGCGGTCGGGCGCTCGCAGCACGCGCTCGCGGCTATACGGCGCGCCGGGCTTAATGCCCAGAAATTGCGCTAAATAGCGCGGCGACACGCGCAGGCTGCCGTTCACTTTGGGTTCCGCAAAGGCGATGAACGGCCCACGCGTCAGCGCGAGCACGGCCGAGACGCCGCCATCGGGCAGCAGGTGCACGCTATCTAAACGGACGGAAGCAAACGGGTAGCCGCGGTTTTCGGCCCGCTCCAGCAGAGTGCGTTGCCAGCGCACAAGCCGCTCAGGGTGCAACGACTCGCCCTCGACGGGGCGGTCGCGCAGCCCCAGTGCGTCTAACCAGCGCAGGTCGGCCTCGGGCAGGCGCAACTGCACCCAGCGCAGGCGCGGCCCTAAGTGCAAATGCGCCGCGGCAACGCTATCGGAAAGCACCGTCCAGCTATCTACAGAGGCCAGCAGATAGGCGTCCTTCCGCCATTGCTCCAGCGCCTGGCCCACTGCCGCGCGAAGGGCTGCAGCGTCGGCAGCGACAAACAGCAGCGTATCGGGCGCGGTTCGGCCCGCACCCTGGACGCGCAGCAGGCGCTCGGCAGCGTCCAGCTCGTCCGGCAGTCCGTGCAGGCACAGCCGGGCGCGTTGCCCCGTGCTGGCCGGCATGCCGATGAACAAACACAGCCCTAAGGCCCCCCAAAGTCCCAACGTTTGGCGCATGGCCCGTTCAAGACGCGGCCCGGCGCCCACGGGTTGGATGAAGGCCCACTTAGTGTCGCCCGTCGGCAATAGGAATGTTGGGCACAATCCAGCTGGTAATCTTTTCAGCCACCCACAGCGCCGGGAACCAGATGATGAGCAGCGTCCAGATGGGCAGGTTTAGATAGACCAGCCACATGAACACATCGAGCAGCAGCACAATGGCAATGACCCAGGTGATGACCAGCAGCATGGCTGCCGCATTTTGATGAGCAGACACAATCCAGCGCCCCACAATGATGCGCCCATACGCGCTGATGAGGCTTTCGGAGGCTGCTGTTTTGGCTACATATCGGCAGATGCCAGCAAAGCAGATGAGTATGACAATCAGGCTGCTGAACAGCCACATCACAAACTCCCACGCCGGTTTGATGGTTTGCCATAGGCGGCCCTTCCAGGTGGTAATCTGTTCTTTTGCCTCTTCAATGTTGCGCACGACGGTCATGGAGTCGGGCAGGCTAATGCCCTTGTTCTCAGATCCTGGGCGCGGGGGGATGTTCTGGCGCGGACGCACAGGGTCGCTGATGAGCAAGGGAGCGGCTTCTGCTGCTGACGGCACGCCGTATGTCACTGGCGCCGGGTCGGCAGCAGGGACACCTTTGGACACCCGCACCGGAGCTGGCATTGCTGCGGCCTGCACTCCGCTCTTGTTTTCCGCGGGATATAGCGGCTTGACGCGCGTAGCAGCTTCCGCTGGCGCTTCCGATGGCTTTTCAGCAGGGCGCCCAGCAGCGGTCTTCTCTGCGCGCCGCCCAGCCGCCGGTCCCTCAGTAGCACGAGACATGACACCCGCCTTCTCTAGCTTAGATGCTGAAGGCGGCGCTGTGTTTTGCTTCTTACGCCGCTCCTCCTTTGCGCGCGCAGCAGCGGCTTCCTGCTCCTGCTTACGCGCCAACCGAACTGACTCCGGCTCTACCACAATGGTTTGACCGTTGTACACGATTTGGATGGACTTTAGCGGGCCGGCATTATCGCGGTTCGAGAAGCCCGGCTCGCTGATGAGGAGCTGCTCGTAGGTCTTCTTTCCATCTCCCTGGCGTTTGAGCACCGCACGCTTGAAGACGAATTTTACAATGCCTACCGGACGCTCGCGCTTGTAACGCTCCGTGCCCAGATATTGCTCGACTTGTTCGGTTTTCGTCGCAGCTGAAACAACATAGGGCATCAGCACCCAACACCCGAAAAGGGCCAGGGGAAGAAGGTGTAGTAATCTGCTCATGGAGGGACGTAGTTAGTGAACACCAGAAAAATAGCCCTTCAGCACGTGAGGGCCAGGTCAGCAGCTGAAAAGCAGCAATAATCGGCCCAAAATTAAAGCATTGGGTGTCAGCGAAAGCATGGTTTTTTCTGATTGCGGTTTTCTATGATAAAGAAATGGCGCTCTATCAGCACACCACCGCGCCTTCTGGGTTGACTTTGGACAGGTAAAAGTCGCTGGCAATGCCGTGCTGCTGGAAAACCTTTTGCATGGCCGCGCCGGCGTTTTCGGCAATGAGGCTGTTGGAGCACAGCGCAAACACAGAAGGTCCTGCGCCAGAGATGCTGCAGCCCAAGGCGCCTGCTTCTAAGGCAGCCGCCTGTACGTCATAAAACCCCGGAATGAGGCGGGCGCGCTGCGGCTCGATGACGACATCGCGCAAGCACCGGCCAATGAGGTCGAGGTCGGCAGTAAAACAGCCAACCACAAAGCCGGCCAGATAGGCGCTCTGCCGCACGTGGTCGTGCAGTGATACGTGCGGGCTGAGTACGGCGCGCGCCTCGCGGGTGAGCACCTGAATGTGTGGGTAAACAACGGCTACAAACAGCCCCGGCGGCGTATACAAGCGATGTACATCTAAGGGATCGTTGTTGCACACAAGCACGATACCGCCCAGCAATGAGGGCGCTACGTTATCGGCATGAAAGCCGCCCGAAGCCACCTGCTCGCCCAAACAGGCAAAGGGCAACAGGTCGCGCTTGCTCAGACCCGTGCGCAACAACTCGCTCACCGCCAGCACCGCCGCAGCCGCGCTGGCAGCACTACTGCCCAGACCACTGCCCAGCGGCATCTTTTTGTGAATTTCCAACTCAATGCCCGCATCCGTTGCGCCCAAATGCTCCAATAAGCGCAAAGCCGCCACCCCTGCCGTATTCTCTTCAACGGCGTAAGGCAATTTGCCGCCGTGGCCAGTAATCTTAGTGATGCGCAGACCGGGGGTAGTGCTCTTGCGCGCAATGACCTCGTCGCCTGGGCGCTCTAAGGCCAGGCCCAACACGTCGAAGCCCACGCCGACATTGCCGATGGAAGCAGGTGCAAATACTTTTATGCCCACGATAAAACGGTGTTTCTCAGAAAAAACAGGCGCCCAGCGCATCAACCGGGCTGGTTGGGCACAAAGGTAAGGGCGATGCCTCAGGAGCAGGAAACGCTCAGTGAGCGACAACAAACTTGCGGGCGAAGGTTTCCCTCTGGCCGCGCACACAGAGCCAGTACAGACCTGCAGGCAGGGTGCTTACCTCGAAAGAAGCCATGAGTGGCGCCCCGGCAGTTGCCTCTATCGTTTGCAGGGCGTCCACCTGCCGGCCAAGCAGGTCTATGATTTCCACCTCTGGCAAGTCGGTGTAGGGCCAGGTCAGCTCAAGGTGCAGCGCTTCGGCAGCCGGGTTGGGCCACAGGCGCGCCGCAGCCTGCTTGAAGGAGGTGGGCTGAGCGGCGCCCACCCGCACGTCGGTATTAAAGCGGCGATGTTCATAGTCCTGAAAGACGCCACCCGAAAGAATAGGCGCTTCTAACGGGTGCTGAAGCCGATACAGTTGGAAGTAACCTTTCCCATTGGCGCAACACATTCCATCGCCATAAGCATCCACAAAATGGAGCGAATAGCAGCCCGGCTCGGGCAGATAGAGGGTGTCGTAGATGATTGTGTTGTTGCCGTAGGCGCCCGGGCCACCGGTAATGGCTGGGGACAAACCGCCGCCGTTAGGGCCGACAGCCTGGTTGCCGCCGAAGTCGAGGAGCTGGCCCTGTTCGTTGCGCAGTTCCCAGTAGGTTTCGGCTCCAAACTGGTCGGTGCGGATTTTCAATAAAAAGGCCACACCGGGTTCTTGCGGCGCCGTATAAAAAGGAAGAGAGCGGCTGTTGTTCGAGGGGTCTTCGTCAGGAACGCCAGCGTTAAGTTGCAGGACTTGCACGCGCAGCGTACCGGCTTCGTGGCGCGTCAGGGGAGCAAGCGTCAGCGCCACCTCTTTGTAGGTAGCCAGATTGCCCTGCCAGACAAAAGTGTTCACCAGGACGTCGTTCCAGAAAACACCTACGATAGCCTGCTGGAGCGGCTTCTGGCCCAGATTGACTAAACGCACGCGCGGCGTCAGGTCAATGGAGCGGCACACATCGCTCCAAAGCGCGCCCGGCTCCAGGTCGAAGAGGGCGGCGTTGTGTTGCCCAAAGGCTACCGGGCAGGTTTCTATCTGCCCCGCTAAGTCGTTGGCGCTCATCAGGCGCAAAGCATAGCCCTTGCGCGTGGGGCAGATGAGCACAAGCGTCGGGTATTCTGTGATGCCGTACGAAGCTGCAATAGCGTGATCGTTAAGAATGGGAAAAGACGTGCCCGCCCCCCAATTGCCAGGCGTGAATTGGTTACAGCCCGACATCCCACTCAGGCAACTGGCATTGGTGGCCGGGTCGCTTTCGACCAAAAACACCCTGACCCTATCCGTACCGCCCGGCCCGTGCTGCTGGTAGAGCGCCTGCAGGGCCTTGCCCTGGTGGTAGGCCCAGCAGGGCAGGCAGTGGGTGGCCATGAAATGAAGTACAACGCTCTTGCCAGCGCTCAGCAGGCTGTCGAGCCTCCATACCCGCCCTTGCAGGTCAGTAGCCGTAAAAGGCGCTGCTTCAAAAGGCGACTGGCCCAACGCCGCCACGCGTAGAAGCAATGGAAATACCAGCGCTGCTGTGCAGACCCTCATTTTTTGTGCTAATGACATACCAAACGGCATTTTTAACACCCTTCACCGACAAAAGTACCACCACGAATGCGCCCGCCGTCCTACTTTTGTCTTGTTTATTTCACACAATTGCTAATTCTGGACATTTTATGAAACACATTACCGCCTGCCTTGCGCTCCTTCTTCTGTCTGTCTCAGCGCCTTTAGCGCAAACGACCTTCCGCGTTACTGCAACGGAAGTATGGACGATAGCGCCGCATACCGAGCAAGATGTAGAAGGCCACGTCGGCATCGCCAACCGTACTAACCAGATACAGCGTATCCGGTGGACACGCAATGTGGTCAAAATCACGCCTGGCTGCCAGTCGCAAGTATGCGACCTGAACCTGTGTTACACTCCGTTTGTCAGCACGCAAACGTTTGATATGCAGCCCAATCAGTCGGGTACCATCATCATGCACTTTCTCAACTACGACACCATCCTGGGCGCAGAGGCGATCATTCGGCTGAAACTGAATAATGAAAACCTTCCCTCTGACAGCGTTACGGTTACCTTCCTGTTCACTTCGCCGCTCTCGAATACGAACAACCCGCTGCCGCCGGCGGTGGTGAAGGCGTATCCGAACCCGACGACGGACGGCTTCTGGCTGGCCAACGCCGACGACGTGCACGCCGTGCGTGTGCTGACCTTAGAAGGGCGCGAAGTGGCGCGCTTCACCCCAGCACCAGGTCAATATTATTCGCTGGCCGGGCAGCCCAGAGGCAACTATCTCCTCGTCTTGGAAGACGCCCAACAGCGGCCTTTCCAGGCGCTGGAAGTGGTGCGCAGGTAGGCATGCCCTACTCCCTATCCGTACAGTTCGTACAGAATCTGCTTGCGGTCGTAGCCCAATTTGAGCAGGAGATTGGCAACAGCTTCGTCAATCATGTTGCTCCAGCCGCAGAGGTAGAAGAGCACGTCGTCTCGCTTTCGGGCGTAGTGTTCCAAGTAAACCTGGTGCACATAGCCCCGGTAGCCAGGCCAATCGGGCTGGCGCGAGAGAGCAATGTCGTAGCGAAAGCCCGGCATGGTGCGCATTAGGGCTTCAAATTCATCGCGGTACAGGATATCTTGCTCCGTGCGCGTGCCAAAAATGAGGTGGATGTTGCGGTGCGGCTGCCCTGTGTGTTGCAGGTCGCGCAGCATGCTCCGAAAAGGCGCCACGCCTGTGCCGGTGCACACCATGACGATATCGCGATCTTCGAGTGTGTCGGGCAGGCAAAAGGTGCCTTCCGGCCCTTTCCAGCGCAGCACGGTGCCCACCTGCACCTCTTCAAAAAAGTAGCGCGTTGCCAAACCATTGGGCGCGCGCACGAGGCACAGCTCGATAAGGTCTGGGTCATCGCCCGGCGCGTTAGCAATCGAGTAGCTGCGCCAGCGCTGGAGGCGCTTCTCGCCAATGGGCAGGTCAAAAGTGATAAACTGCCCGGCCCGGAAGGGCGGACGCTGGCCATTTTGCATAGCCAACCAAAACCGACGCACGGCAGGCGTCGCCTGCTCCACACGCGCCACAACACTCTCGTACCAAATAGTAGGCATACCCCATGTAACCGCCAAACTTGTTTGGCAAAGTAACCGCCAAACTTGTTTGGCAAAGTAACCGCCAAACTTGTTTGGCAAAGTAACCGCCAAACTTGTTTGGCAAAGTAACCGCCAAACTTGTTTGGCAAAGTAACCG
>JANWVR010000059.1 GCA_025056735.1 Saprospiraceae bacterium
CGTCAGCAGGCCCTCTTCGTCGGCGCCTGTGATGGTCAGGTAGCCCGTCTGGTACATGAGGGCCGACAGTTTCAGGTTGTCCAACTCGAAGGTGTCAAAGCCGCTGGCGTCCACGTGCTGCGCGCCCACGTCGTACACGCCTTGCGTCCGCAGCAGATTGACCAAAAACGTCGGCGTGCCGGTGGCGAACCAGTAGTTTTGGAATTTTTGGAAGAAGAAGAAACTGTTGATGGACACGGGGTTGTACAGTGTCTCGGCGCGTTCTTCAAAGCGGTAGCCGTTGTACCAGTGGCGCAGTTGCTCGAGTAATTGCTCGCGCGTCAAGTGCAGGGTGGCCGCCGTTTGAGCAATCTCTTCCTCAAAATTGGCCTCCAGCTCCGCCTGGGTGTAGCCCAGCATGGTGGCATACTGCGGGTGCATGGTGATGTCGCGCAGGTTGTTCAAGCCCGAAAAAATGCCTACCTTCGAGAACTTGCTCACGCCGGTAATGAAAACCAACTCTAGCAGGGCATCAACGTCTTTGAGAACTGTGTAAAACTCCTTGAGCACCTCCCGATTTTGATGGGCGGTCTCCACATCCTTATCCAAATAGTGAATAATGGGAGCATCGTACTCATCTATCAGCACCACAACCTTCTCTTCCTGATGAGTAAGGACTGAAAGCAATTCTCTAAACATAGGGCCAATACCCTTCTGAGTCAGGGCGAAGGCGTGGGCCTTAGCCAGCGCTTGCAGTTCTTGTTCTAACGCGGCTCGAAGGCCTAAACTTTGAAAACCAATACTTGTAAAAGAGATGCGGACTACGGGACGCCGTCGCGCCCAGTCCCATTTGTCTTCTATCCACAAACCTGCGAACAACTCCCGGTTGCCTGAGTACAACTCCCGGAGCGTCGAAATCGTCAGCGACTTGCCGAAACGGCGTGGTCGCGACAAGAAGTAAGCCTTGCCCATCGTCGCCAACCGGTACACGTACGCCGTTTTGTCCACGTACTTGTATCCCTCGGTACGGAGCGTCCGAAAATCCTGAATCTCAATGGGCAACTTACTCGCCATAGGCTTGCGTTTGAGGGCAAAGATAGCAGCTGCTTTCTCGATACCTTGCTTTCAAACAATAACACCACCTGTCCTCATCCGTTATAGGGCGCCTTACTTTGATACCCAAAAAGGGCTGGGATTTTACAATTTCATTTTCTGGCGCGCCCGGCATCGTTGCCCGGGTAGGGGCGTCGTTGTGGCAAGACCTGTCTGATATTTTTCTCCTAAAAACACCGTTAGATACCGCAAACATGGTCGAATGTCGGTCTTTCGGATGCAGTAGGACTCAGCTGCGTTTCTTTGCGCGCAAACAGAGGCCCGATAAGGCCTTTTAGCGCCAATCGGAACTACTCCCTTGAGGAATTCTCCATTATGCTTCGCACACATCACTTGCGCTTTGCATACGACGGCGGTGCGTCGTTTGACTTCCCGGACTTCCGCTGCGAGGCGGGTCATGGATTGCTCATTACCGGCCAGTCGGGCAAGGGCAAAACGACCTTGCTGCACCTGCTGGCTGGGCTGCTCACGCCAAATGAGGGCGAGATTTGGGTAGGTGACGCCAATCTGGCCGCCCTTCGAGGACGCGCCTTAGATCGCTTTCGCGGCCAGCACATTGGGCTAGTGTTTCAACAAGCTCATTTCATTGCATCCCTCACCCTGTTGGAGAATCTAATTGCTGCCAGCTGGTTTGCTACCGGCAAAAAAGACCGCGCGAAAGCGCAGCAACTGCTCGAGCGTTTGGATATCGGCCCGTACGCCCACCGTAAGCCTCACCAGCTCAGCGCTGGCCAGCAACAACGGGCTGCCATTGCCCGCGCCCTGATGAACAACCCTGCTGTGCTGTTGGCCGACGAGCCTACCTCCAGTTTAGATGATGAAAATGCGCGTACTGTGGCCGAATTGCTGCTGCAGCAGGCTCATCAGGCCGGCGCCAGCCTCGTTGTGGTGTCGCACGACCAGCGCCTCAAAGCCTTGTTTCATCAAAGTATTGGCCTGTCATGATTCACTACATCGCGCGTAAAAACCTGATGCATCGCCCGTTGAATGCTCTGCTGAGCTGGGTGCTGCTGAGCGCCGGCGTGGCCATTATTTCACTGCTTATCCTACTAAGCGAGCAGGTGCGCCGGCAGTTTGAGGCCAATATCGAGGGCATTGACATGGTCATGGGCGCAAAAGGCAGCCCGCTGCAGCTCATCCTGTCGGCAGTCTATCAAATAGATGCCCCGACGGGCAACATTCGCTATACAGAAGCACAGCCCTGGATGCGCCAGCGCTTAGTGGAGAAGGCGATACCGTTGGCCTATGGCGACTCTTACAGCGGCTACCGCATCGTGGGCACTACGCCCGACTATTGGGAGCACTATGGCGCCGACCTTGCTCAGGGACGCGCGTATTCTGAGGATTTTGAGGCAGTTGTAGGCGCTAAAGCAGCGCAGCGGCTGGGCTTATCGCTGGGCAGTACGTTCTTTAGCGTGCACGGCACGGGCGGCGAAGGCGAGGCGCACGAGCATCCTTACCGGGTGGTGGGCATCCTATCGCCTACGGGCAAGGTGGTGGACAACCTCATTCTGTGCTCATTAGAAAGTGTGTGGCACATGCACGAACACGCCGAGGCGGGCGCTGAAGCGGCAGCGCAGGAAATCACGGCTGTACTCTTCAAATTTCGCAGCCCAATGCCGGTGGTGCAGTGGCCGCGTCGGGTGGCTGAGAGCACCGATATGCAATTGGTATCGCCTGAAGTAGAGGTGAGTCGCCTATTGGGCTTGCTGGGTGTGGGCATTGAAGCCCTGACGTGGCTGGGCTGGGCTATCGTGGCCTTAGCAGCCTTGAGCGTATTTGTCGCCCTGTATCGCGCCTTAGAGGAGCGCCGCTACGAGCTAGCTCTCGTGCGCACGTTGGGCGCCAGCCGCGGGCAGGTGCTTTGGCTGTTGCTGTACGAAAGTCTGTGGCTGTGCCTGGCCGGCTTTGTGGCCGGTTTGCTCATCAGCCGGGTCGGGCTGTGGGCTATTTCGCAAGCGGCAGAACGCGAACTGCGCCTTTCGGCTGCAGAATACGGCTTCCGCTGGGCGCAAGAGGGCGGGCTGCTGCTCATTGTGCTGGCCATCGGCCTGCTCGCCGCCCTCCTTCCGGCCTGGAAAGCGTATCGTATTCACATTGCACAAACCCTTCAGTATGCATAAAATACGCCCTGTTTTATTTTCTTCAATCCCTCTGCTAATGCTCTGCTGGACATCTCTTCAGCGTCTGCACAACGGCGTCTGGCCGCTACAAATGCGCGCTGCCGCTGCACCACCTCCTGCCTTCGAGGCGCTCCTGTTGCCGCAGCACGCGCCCTCCCGAAGCCTAAAAGACACCCTCCTGAAGTTGGATTGGCAAACCCTGCGCGATGTCCAGTATAAGCGCAAGTACCACGCCGAGTACGACGAGTATTTCGAGTATCCCATTTTTGGCACTAAAGTGAAAACCTTAGACGGCAGGAAAGTGGAAGTGCAGGGCTACATCATCCCGCTGGGTGGAGGTGCTTATGCTTTGAGTAAAAACCCCTACGCTGCCTGTTTCTTCTGCGGCGGCGCCGGGCCGGAAACGGTCATTGGCCTCAATTTCACCAAAGCACCCAAACGGCTGAAAGTGGACGATTACCTGCGCATTCGAGGCGTGTTTCGGCTCAATGAGACGAACGTTGAGCAGTTCATGTACCAGCTCGATGCCGCTGAGGTGGCTCAATAAATTTTTTAGCCAGGACTAAATTTTTAAACAAGGGCAGCCATCAATTGTTTTTTGGTTTTATGAAAAACTTTTCCTGTTTCATAGGTATCTGATAAGACGTCTCAGGCATATGCAAACCATTGGCCGTGTTTGGGTGATATTGGTATGCCTGTCCGCCTGCGAGGCACAAGCTCAGATGAACGGCCTATGCCGTGGGCGGGTATTGGACGCGCTTACGCGCGAGCCGGTAATAGCAGCTACAGTCGCGGTAGAAGGCATGTCCGGCGGTACGTATACCGACACGCTGGGGTACTTCGTCGTGCCGGCGCGATACGTTGTTCGCAATGCCGTGCTGCGGGTGCGCTCGGTTGGTTATGCTTCGTGGTCGGGCGCCTGGAACGACCCTTCGCAGGATCTGTTGGTTTTGTTGGAGCCCGCTGAACACGCTCTGAGTACAGTCGTGGTGTCGGCCTCGATGAAAGATGTTTCCAAAGACGCTTCCCCCATTCCTATCGAGATTTATACGCCTCGATTTTTTCAAAAAAACCCGACACCCAACCTGTTTGAAGCGCTTACGTTGGTCAATGGCGTACAGCCGCAATTGAACTGCGGCGTATGCGGTGCCGGCGATATCCATATCAATGGCTTGGAAGGCCCATACACTATGGTAACCATAGACGGCATGCCCATTGTCAGCGGCCTTTCCACGGTGTACGGCCTGAGCGGCATTCCCAACAGTCTCGTTGAACGCATTGAAGTGGTGAAAGGCCCGGCCGGCGCGCTCTACGGCTCGGAAGCCGTGGGTGGTCTTATTAACATCATCACTCGCGACGCGCTGACGGCGCCGCGCGCTTCGGTGGATGCCTTTGGCACGAGCATGGGCGAATGGAACCTCGACGGCTCGATAGCAGCGCGCGCAGGGCGCGCACATACCCTTCTGGGCGTCAATTACTTCCATTTTCGGCAGCGACACGATATCAACAGCGATAACTTTACGGATATTCCGCTGCAGCAGCGCCTATCGGTGTTTAATAAATGGCGCTTCGAGCGGCGCTCGGGCTACTTCGCTTCTTTAGCAGCCCGATACGTGTACGAAGACCGCTGGGGTGGCCAGCTGACCTGGGCGCCTCAATGGCGCGGCTCCGATAGCCTGTACGGTGAAAGTATTTACACCCACCGAATGGAAGTTATCGGCAAATACCAGTTGCCCATTGAGGGCCGCCGCGTTATGCTCGACGTGTCGTGGAATGTGCACGACCAGGATGCCGCCTACGGCAATACGCCCTACTTCGGTCGCCAGCAGGTGGCTTTTGCTCAGCTGACGGGCGACGCCTCCTTAGGCCCAAAACACGACCTGCTATGGGGCGCTGCTTTGCGCTATACCGAATACGACGATAATACGCCCGCTACTGCCGCTGCTGACGGTTCGGGCCAAAACCGGCCCGCGCGCACGTGGTTGCCCGGAGTGTTCGTGCAAGACGAAATCGCCCTCAACGCCCGCAATCGCCTTTTGATGGGTCTGCGTTATGATTACCACTCGGCCCACCGCAGCATTCTGACGCCGCGCCTTAGCTGGAAGTGGGCCGAAGACGCCCACCATATTCTGCGTCTCACTGCCGGCTCGGGCTTCCGCGTGGCCAACATCTTCACCGAAGAGCATGCCGCCCTCACCGGCGCCCGTCAGGTCGTCATCGCCGAAGACCTGCGACCCGAACGCTCCTGGAACGCCAACCTCAACTACACGCGCAAGTTCTTCCCGCGAAAAGCCGGTTTTATCGGCATAGATGCCTCGCTGTTTTATACCTATTTCACCAACCGCATCCTGCCCGACTACGACTCCGACCCGGATAAAATCATTTATCAAAACCTCAACGGCCACGCCGTCTCCTCGGGAGCATCGCTAAACGCCGACGTGAACCTGCTCAACGGTCTGAAAATCAATGCGGGCGTGACGGCTATGCGCGTCTATCGCATCGAAGAGGGCAAGCGCCTGCCGATCTTCTTCGCCTCGCCGCTGTCGGGTACCTGGGCGCTTTCGTACCCTGTAACGCGCTGGAAGCTGACGATAGACTACACGGGCACATTCAATAGCCCGATGCCGCTGCCCGTCGTACCCAATGACTACCGGCCCGACCGGTCGCCGTGGTTCGCCATCCACAACGCGCAGATTACCCGCGCGCTTTCGGGAGGCATCCAGTTGTATGTGGCGGTCAAGAACCTCTTTGGCTTCTATCCCCGCGAGGATGTGTTGCTGCGCGCCTTCGACCCCTTCGACCGCTTTGTGGAAGTGGACAACCCCAACGGCTACACCTTTGATACGGCCTATGGTTATGCGCCCGTGCAACGGCAGCGACTGTTGGTCGGCCTGCGCTGGACGGTGCGGTAAAGGGGTATGCGAGACTTAAGTAGGGCAATAACAACGCGGGAGTACTCTTAGCCCTAAGAAAGAGAAAACGCCAAAGGCGCCGAAAACTATGAAGGCCATTTTCACTGATGTCATGCGCGAGGGAGAAGGCTCTCCCTCGGGAAGCCCTGTGTATATTTCTCCGAATTCACCCTATGAATCGGGCGCATGTAGGATGCTCGATGTGCTCGCCCCAATCGAGCAACAATCCCAAAGGAGAACGGCATTCCGCCTCATCTGCGTGAGGTCTGTCATTAAAAAAAGGAAGACCCTGCAAGGCGCCGAGGGCTTCCTGTAAGTAAGCCATTATTTATAACCTCGCCTTCATCTTCAAGAAGAAGACCTCACGAACAGCGTAAAAATTTCGGTAATCAGGTGCTTGTAGCCCCAGCTCGCGCGAGTAATCGCAAGTACTAGCCGTCAGGGGTTAGTAAAGTGCTTACGCCGGTACATGGGTAGACTCACCAGTCCTAAACGCTGCAGGAAATGCCCTAAGGACACGCGCAAGACGCCCAGACCGTATTTGACACTGCGACGGAAGTTAATGCTGGACGCCTCTTCGAAGTACTTCGTTGGGCAGGTAACTTCGGCAATGTCGAAACCGGCGTAGATGATTTGCGACAACATTTCATTGTCGAAGACGAAGTCGTCCGAGTTTTGCTCGAAGGCAATGGTCTCCAGAACCTGACGGCTAAAGGCACGGTAGCCGGTATGGTATTCCGACAGTTTGTAGTGCACCAACAGGTTTTGGGCAAACGTCAGGAATCGGTTAGCCACGTATTTGTAGAGCGGCATGCCTCCTCGGAGCGCACCCATGCCCAGAATGCGTGAGCCCAACACCACAGGATACAGCTCCTCGCCAATGATGTTTACCATAGCTGGGATGAGCTTAGGGGTGTACTGGTAATCTGGGTGCAGCATGATGACGATGTCGGCGCCGATTTCTAAGGCTTTACGGTAGAGCGACTTCTGGTTGCCGCCGTAGCCTTTGTTGCGCTCGTGAACGATGACGTGTCGGATGCCCAGTTCTCGGGCCTTTTCGACGGTATTGTCTCGGCTGTGGTCGTCGCAGAGAATGACCTCATCTACAAGGTCAAAAGGTATTTCGCGATAGGTTTGCTCGAGTGTTTTAGCTGCATTATAGGCTGGCAGTACGACGACGACTTTTTTTCCTTTATACATGGAATAGGGCTGGGCGTTCAGGCAATGGTTTCGTCCAATGACGGGGTGTCGGTGTTGTCAGCGGTTTCGGGCTTTTTTTCGGTTGCCTGGGTAGTTTCGGTTTCACGCAGCAGTTGGTCGAAAATGCCGTGCTCGAGCATGTAGTTAAACCACCGAATACATTTTTTGATATCGGCGATATGCACGCGGTCCTGGTCATGCTCGGGCAGCACTTGGGCAAAGTACTCGCGCAATGCCGCGCCAGGAGCATCGGTAGGCGGAGGGGGCGTCTGCTCGCGCGCGTCGAACATGCGTTGGAACACCTCTGCCAAAGGCACCGTTCCTTCTTCAGTGTCGGTGTACACAGAAATGGTGGCCAGCGGCATCACCTGATTTTGCCGCACAGCTACAAAACGAGCGCGTTTTTCCTTAAAGTCTTCGACAAGTACGCCGTTGGTGCGTGCCGAAATGAGGCGGTGCACGCCCGGCACGCCTGAAATAACGAGGTATTTTTCTAAGTTCAGTGCCATTGCGGGCGCAAAGGTAGGTAGTTTTAAAGTTGCCAAGGGCAACCCGTCAAATACGCGCTGCTGCGTTTGCAGGGAGCAAGGCGGCGGAAAAAGCCTTCCTTGTTTGCCTTCGGCGCACTGCCCGTGTTGTCGTATGTTTGCCAGGCATCTGGAGCGCACCGCCTCAGATGCCATATGCCCGCCTGAGGTATTGTTTCACCTCACCTCACGATCTCTTTTTTCGTATGAGTATGGAGTTTGCCACAGCACCTGTTGCCTCGAGTGGCCAGGCGGCCCAACGCTCAACGTACACCGCAGAAGAAGCCCTTGCTGCTGCTACCGAATACTTTGAAGGCGACACTTTAGCCGCCAACGTCTGGCTCAACAAATACGCCCTCAAAGACTCTTACGGCCGCATCTACGAGCGCTCGCCCGACGACATGCACCACCGCATTGCCGCCGAAATCGCGCGCATTGAACAGCGCTACCCCAACCCGCTGAGCGAGGCTGAGGTCTATGCCCTGCTGGAGCGCTTCCGTTATTTAGTTCCTCAGGGAAGCCCCATGGCCGGCATTGGCAATACTTTTCAGGTAGTTTCGCTGTCCAATTGCTTTGTTATCGGCATCGAAGGCCAGGCCGACTCTTATGGTGCTATCCTCAAGATAGATGAAGAACAGGTGCAGCTGATGAAACGCCGAGGAGGTGTTGGGCACGATCTGTCGCACCTGCGCCCAACGGGCACGCCAGTGATGAACAGCGCTCTGACCAGCACCGGCATTGTGCCGTTCATGGAGCGTTATTCCAACTCTACGCGCGAAGTAGCGCAAGACGGTCGCCGAGGCGCGCTCATGCTCACCCTCGCTATTCGACACCCCGATGCGCCCGCCTTCGCCGACGCCAAGCTGGACAACACCAAAGTTACCGGCGCCAACATCTCGCTGCGCGTGGACGATGCCTTCATGCAGGCCGTGCGCGACGGCAAACCCTATACCCTCCGCTTCCCGGTGGATGCTGAACGACCCATTGTGGAGCGAACTATTGACGCCCGCGAATTCTGGAAGAAAATCGTCCATAATGCCTGGAAAAGCGCCGAACCTGGCCTCATCTTCTGGGATACCGTCATTCGAGAGTCCGTGCCCGATTGCTATGCCGACCTCGGCTTCCGCACCATCTCAACCAACCCCTGCGGCGAAATACCGCTGTGCCCTTACGACAGCTGCCGCCTGCTGGCCATCAACTTGCTCAGCTATGTGAAAAACCCCTTCACGCCGCAGGCCGAATTTGATTTTGATTTGCTGGAAAAACACGGCCAACTGGCCCAGCGCGTCATGGACGACATCATTGACTTAGAGCTGGAAAAAATCGAACAAATCCTGCAAAAAATCGAACGCGACCCTGAGCCAGAGTTTGTGAAGGCCACCGAACGCGACTTGTGGATCAAAATCCGCCACAAGTGCCAGCAAGGCCGGCGCACGGGCATCGGCATCACCGCCGAAGGCGATATGCTGGCCGCCTTGGGCATCCGTTACGGCTCCGAGGAGTCGTTGGACTTTTGCGAGCGCGTCCACCGAACGCTGGCCTTAGCCGTCTATCGAGGTTCGGTGGCCCTGGCTCGAGAGCGCGGCCCATTCCCTATCTACGATACCGAGCGCGAGGCCAATAACCCATTCATCCAGCGCTTGCGTGAAGCCGACCCGGCCCTCTATGCCGACATGGCTCGCTATGGGCGTCGCAACATCGCCCTGCTCACCATCGCGCCCACGGGTACCACCAGCCTCATGACACGCACCACCTCAGGTCTGGAACCCGTCTTCCGCATCGCTTACAAGCGCCGCCGTAAGGTAAATCCACACGACAAAAACGCCCGGGTCACGTTCGTAGATGAAGTCGGCGACAAGTGGGAAGACTACTACGTGGTGCACCCGCCTTTTCGCCTCTGGCTGAAGGCGCAGGGCATAGACAGCGATGTCGAGCGCATGAGCGACGAGCAACTGCGCCACCTCATCGAGCGCTCGCCCTGGTATCGCGCCACCGCCGAAGATGTGGATTGGGTGCAAAAAGTTCGACTCCAGGGGCGCGTCCAAAAATGGGTAGACCACAGCATTAGCGTCACGGTCAACGTGCCCGAAGAGGCTACCGAAGAACTTATCGGTCAAATCTATTTCACCGGCTGGGAAGCGGGCTGCAAGGGCATCACTGTCTATCGCGAAGGCTCGCGCAGTGGCGTGCTCATCAGCGAAAAGAAAAAAAGCGATGCCGCTGCCGACATCTTCCGCGAAACCGCAGCGCCCAAACGCCCTCAGATACTCGACGCTGCTGTCATCAGCTTCCTCAACAACGACGAGCCGTGGGTAGCCGTCGTCGGCCTCTACCAGGGACGGCCCTATGAAATTTTCACCGGCCGGGCTAAAGACTCTTTCTCCATCCTCACCCAGGTCTCGCAAGGCCGCGTTATCAAAGTTAAAGAAAACGGAAAAAATCGCTACGACTTCCAATACACCGACAAGGACGGCTATAACGTGACCATCGAAGGTTTGTCGCGCACGTTCAACAAGGAGTACTGGAACTACGCGCGTCTCATCTCTGGCGTCCTCCGACACGGCATGCCGCTGCCCTATGTGGTGGACATGGTGGAGAATCTCCACTTAGAGTCCGACTCACTCAACAGTTGGAAAAACGGCGTCGTGCGCGCCCTACGCCGTTTCATCCCGGACGGTACCGTACCCTCGCACAATACTTGCCCATCGTGCCAGACGGACGGGCTGGTCTATCAAGAGGGCTGCCTGCACTGCAAAAATTGCGGGTATTCAGAGTGCAACTGATAAAATCCGCCCCCTGTCGGGTGGCTGGCGCGCCAAAATCGGCGCCGATCAGTGTCAGCGCAGCGCCGGCCATGTCGCCAGCACATCAGCAGCTACAGTATGCTGCTCGCCGGTTTGTTGGTCTTTGAGCACAACGGTTTGGCTCTGGCGCTCCGACTCGCCTACGACGGCTGCCCAGGCTACCTGGCGGCGGGCGGCGTACTCAAATTGCTTTTTCAGCTTGCCCGGCTCAGGGTATAGCTCGGCGCTAATACCCGCAGTACGCAGGCGGCTGACTATTTGGAAGGCATAACGGTGCGACTCAGGGTCTAAGGCCATAAAGAGCACGCGCACGCTTTCGGAGAGCGCTTCAGGGAACGCATTCATTTGCTCCAGAACGTCGTAGATTCGGTCGGCGCCGAACGAAATACCTACGCCCGACAGCCCCGGTAGCCCGAAAACGCCCGTGAGGTCGGCATAGCGCCCGCCGCCGCCAATGCTGCCCATGCGCACCCCTTCGGCATTAGCGACCACCTCAAAGATGCAACCAGTATAATACGTAAGCCCGCGCGCCAATGTGATGTCGTGCCGCACCTCATTGCGCAGCGGCAGGCCATTCAGATAGGCCCACATCGCGTCGAGCTCGTCTAAGCCGCGCTGGCCGGCAGGGCTATTGCCAAGAGCGTTGCGCAGTTCACCGCGGTCGTTGAGGCTCAGGATGCGCTCGATTTGTGCTATTGCCTCCGGCGAAAAATCTCGCTGGGCCAGCTCCTGGCGCACGCCTTCAAAGCCGACTTTGTCTAACTTATCAATTGCTACCGTCATGTCCACAAAGCGGTCGGCCACGCCAGCAGCTTCAGCGATACCGTAAAGCACCTGGCGATGATTGACTTTGATAATGACCGGTATGCCCAGGCGCGCAAAAGCGTCGTCGTATAGCTGGACGAGCTCGGCTTCGTAATGCAGGCTATCCGAGCCAATGACGTCGGCGTCGCACTGGTAAAACTCGCGATAGCGCCCGCGTTGTGGCCGGTCGGCCCGCCACACAGGCTGTATCTGATAGCGCTTAAAGGGGAAAGTGAGAGCATGGCGATTCATGACTACGTAGCGGGCAAAAGGCACCGTTAGGTCGTAGCGCAACCCGCGTTTGGCGATGTGCGGTACCAGGCGGGCCGAGTCTCTGGCGGCCAGAAGAGCCGGATCTACGTCCTTGAGGTAGTCTCCGTTGTTCAGGATTTTAAAAAGTAACTTATCGCCCTCCTCGCCGTATTTGCCCGTCAGGGTGGAGAGGTTTTCCATGGCTGGCGTCTCCAACGGTTCGTACCCGAACCGCACGAAGGCGTCGCGCAGGGTATCAAAAATGAAAGCTCGGCGCCGTGCTTGCTCAGGGCCAAAGTCCCGAGTGCCTTCAGGAAGTGAGGGTTTTTGCATGAAAAAACGATTTGAACGGCAAAGGTAGGGCGAAGGGCGCTTCGCTCAAGACAGCGCATATCCCGGTGCATCTGCCACGGATGGAAAAATATCCGCTATCTGCAAATGTCCACCGGCATTTAAACTCTGTTCGGCACAAAAATCTCCTACTTCAGGAGCGCTTCAATTACCTTTACATTTCTAAAGAGGTTTTCATAAACGTTTCAACGCCTACTCAACTAACCCTGCTGACGTGCAAGACTCTCCTGACGAGCGCCCGCTCTCCACTGCCATCTCGATGACACAGGAATTAGCAGATTTCTTTGAGCGTTTCTCCCCCGAAGTTTCGAAAATTGCAAAGACAATTTTTGAAATAACGGAAAAAATCCTGCTTCCCAGCAAGAAGATGTGGATAGACCAGGCAGATGGCATGATTTCTTTCGGAACAGAAAAGAATATGCGGGGAGAAATATGCTACATTAAACCCTTGAAAGACTCTGTAAACCTTGGATTTTTTCATGGCGCCAACCTGGAGGATCCTCAAAATCTACTTCGAGGAACCGGAAAATCGCTCAGGCATGTAAAATTCAAGAAGAGGGAAGAAATAGACTTGGATGCGGTGAAGCGACTGATAGAAGCAGCATTAAAAGAACACGACGAAAGACAGTCGAAATAAAAAAAGGCTCTATCGAGTACATACTAAAAAATACACAGGCAATAACATCATGTACAGAAAAATTCAAGATTTTTTAGAGGAATGGCAACAGGAGTTTGAGGCAACCAAAGATTTGGTAGCCTCGATTCGCGAGGAAGACCTCGACTTTTCGCCGGGAGACAAGATCAGACCCATAAGAGATTTGATATGGCACATTGTTGGGACCCCTGGCACGCTGATGACCGAGATGGGCGAGACAAACAACATGGTAAACTGGCACGGTAAACAGGTCGAGACTTTAGAGGGTCTTGTAAGCGCTTATGACCGTGCGAATGAGGAACTGGTAAGCATAGTTTCAAGATGGACGGACGAAGAGTTGAACACCTCGGTATCGGTTTTGGATGGAGAATACCGAAAAGGTTATGTGCTCAGTTCACTACTCATTGGGCACCAGGCGCATCATCGTGGGCAGCTCACAGTTTTGATGCGGATGAAAAACCGAAGGGTTACGGCGTTGTATGGACCAACCTACGAAACCTGGTTGGATATGGGAGAGGAGCCTATGAAATAAGGAAAGGTGCTCATTCGTCAAGCGTTAGGCTCATGGTTGTACGGGTTGCATTACAGACCCGCTCTGCCTTCTTCCGGCATTTTGGTTTTTGCTCTTTGAAAAAGATAGATAAGTACTTGAAGCACCCTGACGCCTACTTTTGCCACCAAAAATGTTTTAAGCATACGCACCATGCAGCTGCCCAGACCTGCTTTTGCTGGTATGCGATGTTTTTGGCAGGTTGGGTAGGAGGGTGCCTGGCGCGTTTGCTCTCTTGTACGAACTTGGCTTTTTCACGCGACACATGAACATCATTATACCCATGGCTGGCAAGGGCACGCGCCTGCGTCCGCACACGCTGACTGTGCCAAAGCCGCTAATACCAGTGGCTGGCAAACCCATCATCCAGCGCTTAGTAGAAGAGTTGGCGCGTTCCTACAACGGCAAAATCCAGACCATTGCCTTTGTCGTGGGCGACTTCGGCCCCGAGGTGGAGCGGGAGCTGGTGGCTATCGCCCAGGGCTTGGGTGCCCAAGGGCGGATCTATTATCAGGAAAAAGCGCTGGGCGTAGGCCATGCCATTTACTGCGCGCGCGAGAGCCTGCACGGGCCCTGCATGATTGCCTTCGCCGATACTCTGTTCAAAGCCGACTTTACCTTCGATCCCCAGTCGGATGGCGTCATCTGGGTGCAGCGGGTGAAAGACCCTTCCTCCTTTGGTGTCGTGCGTCTGAGCCCAGAAGGCTACATCACTGAGCTGGTCGAGAAGCCATCAGTGTTTGTATCCGACTTAGCCATTGTAGGCATCTATTACTTTCGCGAAGGCGAGCGATTGGCCGATGCGCTCCAGTACGTCATCTCGAATGACATCAAAGAGAAAAATGAGTATCAGCTCACTACGGCGCTGGAGCATCTCAAAAACCAGGGCTTGTGCTTTCGCACGGGCGAGGTGGAGGAATGGTTAGACTGTGGCAATAAGGAAGCCATCTTATTCTCGAACGCGCGCATGCTGGAGCTGCACGCGCATGAAGCCTTAGTTTCGCCGAAGGCAACGATCGAGCACAGCGTCGTTGTGCCGCCCTGCTTTGTGGGTGAGAGTGCTGTGGTGCGCCATTCGGTTATTGGGCCATTTGTCAGCGTAGGGCACCAGTCGGTGGTGGAAAGTTCCATCATTACCAACAGCATCATCCAGAACAAATCGCAAATCCGAAATGCGCTGCTGGAAAATTCCATGGTAGGCAACGCCAGTAAGTACTTAGGGGCCAAAGACGAGTTGAACCTCGGCGACTATTCGCACCTGTCAAAGCGATAATGCGCGACCTACCAGCTGCCCCCTGCGCCGCCGCCGCCGAAGGAGCCGCCGCCGAAGCCGCCACCGCCGCCTCCCCAGCCTCCGCCGCCGAAGGAGCCCCCGCTCCAACCGCCACCCCAGTACCTGCCGCCGCGGTAGGTGCGTACAGGGCCCCGGTGGATTGGGCCCGTGCCCGTGTACATGGTGCCGTGTTTGATCATGAAGCGGATAAACAGAAAAATCAGGACGAGGAAGAGGATGATCACCCACAGCGGAATGTGTATCGCCTCTTCAAGTTGATCGGCCTGAAATTCGCCCGATAGGGCAGCCATTATGCCGTCAAGGCCAGCATTGATGCCCTCGAAGTAACGCCCCTCTTTGAAGCGCGGGATCATCAGGTAGCGCACAATCTGACCTGCGGTAATGTCGGGCAGCGCACCCTCGACGCCGTAGCCCGTAGCGATAAACGCGCCGCGCTGCGGCGGTTCACTGACAATCAGCACGACCACGCCGTTGTTTTTATCCTTACGTCCGATGCCCCAGCGGTTGCCCAACTCAAAGGCATAGGAAGCGCGGTCGTAGTCGCCAATGTCGGGCCGAATCATGACCACCACCTGGGTAGAAGTGGTATCGGCGTAGTGGCGCAGCTTATTTTCTAAGAAAGCCTTTTCCTGTTCGCTGAGCCAGCCCGAATAGTCGTGCACATACACGGCCGGGTATGGCTTGGGCGGAAACAACTCCGAGTCCTGCGCTTGGAGCGAAATCGCAGCCAGCATGGCGACCCACAGCAGCCCGGCCCAGCGCCTGAGCCAGCGGCACCAAGCATTAACGCCCCCCGTAAATGATGTCGTCGGGTAGTTCATTGTCGTTCTGGTGTGGGTCGGCAGGAAAGTGCTCCCGTAGTTTCTCGGCAATTTGACCAATCACAAGGCAGACACCCTCGCAAGCTTCGCCGCGCTGCAGGTATTGCTGCAAGAGCCGCTTCTCCGCTTCCCAAAAGGCGTAGCCCACGCGCTCATGGATGCCTACGTCGCCCCAAATGGCGAAGTGGTGCGACTTTTCGGCGATGTACAGCAACACAGCGTTGCGTTGGCGCGTGTTGTACATGCCAAAGAGCTGAAAAATTTCGGCGGCGCGCTCTACAGGGTGGTCGCGGTCACAGAAGTCCTCCACAAAAAGCCGCACTTCGCCACTGGTGCGCTGTTCAGCAGCGCGTATGGCCTCTGTAATACGGTTCTCCTGCTCGGGGGTGAACAGCATCGGGCGTCAGAATTTGACTTGAGGCGCTCGCTCGGCGCCCGGGGTGGACTGGAAATAAGCTTTTTGTGAAAAGCCCAACATGCCGGCATACAGGTTGGTCGGGAAGCGCCGAACATGGCTGTTGTACTGGCCCACGACCTCGTTGAAGTTCTTGCGCTCGACGGCGATGCGGTTTTCCGTGCCTTCCAGCTGGGTTTGCAAGCTAAGGAAGTTTTCGTTGGCCTTTAAGTTGGGATAGTTCTCCGCCACCGCCAGCAGGCGGCCCAAAGCCGAGCTAAGGGCGCCCTGAGCCTGTTCGTAGCGCTGCAGGTTTTCAGGCGTGAGTTCATCGGCCTGAATCGTTACGCGCGTAGCGTTGGCGCGGGCTTCTACAACGGCCTGCAGGGTGGATTTCTCAAAATCGGCGTAGCCCTTGACCGTCTCCACTAAGTTCGGAATGAGGTCTAAACGGCGCTGGTACTGGTTTTCGACCTGCGACCAGGCTTTTTTCACCTGCTCGTCCTTCTGTACTAAGGAATTGTAGGTGTTGCACATGTTAAAGCCCAGGATGAGCACTAAGCCTATGAACACCAGCGGAAGCCATTTGCGAAAGGTTGCCATGTCTTGTTTTGAAGGTAAGTGGTTGAGGTGATGAAATGCAGCAGCGAAGATAGGGCGTTCAGGCGAACCGCTCGGTAGCGGTTTTATCGGACGACGCATGCGAAAAAACGAGGGAAATGCCTCGTACGAGGATGCCGCGCTTTCGACTCTTCGTCTTTTGGGACGGGAGGATATTTTCGGCTGATTTTCAAGACCTTGCCGGCGCGCCTATTTTTTCTCTGCGATTTTGCGCAGTTCGTTCAGCTTCCACAGTGCGTCTATGGGCGTCATAGTGTTGAGGTCCAAGGCGAGCAGTTCCTCGCGTATTTTGCGGGTGTATTCGTCAGCGTCGAAGATTTGCAACTGCAAGCGCGGTTGCACCTGCCGCACGCGCTCCTTGACGGCTTCGGCTTTAGGCAAGGGAGCGGGCTCGGCGCTCAGGCGGCTTCCATCGGCTTCGAGGGTTCGCAGGATTTCTTGCGAGCGCTCGACAATTTCGGCGGGCATGCCGGCCATGCGGGCCACGTGAATGCCAAAAGAGTGGTTGGTGCCGCCCGGGGCGAGCTTTCGCAGGAAAATAACCTTGTGGCCTACCTCGCGCGTGCTGATGTGGAAGTTGTGGATGCGTTCGTGGCGTTCGGCCAGTTCGTTAAGCTCGTGGTAGTGGGTGGCAAAGAGTGTCTTGGGGCGGGCGCGGCCGTTGTCGTGCAGGTATTCGGCGATGCTCCAGGCGATGGAAATGCCGTCGTAGGTGCTGGTGCCGCGTCCGATTTCGTCGAGCAGGATAAGCGAGCGGTCGCTGATGTTGTTCATAATGAGCGCCGTTTCGTTCATCTCGACCATGAAGGTGCTTTCGCCGCTGCTGATGTTGTCGCTGGCACCCACGCGCGTGAACACCTTGTCCACCAAGCCGATGCGCGCCGATTGGGCGGGCACGAAGCTGCCCATCTGGGCCATCAACACAATGAGCGCCGTCTGGCGCAAGAGGGCCGATTTGCCGGCCATGTTTGGGCCCGTGATGAGCAGGATTTGCATCGAGTCGCTGTCTAAAAAGACATCGTTGGGCACATACGTTTCGCCCAGAGGCAGTTGTGTCTCGATGACAGGGTGGCGTCCGGCTTTGATATCAATGACTAAGGAGTCGTCCAATTCAGGGCGCGCATAGCCGTATTTTTCGGCCACCTTAGCAAAGGAGAGAAGGCAGTCTAAGCGGGCGATGACCTGGGCGTTCTGCTGGATAGGGCCGATGTAGTCGGCGGTTTCATGGATGACATCTCGAAAGATTTGCTCCTCGAGTTCGAGAATGCGTTCTTCAGCGCCCAGAATTTTGGTTTCTAACTCTTTGAGTTCAGGGGTGATGTATCGCTCGCTGTTGGTGGTAGTTTGCTTGCGTATCCAGTCGGTAGGCACTTTGTCGGCCCATTTTGAAGTAACCTCTAAGTAGTAGCCGAAGACGCTGTTGAAGCCCACTTTGAGGCTGGGGATGCCGGTGCGTTCGGCTTCGCGTTGCTGGATGCCGATGAGCAGTTCGCGGATGTCGCGCACGATGTGGCGCAGTTCGTCCAATTGTGGGTGAGCACCGTCGGCGATGGCGCCGCCTTTTCGGACGTCCACGGGCGCTTCGGGGTGTATGGCAGTGCCGATGCGTTCGCGCAGGCCGGTACATGGGCTAAGGGCTTCGCCCAGACGCCGCAGTCCTGCGCCCATGGGTGAAGCCAGGGCCTGGTGCACGGCGGTGTCTTCGGCGACGCCTTCCTCTGCCGGTGTTCCGGTGGGTTGCAGCAGGCGTTTGACGGCGTCTAAAGCAATGAGTGCGCGCCGTAGTTGGAGCAGCTCGCGGGGGTTGATCTTGCCCACCGAAGCCTTTGCCACAAGGCGTTCGAGATCGCCCACGTGGCGCAAGTAGCCTTCCAGCTGCCGGGCCAGGGAGCGGTGTCGCAAAAGGAGCTCAACGGCATCCTGGCGCTCGCGGATTTGCTGCAGGTTGGTGAGCGGCAGCAGCACCCACTTTTTGAGCAGGCGCGCACCCATGGGGCTGACGGTATGGTCGAGCACCTGCAAAAGCGATACGCCAGACTCGTGGTTGGGCTGCACGAGCTCTAAGTTGCGAATAGTAAAGCGATCGAGCCACACAAAGGCATCCGTCTGCAGGCGGCTGATCTGGCGGATGTGCGCCAGACGGGTGTTTTCTGTGGCGGCTAAGTAGTGCAACGCCGCGCCCGCTGCGGCCTGGGCCAGCTCCAGCTCCTCAATGCCAAAGCCTTTCAGGCTGGTGCTCTGAAAATGAAGCAACAGCTTTTCGCGCCCGAAAGAGGTGGTGAAAATCCAATCCTCCAGCGTGTACGTGTAAAATCGGTCGCCGAAATAAGCCGTGAATTCCTTCAGCCGGCTTTTGGGCAGCACCACCTCAGCAGGTCGGAAGCTCTGAAGCAATTTGTCCACGACGGAGGCATTGCCCTCGCAGGCGAAAAACTCGCCCGTGCTGATGTCTAAAAAAGCCAGCCCGTAGTGTTCGTTTTTGCCAAAGGCCAGGACGGCCAGATAGTTATTCTGGCGATTTTCGAGCAGGGCATCGCTCAGCGTAACGCCGGGAGTAACGATTTCCGTAACGGAGCGGCGCACGACCTTGCCGGGTATGGGCTTTTCCATTTGCTCGCAGATGGCTACGCGGTAGCCAGCGCGCACCAAACGCGGCAGGTACATTTCCAAGGCATGATGCGGAAAGCCCGCCAGTTCGATGTCGGAGCCTCCGTTGTTGCGATTGGTCAGGGTAATGCCCAGCGTGTTGGCTGTTTTAATGGCGTCTTCGCCGAACGTCTCGTAGAAGTCGCCTATTCGAAACAACAGAATGGCATCGGGATGCTGCGCCTTCACTGCCGCGTACTGGGCCATGAGCGGCGTGGTGGACGATGCTTTTGCCGGGTTCGCATTTTTGGAAGGACGAGCCATATGCGCAGCGCAGATACAGATAAGGTGAGCCGATTGCTCGGCAAAGTTAGCGCCCCGGCAGGTTCTGCGCTTGTTTGCATAGCGAGCGCAGGGGCTTGCACACGGCTTGCTCGCCAGTTGCTGACGGCCAATGGCCACAAGCGCAGCGAAGAGAGCCGTTTTGGGCCAATTTTTTGGGATAAAATGCCCTTGTAAGCGCCTCAGATGCGCTCCAGAAATTCGGCTTCCGTCCAGATTTCTACGGTGCCCAATTCTTGCGCCTTGCGCAGTTTGCTGCCGGCTTTCTCGCCCACGACGAGAATGTTGAGGTTTTTGCTCACACCGCTGGCGATGGTGGCGCCGGCGGCGGCGGCGCGCGCTTCGGCCTGTTCGCGCGTGAGGGTAGCGAGCGTGCCTGTGAAGAGGATGGTCTTGCCTACAAGCGGCCCTTCAGCAGCACTGGCCGGGCGTTGGTCCTCGGGCGTTTGGCGCAGGTTGACGCCCAAGGCTTCCATCGTCCGCAGCATTTCCAAGTTGCGTGGGTTATGGAAAAAATTATAAACGTTTTGCGCCAGCACAGGGCCAATGTCTTTGATCTGTTGGTAACGCTCTATATCCCATGCCGCCAGGTCAAGCACGTGCTCGACCTGAGCGGCCAACAGTTTGGAGGATTTCTGGCCCAAATGGTGAATGCTCAGGCTGTGCAACAGGCGGTGTATGGGATTTTGCTTGGCTTTTTCAATGGCTTTACGCAGGTTGGCGGCCGATTTTTCGCCGAAGCCCTCTAATTGGGCAATTCGATCGTAGTCTAAACGGTAAATGTCAGCGATGGAGCGCAGCCAGCCCAATTGATAAAAGCGCGTAATGGTGCTTTCGCCCATGCCCTCGATGTCCATGGCGTGTTTGGAAGCGTGAAAGATCATGCGTTGGAGCACCTGCGCTTCGCACTCGGCGTTTTCGCAGCGCCAGATGGCCTCATCTTCGGGTTTGACGAGTGGACTTTGGCAAACGGGGCAGTTTCGGGGGTACTTGATGGGGCGCTCGGAGCCATTGCGCAGGTGGTCGAGTGCCTTGACGATGTAAGGAATGACATCGCCGGCGCGCTCGACGAGCACATAGTCGCCGATGCGGATGTCTTTGCTGCGGATGAAATCTTCGTTGTGCAGGCTGACGTTTTGGATGGTTACGCCGGCCAGTTGCACGGGCTCTAATTTGGCCACGGGTGTCACGGCGCCCGTTTTGCCTACCTGGAATTCGACGTCGCGTAGGCGCGTGGTAGCCTGTCTGGCTTTAAACTTGAAAGCTACCGCCCAGCGTGGATGATGGGTCGTATAGCCGCAGCGTTCCTGGAGGTCTAAAGCGTTGACTTTGACCACCATGCCATCAATCTCATAAGGGTAAGCGTCGCGCTGCTCCTGCCAGGCGTTGCAGAAGGCGATCACCTCTTCGATGCCGCGACACAGGCGGCGCTCTGGAAGCCCTCCGCTGGGGCTGGCTTGGGCGGATGGCGCTTTGAAGCCCAATTGCTCGAGCGTGTTCAATGCCTCAGTGTGTGTGGGGATGCGCTCCAAGACGCTCTGCCCCTGGGCGTCGGCGGCGTATGCGAGTTGATAGACGAATGCCTCCAGCCCGCGCGCGGCGGCTTCTTTAGGGTCTTTCATGCGCAGGCCGCCGGTAGCGGCGTTGCGCGGGTTGGCGAAGAGGCTTTCGCCAGTGGCCTGACGGGCGGCGTTGATTTTTTCAAAAACATCTTTTCGGATGATGGCTTCGCCGCGCAGTTCGGCCTTAGCAATGCCGTATTGCGAGAAAGGCGCTTGGAGCGGCACGGAGCGCACGGTGCGGATGTTGGCGGTTATTTCATCGCCCACCAAGCCGTTGCCGCGGGTGGCGGCGCGCACGAGGCGGTCGTTTTCATAGACTAAGGCAATGGTGCCGCCATCGAATTTAGGCTCTACGGCATACTCGACAATTGCATCGGGCGGCAGGGCGGCCAGTTTTTTGACGGAAGTGTCGAAGTCCAGCAAGTCGCGCGCGTCATAGGAGTTGTCCAAAGACAGCATGGGCGTCAGGTGGGCCACCTGGTTGATTTCCTCCACGAGGTCGGACGACACGCGCTGCGTGGGCGAGTCGGGGGTGATGAGTTCGGGGTGCTGTCGTTCTAAGGCTTCGAGTTGTTTGTATAATTGGTCGTACTCAAAGTCGCTTATGACGGGGTCGTTCAGCGCGTAGTAGCGCCATTCGTGGTATCGGATAACGCTGCGGAGGTTCTCGATGCGCTCGGCGGCGGTTTCGTCTGATGGGACGCCCTGCGGAGTATAGAGCAGGGTTTTGGAAAGTTCGTAGAGGGCGCGCTGGGCCTCGGGAGTGTACATATCAGCAGTGCGGTTGGGCCAAATGTCTGGTTTTAGGGCATTTTTTGAAGGGCCAGTTCGGCGATTTTCTTTGCATAGGGAAGGTTATTGCGAGGGTCGTCGGTGTAATCCAGCGTTATTTTAACCAAGAGGTGGCCTTTTTTGATGACGAGCGAGGTGGAGGAGGTGCTCCAGAGCGCGTCGTCGCCTAAGCCAGCGACATCGGTTTCGTAGGTCTGGCGCTGGCGGTTGCGCAGCAGGTCGAATTGCTGGCGGGCGATCAGTTGGCGTCCGTAGTCAATGACCTGTACGACTAAGGTGTTTTTGAATTCGCGGTATTCGGCGCCGGGCTGCTCGTTGGCGCGTTCGATCTCGCGCCAGTTGGGCTTCATCCAATATCGCAGGCAAAAGGCCTGGCCGGGCAGGCTGCGCGTGTTGAAGAGGTCTCGTTTGACGTCTATTTGGAACAGAGCAATGACCTCCTGGTCGGTTACCAGGGCACAGCCGTTGTCTTTCCAAGGGTTGGGCGCTGGGGCCACGTCACCTGTCAGGGTGTCAATAGTCATAGGCACTGGCGGTGGCGGCGGAGCGTCGTTGCCACAAGAACCACAGGCAAGGGCATACCAGAGGGCGCTCACACAAGCGCAGACCATCCGGGCCGATTTTGGGCGAAGCATGAAGAATTGCCGATTAAATGCACTGCTAAAGGGCAGCAAAGATAGCGGCCCCGCAACGACCAAACTCTTTTTGCCGGCCCAACTACAGAAGCGCAAAGAGCAAAAAAGGATAGCCTAAACCGCAACTGCTAAATGGTGAACCGGCCTGAAAGCCTTGCTTCAACGCTCTCCTTCTATGTCGGAGTTCTCTTTACTTCTGCCCAAACGCGAAAAAAAGCGCGCTTCCGTTGAGCTATAACTTTTGGAAGGGGATAGCGCATGATGAAAAAATGTGCACTTTTGCCGCACATACCGAAAACTATTCTCAAACCTTTCAACAACACTGCTCTCTTATGCATCCTGCGTACAAACTTATGCTGTTGGCCTGGGTTGGCGTTGCCATTTGGGTCGCTTTTGTAATTTTCTCTAATCGCAAGATTCACCCCAAAGTCCTCTTCGCCCTCTTTATGGTCGAACTCTGGGAGCGCTTTAGCTACTACGGCATGCGCGCTATCTTGGTGCTCTACATGGTGGCTAAAGCCACCGAAGAGGTAAAAAATCGGGGCTTAGGTTTCGATGACGCTAAGGCCTACGGCATTTATGCCGCCTATGGCGCCCTGGTTTACCTGACACCCATTATTGGCGGCTATTTTGCCGATAAAATGATGGGTTATCGGCAGGCCATTATTTGGGGGGCCATCCTGATGGCGGCAGGTCAGTTCACGTTGTTTTTGGACAACAAAGCCACCTTTTTCATTGGTCTGGCGCTCTTGGTGGTGGGCAATGGCTTCTTCAAGCCCAACATTTCCTCGATGATTGGCAAGTTTTACGGCGCGGGCGACCCGCGGCGCGACGGGGCGTTCACCATTTTTTATATGGGCATCAACATTGGAGCATTTCTCACTCCGCTCACCTGCGGCGCTATTGGCGAGATAGAGGGCTGGCGCTACGGTTTCCTCGCGGCCGGTATTGGCATGGTGATTGGCTTGCTCATCTTCCTGTGGGCGCAATCGAAGGGCTGGATCCTGACCGAATTTAACGAGGAGGGTCAGCCGCTCAACCAGGCGCGCCCCATTGGTCTGGCGCCCGAAAATGCCCCAGGTATTGCGGGCATCAGCGGCAGATGGGTGCCCTATCTTAGCACCATTCTCTTGGTGCTGGCCTCGTGGGTGCTGGTGCGCAACGACGACGTGGTAGATATCCTGCTGGCTGTCATTGGCCTGGGTGTTATTGTGTACATGCTCTACGCCTCGGGTAAGTACGACCTCGTGCAGCGCCAGCGCATCTGGGTCATCCTGCTCCTGCTGCTGTTCACCACCGTGTTCTGGACCTTCTTCGAACTGGCCGGCTCAGCGCTCAACCTCTTTACTGACCGCAACGTGAACAAAACCATGCTGGGCACGGAACTGACCACCACCTTCTTCCAGTCCGTCAACCCGCTGTTTATCATGATCTTCGCGCCCATCTTTTCCTGGATGTGGATAAAGTTGGCGCGCGCCGATCGCGAGCCGTCGGCACCGTATAAATTTAGTGCTGGCCTGCTGCTGCTGGGCTTGGGTTTCCTGGCTCTCAACGTAGGCAAGGGTAGTGCCACGGCGGGCTTAGTACCGGCCATCTTTTTGGTAATTCTGTATTTACTGCATACGCTGGGCGAACTGACGCTCTCGCCCGTAGGTCTGTCGTTGGTCACCAAATTGGCGCCCGCTCAAATCGTGGGCTTCATGATGGGCATCTGGTTCCTCTCCTCCTCCATCGCGCATCAGGGCGGCAAGCATATCGCCAAACTGACGGCCGTAGATGAGGCGGGCATTATCGCCAGTGCCGAGTTTCAAGATTGCTATCCGGATAAGACTGTGCTTCAAGCGCTCGATAATGGCAACGGACTGAAAGATGACAAAGGCAAAGCCCTGCCCATCGAGAAGGCACTGGTGCGCTCCGAATTTGTGAGCAAGGCCAACAACTTAGCCGGCAGCGAGCGCTACTTCGTCGGTCGAGTAGTAACAGGAAAAGACACCCTTTCTTTCCTGACCGCTGACCCTGCCTACGCCTCTCCAGACAAAATAGTAACGGTGCCGAAGGACGATGTTAAGAAGATTTTCGATAACAGTCTTACAGGGCAGGCCGTATCGTGCCTGCGCCAGCAGTCGCTGGGTCTTAGCCTGGGTATCTTCTGGTGGTTAGGCATTGTAGCTATCGGTTGCGCAGTACTGCTTTTCCTGCTGGGGCCGATAGTAACCCGCTGGATGCACGGTATCAAATAGCGAACAAACACGCTGTAAGCGCAGATATTCGCATCCCCCCTGCTCAAAGTTTGTGCGCGTTCGGAATGACATCTGAACGCGCACAAACTTAAAGGAGGTTACTCCTCGCCTCAGGGCACTGCCTTGTTATGAAAATCAATCGAAATGGCACTCTTCCACCAATGCTTCGTAATCGGGCCGGTCCCAGGCGTGTTCGTGAATAAATGAGTGTTTGATTTCACCCTTGTGCAACAAAAATACCCCGGGCATCTGGAAGCCATCGCCCAGTTCGTCGCTGTGAAGCGCTACCCCATGGCCTTCCAATATAGCGGCCTGAAAGCCTCGTATCCAATTCATCAGGCCAAACAACTGGCCCGGCCTGCCGCGCCCTAGGCCGAAAGCGGCATAATAGCGTTTCTCTGGGTCGGAAATGTGCTCCGTCGGGAGCAACTTGTATTTGCGGAAAAACCGCTCCGCCGTCTCGCGACTGGGCGACATATGGACAAAAACGACTTGAACGCCCTTCTTCTCTAAGCGCTTTCGGATTTTGGAGATGTCAGAAATTGCCTCTCGGCAGAAAGAGCAGCCAAAATGCCGTAAAAAGATGAGCAGCACAGGCGACTCTTCAGCCAGCTGGGCCAACGTCTTTCCAGAACATAGGCCCACCATTTCTTGCCAAACCTGTGGCGCTACTTTCAATGGCGCAGATGCCTGTTCACTCATAGGCTGTTGTTCAGAGAATATTCATGTTGTCTAATGCGGCTACTACTTCGCGTACAGCAGCCGCAGACTGATGTAACAGCTTTTTTTCATCATCGTTCAGTTTCAGCTCAATGATTTGCTGAATGCCTTCGCGGCTTAATTTAACAGGTGCGCCGACGAAAAGGTCATCAATACCGTACTGCCCGGTCAGACGTACGCAGCAGGGGTAGATGCGGTTTTCGTTTTTGAGGATGGAAACCGCCATTTGGGCCGCAGCGGCGCCGGGAGCGTACCAGGCGGAGGTGCCCATGAGGTTGACTAATTCGCCGCCGCCAAATTTGGTGCGCTCAATGATGGCATTCAGCCGCTCGGGCGCTACCAGCTCGGTTACTGGAATGCCACTGACGGTGGTGTAACGCGGCAGTGGCACCATCGTATCACCGTGGCCACCCATCAGCATGGCAGAGATGTCCTTAGGCGAGCAGCCAATTTCTTCCGCCAAAAAAGCGCGGTAGCGGGCTGTATCGAGTACGCCAGCCATGCCAAACACGCGGCGCTCGCTCAAACCGGATGCCTTCCACGCGGCGTAGGTCATCACGTCCAAGGGGTTCGATACAACGATGACGATAGGGTTGGCCGAATGCTTGAGGATCTCGCGCGTTACTCCCACCACAATGTTGGCGTTGGTGCTGATTAGATCGTCGCGGCTCATGCCCGGCTTGCGCGGAATACCCGCCGTGATGATGACGATGTCCGAGTTGGCCGTCAGCGGATAGGCATCGTTGCCGCCGCCCACGACGCGCGTCGAGTAGCCGTCAATCGGCGCCTGTTGCCAGGTGTCTAAGGCCTTGCCTTTAGCAATGCCCTCCTGAATGTCAATGAGGACGATCTCGTTGCAGATGTCTTCATGCGCCAGCACATTGGCGCAGGTGGCGCCGACATTGCCAGCGCCAATTACGGTTACTTTGCTCATTTTATAGGAATATCAGACAATGAATGACTTGCTTTTCGAGGCAAAGGTATTTCGCCACCGGATTTTTTTAACCGCCGACAATGCTGGTGGGCACATAGAAGTCAGGCCATGAAAAATAAACCCAGGCCCAGCGGCTGCAGCGCGCTCCTGTCAGGCAAAAGACGGCTCATTCGGGCAGAGCCACTGCCAAGCGCAGACGAGCAAAACCGGAGAAGTTGCCATAGCCACCCTGGATGTTGTTGAAAAAGGCGTCGGGGTCGCTCAGGGGCGAGCCTTGCGTTGCCAGCGAGAGATGATAGCGGTAATAGGCTTCCGACAGGGTTCGCCACTCCAACAGCAGGCGCGTAGGCTCCTCCTCATTAGGGCGGTATGGGATGACGACTTCCAGTTCTATGGTTTTTCGCCCGTCGTTCCAGTAGTTTTCATTGAGCAAAAATACACCCTCTGGTGTGCCGTAGGTAAGGGCCAGCGTTCGCCCGTTAGCTAAAAAGCCGCTCACCTTAGTTTCACTGCTGTTGGGCGGCGTTGGGCCGCTTTTTCGCAGTTCGTGCTGAAGGCCAAAGGCAAAATACCGTCGCTGTGCAGGCAGGTCATTCACCGAAATGACGATAGGCACGCGCAGAATGCGCAGACCCGTAGTGTCTTCAACCGTCCGGATACTGTCTTTTTTTATTTTCATAGAAACGGCAGAAATGCCGGCGGGAATGGTGTCCGATGCTTGCACGGTGTCATAACCCGGAAAACGCGCCGTAATGGAGTATCGAACGCCGGGTTTCAGCAGGGCACGGCTTTTCCAGAAGAGACGACCGCCGGGCCCTTGCTCTGGGAATAGGCGATTGAGGAAAATACCGTCGGCAGCCAGCGTAACATCGCCTGCGGGCAAGACTTCCTGCGGGCTACCGATGCTCGTAATGGGCTGGCTTAGCGAGATATTGGCGCACAGAGGCTCGCCCGCTGTGAAGTGGCTCGTGATGACGATCCGCGGCTTCTCGGAAGCAGGGAGGTCAATATACTCCTCGCGAATACAGGCGGCCAAAAAGAGGAGCATCAGCAGTAGGCATAGGCGGTGTCGCTGCATAGGGCTGCAAGGAAGAAGATTAAAAACGCAAGGAATAGCGAAATTCGGGTAAAATAGGCAATAAGGTGTATTGTACAGCGCGCACCTGCCCTGACGCCGAAACGCTAGCGCCGTCTAAATACATAAAAAAGGGATTGGGACGGTTGTAGACGTTGTAAGCGCCGAGCAAGATTTCATGGTGCAAACTTCGCGTTTGGAAGTGAACGCGGCAAGAAACGTCTAAGCGATGATAGTTGGGCAAGCGATAATTATTGACGCTTCCATAGATGAGCACTTCGCGCACCTGGGCGTTGTCGTCATGGGTTTGATGCTGAAATTTTAGCGCGGTTAGCGTGATAGGGTTCCCGCTGGCATAGACCCACAAAACCCTCATGTCGAGCCAGCGCGCCAGCCGTTGCTGAGCGCTCAGGTTGAGCACATGCGGGCGATCGAACCGGAATGGAAACGGCTGCCCTGCATTCAGATCGGGAAATTGCCGAATAGCCTGCGACCAGGTATAGGTCGCTGAAAGGGCCGTATGCCGAAAGCGTTTTTCTACCGACAATTCGACGCCTCTGGCCCAGCCCGAACCCGCGATGATGCGGTCTTCCCAGCCGCTGGCGTCTTCGGCGCCGGCAATCAGCAGCGCAGTCGTGGATGCCTTGAGAGCTAGCACTCGACTCAAACGCCGATAATAACCCTCTGCGGACACAGACCAGCCGTCGCCGACAAAGCCCAGACCCGCGGTGTACTGCCAGGTCTCCTCCGGCAACACGCGCGGCGTGGTGGGTACCCACAACTCGAAGGGAAAACTGAGGTTGAACGTCCCCACCTGATGCAAAAACTGCCCCATGCGATGGTAGCCCGCCCATACCTGCCCATGCTTTAGCAAACGCTGAGACACGCGCAAACGCGGCTGAAAAAGCCTGAACACACGGTTGCGTATCTTAAAAGAACTCACGTGCAAACCAGCCTCTAAGCGCCCATTCCTGCTAAACTCCCAGGCTGCGTCCGCATACAGACTCGACTCATCGGCTTTTACCCGCTCGCGATTGAACAGTGCCTTCGTCAAGGAGTCGGCTAATAACGGCGACTGGCCCGGCAGCAAGAAGTTGACCGTCAGGGCCCCCGGCTCGAAGGTATGAAAGGCGTAAGAGCCGCCGGCGTGTATTGTCAGCGCGTTAAGCGGCTTGAACTCCCAATCGGTCTGCAGCGAGGCATCTTCAATGAAAGTCTGGTAGCGCTGAGCATAATTGGCCAGCACTTTTCGCTTTGCCGAAGCAAGACTAAACGACTCCGACAGCAGGTCTTGCTGGCTTTGATAGTAAAAGCGGCTATATCGGAGAATGGTCTTGGCAAAAATGCCCGAGCGAAGCGTTCGACTCCAGCGCAAGGCCACTATATTATTGCCCCATATGGCGCCCAGTGCGTATCGTTCGTTGAGCAGCGCCGTGGCCGAAGAAAACGTCTGCAAAAACTGGTTCCGAAACAGATCGCCGCCCGAGTAAAGGCTGAAATGCACCTGGTCGCGCTCCGAGAATTGATAATTAGCCTTGATAGTCAGGTCATAAAAGCGATACCGGGCTGCATCACCGGCCAAAAACAACGCGCCGCGGTACTGGCTGCGAAACAAACCTTGCCACAACTCCAAGGGCGTACGGCGCACACTTACTAAGAAGGCATTCTTAGGCATGCTCGCGCCCTCCGAAGAGCGCTCGCTCCGCCGAAGCTTGCGCAAAAAAGGGCCCTCAAATGAAAGCGAAGCCGCCAGCAACCCTACGGAAACCTCCCCGCCATACCGGTGCGGATTGCCGTCGCGCAGGCGAACATCTAATACCGAAGACGCTCGCCCTCCGTAACGGGCCGGAAAATCACCCTTCCACAACTGAGCATGATGAATCGCAGCCGATGGAAAAATAGAGATGATGCCCAGCGCATGACTGGGATTGTACACCGGCACGTCGTCCAGCAAGAACAAATTTTGGTCGGCGTTTCCGCCGCGCACATGCAGGCCACCCAATCCATCTACGCCGGCCACTACACCCGGAAGCAATGCTGCATAGCGCATCGGGTCGGCCTCTCCGCCCAGCATTGGCGCTTGACGCATATCGTCCGGCGATATGCGTCGCCCACTCTCCAAAAGCACGGCTGAACCAGGAACAATCGCCGGTACATTCCGAATCGTTATTTCCGGCAGCGTAGCATCGGGCACCAAGCGAAAGGCAAAAAAACGGTCGGCCTGCACCTCTAAAGTCGCGCTTTGAGGACGATGCCCTACATAATGAGCCGACATCCGCAGACGACCCTCGTATGCTTTAAAACTAAAAAAGCCGTACTCGTTGGTCGTCGTGCTTCCACCTACCCCGTTGCTTCCGCTCCACCTGACCGTGGCACCAATCAGCCATTCGCCGCTCTCGACATCGAGCACTCGACCGCTCACAACGTACTCGCGCAACGCCCGTATGACCACCTGGTCATCGTGCCATTCCACCTTCACACGTGCGCATTCCGTCAGCCGTTCTAAAACACTCTTTAGCGCCTCTTCTTGAATGTCTACAGTTATTCGCGGACATGCTGAAAAAAAATTGGGTTGATAGCTGATGTTAACATGATGGCGCACTGCAATATCCTGAATAACCGTTTGCACTTCGCAATTAAAACACCGGGCGCTTACCCGTCGCTCCGCCACCTCGGTCTGAGCACACGCCAGCCCTAGTGGCAACGCCCACGCCAGGCAAACCCTCAAAAACGATAGAACACGGATGCGCATGCAATAGGATTACAAGCGCTAAAATTAAAACGGCGATCGCTTCTACAAGGCAGAAATTTAGACGCCAGCGGTTTGGAGGCCATAAACGCACCGCGACACACACCTGTAGCCTATGGGCCAGGCATGTTCTATGCGCGCTTATGGGCTACCCTGCAACAGGCTTCGCATCTACGCCCGCTCGCTCTCCGAGAGCAGCGGAGGCGGCGGTTCTTGCGTGTAGTCTATCAAAAGGCTGTATAACCCGCGCTGATAAATTATGTCCAACGCATGACGCAGCATCAGCGCCACGTCGGCCTCTGGGCGCTTGAGCAGCACCGGCAACAACGGCAACATCGGGATAAATAATGCCTATTTCAGCCTCAGTCTCTGTGTCTTCTGCCAAATACGTATCCACTCGAGCAACATATTTGGGCGCAATTTTAGTGGCCAGGAGCGCTCACTGATAGCACTGGCAAAACTATGATGTACATCAGGCAACAAATAGCCCTCTAAGTAAGGATCCATGCCAGGAAAGGGAGACGTCGTGCGCATGCGCCGAATTGCATATAGAATACAAAAAATAAAAGTAAACCAAAAGTCGCGCTGTGTTAGACGCCCCAAAGCAGCCAGATGCAAAAATGCCCTGCAATGCTATGCACTCGCTTTCTTGCCCTCTGCTTTCCCTTTGTTCGAGGCCTTATTGACGGTATTTTTTAGAAAAGAATGCGCAGTACTGTTCAACCAATCCATCAAAGGCGTGTTCTCTGGCTGCACAAAAAACACTGCCGTCATGTCTCAATTTCTTATGCTCTTTTCTTTTTTGTTTCTCTTCTCTGGCGCTTTCTTGAGCGGTTGTTTCGATGCCAATCAAATGGTTGCACGTCCGTCTGCTGCACATACGCAGAAGGCTTCGCTACCGTCGTCCACTTCCTTTTACCAGTTCACCGTCAACTCCTTGGATGGCCAACCGGTCTCCATGGAGCGCTTCCGTGGTAAGAAAATCGTCGTACTCAACGTTGCCTCCAAGTGCGGCTATACGCCACAATACGCCGATTGGGAAAAATTCTACCGCGAGCATCAGGAACGCGTGGTGGTGTTGGGATTCCCTTGCAACGATTTCATGGGTCAAGAGCCGGGTTCCGCCAAGGAGATCGCCGAATTTTGTCAGAAGAACTACGGCGTTACTTTCCCTATGTTCGAGAAAGTGCATGTTCGGGGCGACGCTAAGGCGCCCATCTACCGCTGGCTGACCGACCCGCAGCAGAACGGCTGGAACAGCCAGGAGCCAACATGGAACTTTTGCAAGTACTTGCTCAACGAAAAGGGAGAACTGACGCACTTCTTCGGGCCTAAGGTGAAGCCAGAGAGTGCGGAGTTTCGGGAGGCTTTGGGACTTTGAGGGCGGATAACGAGTCGGCTAAACAAGTTTGGCGGTTACTGGGGGGTTCGATTAGGGTAGTCGGTGATGATGCCGTCCACACCAATTTGAATAAGTCGGCGCATGGTTTCGGTGTCGTTGACCGTCCAGGGGATGAGTTTCATGCCCTTTTGGCGGCAGAAGCGCACCGTGGAAGGCTTGACGAGCGCGTGGTAGGGGCTGTAAATCGCTGGAGTAAAGCCCAATCGCTCGAGGTTTTTGGCCGGGCCGAGGAAGTTTTCTACCAATAAAGCCAGGGTTAATTGTGGGTTGAGCGCGCGCACGGCGCGCAGGGCGCGTGGGTCAAAGGACTGCACGGTGCAGGTACTCTGCAGTCCGAGGGCTGCGATTTCCTCCACCACTAAGCGAGCAAAAGTGTCTATTGGTGGCGTGCGGATGCCGTCCCATTCGGGTCGGCTCTTGATTTCAATGTTCCAACGCACAGCCCGGTTCGGGTAGGCGGCACGCACGGCCTCCACTACTTCGCGCAGCGTAGGTTTATGTGCGGGCTGTGGTGTCTGCTCCGGGAAGCGTGGGTGGCGCAGGCTGCCACAGTCGTAAGCGCGTATTTCGGCAGCGGTGAGCTGGTACAGAAAGACCTTTTCGGCCTCAGCGGCAGGTATGCGGCTACCGTCGGGCCGCCGGCAGATGTCGGCGTTGAACCACGGCTCATGGCTCACAATCAGATGACGGTCTTTCGACACCGCCAGATCGAGCTCCAGCGTCGTTATCTGCGGGAACTCCAGCGCGCGCAAAAAGCCCGGCACGCTGTTCTCTGGCGCCAGACCGCGCGCACCGCGGTGTCCCTGCCAGTCAAAGCCGGGCGGTATCGTTACGGGCTTGTTTTCCAACGATTTACATGCAACAAAAAAAAGCAGCAGCCAGGCAAAATGCCCGCCTATGAAATGCAAATTTGGCACAGTCATTTACAACGCCTTTTCTTTGAGCGCCTTTTTGGCACGCCCAAAGGTACCCAGTAACCGCCAAACTTGTTTGGCCCGGTACCGGCTAAACTTGTTTAGCCCAATAACCGCCAAACTTGTTTGGCCCAGTACCGGTTAAACTTGTTTAGCCATCCAACCGGAAAAAACACGCCACATGCTCGACGTTAAACAATTCCTTCTTGACCTTCCCAACCGCGTTAACCCCGAAGATATTCAGGGCGAACAGGCTACCTTCCACTTTGACATTGCTGACGCTGGCCAGTTCACCGTCCGCATCGAAAACGACCAGGTGAGCGTTAGCGAGGGGCTCACCGGTGAGGCTACTTCATCGGTAAAAACTTCTGCCGAGGCTTTTTCTAAAATCCTGGCCGGCGATCTGAATCCTATGATGGCCATGATGACGGGTAAACTCTCTGTACGCAATCCGGGCGGAATACTCAAATATGCGAAAATGTTCGGGCTGATGTAATTGTGCTTCTTTAACGCAAATCAGCAGCGGAAGGACGGGGCGCTCGCTTGTGCGGTGGATAACTCGTGTTATCTGACCAGTCGTTACTCTTCATCGAGGTCCCATTCAAAAGCGCTTTCTTTGAACTCATCGAGTTCGCGGCGCTCTTTTTTAGTAGGGCGTCCTGCGCCTTTTTCGCGCTTTTCGGCGCCGCCGGCGGCGTTGAGGAACCAGGCGTTGTATTTATTTCGTTCTTCAGCAGGTGTAATGTCTTCGTAGCAGGTGGCGGCAATGGGCGCTCCGACGCGCTTTTCGAGGACTTGCAGCACGCGGTACTGGAAATTGAAGCCCGCTTTGCGCACGGTGAGAATGTCGCCCAAACCAATGAGGTGCGAGGGCTTGAGCGGCTCGCCTTCTATCCGCACGCGGCCGGCTTTGCAGGCTTCTGTAGCCAGCGTACGGCTTTTAAAAATGCGCACGCTCCACAGCCACTTATCCACGCGGACTTTTGTCATAAAGCGCTGAAATTCTAATTTTAAGACGACAAAGATAGACGCGCCCAAGCCGTTTTTCCACGCCAAAAGGGCGCCTTTTCCCCAGCTAAAGGTGGATAACTTAACATACTTCAAGCAACGGCATTTCTCCCTTGCTCACCTATCTTTGCCTGGTTTTTTGGGTAAAAAAGGACTTTTTCCATGAAAATCACCTACTTTGGGCATTCATGTTTCCTGCTGGAGGCCGGCGGCAAGCGCTTGCTGTTCGATCCCTTTGTATCGGGCAATCCGCTGGCCACAGGCGTCCGCGTGGAAAATATCCGCTGCGACTACGTGCTGATCACGCACGCGCACAGCGACCATGTCGCCGATGTGGAAACGGTGATGAAGCATAACCCGGAGGCTACGATTATCGGCATTTGGGAAATCTACGCCCATTACAGCGCCAAAGGCTACAAGGCGCACCCCATGAATAAGGGCGGCTGGTGGACCTTCGATTTTGGGCGCGTGAAAATGGTCAATGCCGTGCACAGCAGTAGCTTCTCTGACGGCTCTTACGGCGGCGACCCCGTGGGCTTCGTACTCGACACGCCCGATGGCGTCCTTTACGTGGCCGGAGATACAGCACTTACCACCGACATGCAGCTTATCCCGCGCACCTGCCCGCCGCTGACAGCAGCCATACTGCCCATCGGCTCCAACTTCACCATGGACTACCACGACGCCGTGCTGGCCAGCGACTTCATTTCCTGCAACCACATCATTGGCTGCCACTTCGATACCTTCGGCTTCATCAAAATTGACCACGAACAGGCTCGGGCGGCATTCGCCGAAAAAGGCAAACACCTCCACCTCCCCGCTATTGGCGAAACTTTTAACGTCTCGTAACGGCCAAACTTGTTTGGCCCAAATCTTAGCAATAAAAAACGCCGTATCAAAAGCAAAATAATTGCCATGCCTCGTAACGGCCAAACTTGTTTGGCCCAAATGTTAGCAATAAAAAGCGCCGTATCGCAAGCAAAATCATCGCCAGGTCTCGTAACGGCCAAACTTGTTTGGCCCAAATGTTAGCAATAAAAAGCGCCGTATCGCAAGCAAAATCATTGCCAGGTCTCGTAACGGCCAAACTTGTTTGGCCCAAATGTTAGCAATAAAAAACGCCGTATCGCAAGCAAAATCATCACCAAGCCTCGTAACGGCCAAACTTGTTTGGCCCAAATGTTTTTTCAATAAAAAACACTCCATCATGGGTAAAATTATCACGATAGCCAACCAGAAAGGCGGCGTAGGCAAAACGACCACCGCCATCAACTTAGCAGCCTCGTTAGCGATTTTGGAAAAGCGTGTGCTGCTCATTGACGCCGACCCACAAGCCAATGCCTCATCGGGCGTAGGCGTCATCACCGACGAAAACTCCGTAGGTCTTTACGACTGCATTGTTGGCGGCGCCGACCCGCGTGAAGTCATTGTGGCTACCGAAACGCCTAATCTGTGGCTGCTGCCGTCGAGCATCAACTTGGTGGGCGCCGATGTGGAATTGGTCAGCCGGCCCAGACGCGAGTATATCCTGCGCGACATCGTTCAACAGGTGCGCGACGACTACGATTTCATCTTTATTGATTGCCTGCCTTCGCTGGGTCTTATCACTGTGAATGCCCTAGTGGCTGCCGACACGGTGCTCATCCCGGTGCAATGCGAAATGTTCTCCTTCGAGGGTCTGGCCAAGCTGAAAAACACCATCGCTTTGGTGAAGCAGGGATACAACCCCAACCTTAAGGTGGAAGGGCTGCTGATTTCGATGTACGACAGCCGCCTGCGCTTAGCCAACGCCATCGTGGAGGAGGTGCGCAACAGCAGCAGCGACTACGTGTTCGAGACCATCATCCACCGCAACGCCCGCGTAGCCGAAGCGCCCATGCAGCACGTGCCTGTGGCCATGTACGACGTGAACAGCAAGGGAGCAGTGAATTTCTTCAACTTAGCCAACGAATTCCTGCAGCGCAACGCCGCGAATTAACTGTCAGCATGTCGAAAAAACTAAACAAAGCCGATTTTGGCAAAGGCATCCGCGCCCTGTTGGCTAATCCAGTCGAACTGGAACAGGCCGTCCAGGAAAACCCGCAAGCCGTTGTGCGCGAACTGACGCACACGGTAGCCATGCTGCCCATTGAACAGATCGAGGCCAATCCCTTCCAACCGCGCACCGAATTTGACCAGGAGGCGCTGCAAGAACTGGCCGACAGCATTCGCGTGCACGGTCTCATCCAACCCGTTACGGTGCGCCGGTTGCACGATCGCGCTTACCAGCTCATCTCCGGTGAACGCCGCTTCCGCGCCTGCCAGATGGCCGGCCTCACCGAAATACCTGCTTACGTCCGCTTAGCCGACGATCAGCAAATGCTGGAAATGGCGCTCATTGAAAATATCCAGCGCCAGGACCTCAACGCCATCGAAATCGCCATCTCGTACCAGCGCCTTAAAGAAGAGTGCAGCCTGACCGACGAGCAACTCTCCGAGCGCGTAGGCAAACAACGCAGCACCATTACCAACTACCTGCGCCTGCTCAAATTGCCCGTAGACATCCAGCAGGCCATCAAAAACGGCTCCATTACCATGGGCCATGCCCGCGCTTTAGCCGGCGTGAGCGACATCGCCTTCCAGATCTCGCTTCTGCGCCAAATCCTCAAAGACGACCTCTCCGTGCGCGCCGTCGAGGACATTATCGCCCGACACCAGGCCGAACGTCTGGGCAAAAAAGCCCGCCCCGACAAACGCCTGCCCGACGCCCTGCGCGACGTGCAAGACCGTTTCAGCGCCTTCTTCGGCGCCAAAGTAGACCTCAAACGCAACGACCGCGGCAAAGGACAAATCGTTATCAAATTCGACAACGACGCAGAACTAAACCGCATCTTAGACATCATTGCAGAAAAAGACTAAGGCTGCCCAAACTACCTTCTGAGCATTTCGTCCGCTTATTCCAGGCGCTTTCTACCACTAAAGCTGGCTTAAGACACACGCCTCAGGCCGTGCTACATCCGCCGGTAGCCACCCGTGCACGAGTGCACTTCGGAACAGGATCAGGTTATTGACGTAATGCTGAGAGCCCGACAGAATGTATTCGCCGGGCATGTTCCGCTGGTCGGTGTAGTACTGGAGGTAGGGAAACAGCTCCGGCATATTTTGTACCTCGTCCAGAATAACGCCGCCCTGATGGCGTTGCAGAAAACGATGAGGGTCTTCTCGCGCATATTGCTGACTTTCAGGCAACTTCACGTTAAGGTACTCATATCCGGGCCAAAGCTGCCGACAAAAAGCAGTCTTTCCCAACTACCGCGGGCCAGTAACGGCAATCATTGGGTACTTCGACAGCAGAGAGTTTGCCCGATCGTAGAGTTTTCGCTGAAGGAGCATGCGGACAAAGTTATGCAAACCTTGCCGCCGAGTGCAGCTGTCTGAATAGACAAAGGCGCTTCGCTTTCGAGCGCAGCATGTCATCCGCTCACCCAATCCGTTCTTTCAGCCATGCGATTTACCTATCTCCTCCTCGCCGGTGCAATCCTGTCCAGCGCCGCCCTGACGCTCACAGGCTGCCTGCGCGACGAATGCCGGAGCACGCTCACGTACGTGCGTTTTGAGCCTATTTTTATAATACCTGACGACTTCCGCAACACGACTGCCGTGGCAGAAGCGCCCCGCCCACTCCGAAAACCGGGCAAGCTGTACGCCATGGGACACTACCTGCTCATCAACGAGCGACACGAAGGCATCCACGTCTTCGACAACAGCGATCCCAACCGCCCGCCAGTCAGCTCCATACCTGGCCACCTCCCATTACCCGGCACTAAAAAAAGCGACCAGTGGCTGCTGCAAGTCTCCATTTTCCGAAAGGTTTATTGAATACCAGGGCATTACAGCCCCATTTTTCACTTTTCACTTTTCACTTTCCATTTTTCACTTTTCACTTTTCATTCCACCGACATGCGGATACGCCGTTCCGGTGGCAGGTAGTTGTTCCAGCGGTTGGGCAGCATTTTGAGCCAGCCTAAGGGCAGCCCGTCGTAACGGCCGACGACCCAGCCGCGGGTTTTGGAGGAGATGCCGTTGAGCGGGAATTGCCCTTTTTTTAGAAACAGCAGTGCCTGCTCGTGGTCAAAGTCCACCGCCGGTGTCTGGGGCGAGAGTGCTGTGCTGAGGGCCAGCGCGTGGTCGGGCACGAAGTCGCGGCCTTTGAACTGGCCCATACGGATGCCCAACCACTTATTGGTCAGGGCGTTGTCCAACAGGCGCAGGTCGGGCAGCAGGGTTTCGGGCATGGCCAGGATGTCGCCCTTTGGTGCGGTGAAAAACGCCCATTCGCGCTCGCTGTCTAACCACGGGCGCACGGCGGCTACTGAAGCGCGCTCTAACGGCTGCAGGCGTCGAAAGCCTGAAGGCGAGCGCGGCGCCGACAGTGCCGGTGCGTCGGCCCTTTTGCGGAAAGCAGCCAGGAAGAAGCCTTCGCCTGCCAGACGATGCGGATAGAAGCGGTAGCAGCCGGGAGCCGTTTGCAGGATACCCCACTCTGTGGGCAGATCAAACACAAGGGCTTCTAAATCAAAGGCCTGTGCTAACCAGGCCGCGTTTTCCTCGTTTTCTATTCGGTTGAAGGTGCAGGTGGAATACACGAGCGTGCCCCCTGGCCGGAGGGTCTTTACGGAGGAGGTGAGGATGGCGCGCTGTCGGAGAGCGCACGAGGTTACATGGGAGGGCGACCATTCGCGCATAGCCTCGGGCGTTTTTCGGAACAACCCTTCGCCACTGCACGGCGCATCCACGACGACGACGTCGAACCACGCCCCCAGCATTTCCAGCTCGTCGCCCTGAGCCGACGTCATGACGGCGTGCGGGTGTCCCCACTTTTCTATGTTTTCGCGCAGCGCGCTCAAGCGCGAGCGGACAACTTCGTTGGCCACGACTATGCTGTCGGGGTGCAGGACAGCTTGCAGCAGCGTCGTTTTGCCGCCCGGAGCAGCGCACGCATCCAGAGCGCGCAAAGGCCGGCTGAGGTCTACGCAACGGCGCAGCACCTCGCACAGAAACATCGAGGATGCTTCCTGCACGTAGTAAGCCCCGGCATGAAAGCGCGGGTCGAGGGTGAAGCTGGGGCGCTCAGCTAAGTACCGCCCTTCGGCGCACCAGGGCACGGGCGTTGCCGTAGCCGCAAGGTCGGCGCTATGGCCATCCCATTTTAGCGGATTCAGGCGGATGCTGACAGGCGGCTCTTCGGCTAAAGCCGCGGTAAATGCTTCGTACGCCTCGCCCAAAAGGGCGCGCATTTGCCGGACAAACGGCGGCGGCAGTTCCATGGTGTGCAGGTATTGAAAAGAAAATACTCACTCGCGGGCCAGGCCTCGAATGCGCGGGCGAGCGCCGAGGCGCTCAATGCTTTCGCGAAGATGCAGGGCCTCTTCCAACTCTACGTCCGAAAAGTAATAAAACGCTCCCGCCAGGATGGCCAACACCCAATGCACATGGAGGGCAAAGCTGCTCAGCAGCAACTCTATACTTCGATAATAGACGTGTAACGACTTCGCATCGCCCGGCGCCAGCCAGCTGAAGAAATCAATCACATTGCCCATCAAGTAGGAGTCGAAAAACGCTAACGACAGCCTATAAAGACAGACCACTAAAGTACCTATCAAGATAAAACGCCACAAAGAACGAACCGATACCGCGTACAGCAGGCCGCCCAGACTCTCCTCCCCAAAGTACAGCTGGGCCAGCCAGTACCCTATGAAAACCGGCAGCGGGATCAGGAGAAAACGCGACGGGCCAAACGAGTCGCTAAACCACAGAGCCGCCGTGCAAAGGCCCAAAAGGCCAAGGGCAAAAGACAGGCTCCAGCGCCCTCCGCGCGCCATGCGGAGCGACTCGGGCATCTCGCGGCGAAGCGCCGAAAAGGCTACCAGCACCAGACCCATCAGCAGCAATACTCCAGTACTAAAGACAAGCGGTAACTTAGAAAAGCTCAACGTTTCAAGCCAGGACTGTCCGTATGTTCCGTCGCTCCCGACGTCGGACTGAAGACGGTCCCACCACTCCCTCTCTGCCGTCCAATATGCGCCCACGGCTACACAGGACGCCAACAGAGCGTATCCAACCAGGCGAGCCGGCTGCCGGAAAGGCATCCGAAGCATATCTGCCAACACCGCGCCGTGATACTTGATGACCGTAAACGCAATCGGCTCTGCCGCCATCGGCGCCGGCTCGCGAAGTTCAGACGCCTCGTAGTGCCCGCGCCGCGCCTTGTACCATGGAAATACGACGAAATAACCCACCACTACTATGAGCGACAGCAAGATGAAGCCCAACCGCAGCCCGTCGGGCGCCTCCGTGTGGCGCGTCAGATAGCCCTCAAAAAAAGCAGCCAACAGAAACACCGGCACCAATCCCAAAAAGATAGAAAAGCCCTGGCGCGCCGAGCGCTGAAACGCCTGCCGTCGCGTGTACGTACCAGGAAACAACCACCCGGAGCCCGCCACAATGCCGGCTGCTCCTGCCACAATAATGGCGCTAATCTCCAGCGTGCCGTGTATCCAGATGGTCAGGAAAGAGGGCCAGAACAGGTCGCGCTCGATAAAAAAGTACTGAAAAACACCCACCATGATGCCGTTGCGCATCAAGATGAATACCGTGCCGATGGAGGTGAGCACCCCTGAAAGCACCGTCATGAGCGCTACCAGCACGTTGTTGGCTGCAATGCCGACCGACATGCCCAGCGGCGGCGAGTCCTTATAGACGGCCATAGGGTCGCCCGACTCGATGTTGGCAATGGTCATGGCGACGTATTCTTCCCCCAGGATGTAGCGGGCAAAGTCAGGGTCTATTCGGCTGGATACGACGCCGATGGCGAAGGCCAACGCAAAAATGCCGAACGACAGCCACAGCGCGTGCCGCGTTTCCCACAAGATGCGCGGTAAATCGTTCGTCCAGAAAGACAGCGCCTGCCCCAGCGGCTGGCGGCGGCCGCGGCGAAGGCGGTTAAAGACGCGCTGCGCCAGGCCGTTGAGATAAAAATGCACCGATCGGTTGCGGTAGAACGTGCGCGCGTAGGCTAAGTCATCCGTGATGTGGACGAACATTTCCCGCAGGCGGTCGGGGTCTATGCTGGGCTGGCTCAGATATGCCTCGTATTCTGCCCATTTGTCCTGGTTTTGCCGAATGAAAGCCGTTTCGCGCATGACGGGTCTTGCATAGCGCCTCGTCGGAGGCGGGTTTCAGAAGCAAACATCCATAAAAATCCGCTCACTCAGTGCAGGTGGCGCAAAACTTTGCCGTTTAATGCCGGTATGGCGGCAGCAAGCCTCGGCAATGCCCTTTAGTGGCGAACGATTGGCCGGTTTTCTTGTTGAGGCATGCTGTGTCAGACACACTCAGACCCATGTCTTTTGTTTGGAAAATGGCCTGGCGCGACAGCCGTCGGAGTCGCGCCCGTTTGCTGCTCTTTGTCTCGGCCATTGTGGCCGGCGTGGCGGCCCTGACGGCGGTGCGCACCCTGAGCGAAAACCTGAGGGCCGACGTCAAACGCGAAGCGCGCAATTTGCTGGGCGCGGATTTTGTCATCCAGGGCAATTTCCCTTTGCCCGACACACTGTTGGAGCGCTTGAAGGCTGCTCCCGGCGTCAAGGTGGCGCGCGTGTTCAACCTGTTGAGCATGGCCTATTTCCCCAAAAGCAACGGCACCCGCTTGGTCAATGTGCGCGCCACCGACCCCGCCTATCCTTTTTATGGAACCTGGAAAAGCGCTCCGGCAGATGCCTGGCAAACGTATCAGCAGAGCAGCCAGGCTCAGGCATTGCTGGAACACAGCCTGTTGTTGCAATTTGGGCTGCAGCCCGGCGATACCGTGCGTCTGGGCGCCCAGGCTTTTGTCTTAGCGGGAGACCTGCTGTCGCGCCCAGGGCGCGCTGGTATTGGCTCGGCGTTGGCGCCCACGGCGTTCATTCCCTTCGACTATTTAGATGAAACCGAGCTGGTGCAAAAAGGGAGCCGCGTGTGGTATCAGTACTATGCTCGCGTGCCCGACCCGACGGTGCTGAAGCGTTTAGTCGAAACTTTAGATAAACCGCTGCGGCAGGCGGGCTTAGACTGGGAGACCGTGGAGAGCAACCAGGAGACGTTGGACCGGGTGTTCGACCGCTTTGCAGGCTTCCTCAATCTGGTGGCGTTTGTGGCGCTTTTGCTGGGCGCCTTGGGCGTAGCGAGCGCTGTGCAGCTGTATTTGCGCGAGAAGCAGCCGTTGGTGGCCACCCTGCGCTGTTTGGGCGCGCGCGGGATGCAGGCATTTCTGGTGTTTTTTGTCCAGATTGCCGGCATTTCGCTGCTGAGTTCCCTGCTCGGGGCGTTGCTGGGCGCCTTGCTGCAGAAGGCGCTTCCCTGGTTGGTGCGCGACCTGCTGCCGGTAGAGGAGTTGAGTACGGACGTTTCCGGGTTAGCCATCGGGCAGGGCGTGTCGCTGGGTTTGCTTATGGCCGTGTTGTTTTCGCTGCGCCCGCTGGCGGAGGTCTTGTCGGTGTCGCCTTTGCGGGCTTTGCGCGCTTCGGTGGAGGGGTCGGCCCGGCAACCGGGTCGCTTCCTTTTGGGCATTTACGCGCTCATTGGCCTGGCGTTGGCGGGCCTGACCGCCTGGATGCTTCAAGACAGCCTCCAGACACTGGGCTTTTTGGGCGGCATGGCGGCGGCGCTGGGGCTGTTGTGGGGCGCTGCGCGCTTGCTGATGTGGCTTTTGCGGCGTTTTTTCCCAAAAAAATGGTCATATGTGTGGCGACAGGGCATTGCTAACCTGTTTCGGCCCAACAACCAGACGGTGCTTTTGGTAGTAACCATCGGCGCTGGCGTAATGCTGCTGAGCACGCTGTTCCTGACCCAGCGCCTGCTGTTGCAGCGGCTCGAGCTGGCCGGCAGCGAGCACCAGCCCAATTTAATTCTCTTTGACATTCAGCCCGAACAAAAGGACGCCGTAGAGCAGTTTGTGCTCGAGCGCGGCATGCCGCTGCTCCAGCGCGCGCCCATTGTGGGCGTCCGCATTGAGCGCATTGGCGGGCGCGGGCCGCAGGCGCCGGCGTCGAGCGAGCGCGTGGCGGCGTCTGTCTGGCCCTGGCGTTCGCGGCCCGACAGTGTAGCGCGCTGGGTGTGGGACCGGGAGTTCCGCGTTACGTTTCGCGACACGCTGGCCGATAGCGAGCGCATCGTAGAGGGCACTTGGGTGGGCCGTCACGTGCCGGGCCAGCCCGTGCGAGTCTCGATTTCGGAGGGTTTGCAGCGCGCCATGAATGCCCGTGTGGGCACACGCCTCACCTTCAACGTGCAGGGCCTGCGCTTAGAGGCCGAAGTGGGCAGCGTGCGCCGCGTGGATTTCAACCGCATGCAGACCAATTTCATGATTGTTTTTCCAACGGGTGTCCTGGAGGCCGCACCGCAGATACACGTCGTGGTGTCGCGCGTGGAAGATGCGGCGCAAAGTGCTGCGTTTCAGTCTGAACTGGTCAAGCGCTTCCCGAACGTGTCGGCCATTGACCTGACGCAAATCCTGCAGGCCGCCGACGAGACTCTGGGCAAAGTGTCGTTTATCGTGCGTTTTATGGCGCTTTTCAGCCTACTGACGGGCTTTTTGGTGTTGCTGAGTTCCATCTATCAGAGCCGCTATGCCCGCTTGCGCGAGAGCGTACTGCTGCGCACGCTGGGGGCCAGCCGGCGCACGGTGCTGCAGATTGCCGCCGTGGAATACGCGCTTGTGGGCCTGTTGGCTTGCGCGGTGGGCGCTGGTCTTTCGCTGCTGAGCAGCTGGGCACTGGCGCATTGGGTCTTTCAGATGCCGTTCTACCCGCACGCTGGGCCGCTGTTGCTGACAGCGGGCGCCGTAGTGGCGGCCACCCTGCTCATTGGCTTGTTGGGCAGCCGCAGCGCCCTGCAAAAGCCGCCGCTGGAGGTGCTGCGCGAGGAAGCGTGAAACGCCGTTTTTTTGCGCTCATGCTGATGTGGCAAGACATAGCAGGCCAATTTATTGAAGGGCTGCGCCAAACCTCTGCGCTGGAGTTCGTCGCCGTGGTTTTTGGCATCGCCAGCGTGCTTTTTTCCCGAAAGGAAAACATACTGGTCTATCCCACGGGGTTGGTCAACACGACGCTTTACATTTATCTGAGCGTGGTGGCCGGGCTGTATGCCGAGGCGGGCGTTAATGTTTACTACACGGTGATGAGCCTTGTCGGCTGGGCGAATTGGGCGCGCAAGAAGCCGGATGGCCGCCCGCAATTGCGCATTGCGCGCTCAAGTGCGCGCGAGTGGGCAGGCGCGCTGCTCTTTTTTGGCGCCTGTTGGGGCGTGCTTTATTTTATTTTATATCAATGGACAGACAGCACTGTGCCCGCCGCCGACGGTTTTGCCGCCGCAACGGCGTACACCGGCATGTGGCTCATGACGCGCAAAAAATTGGAAAATTGGCTGTGGTGGATGGTTACCAACCTCGCGGCCATTCCGCTGTATTTCGTCAAAGGCTTTGTGTTCACTTCGTTTCAATACGTAGTCTTTTTGGTATTGGCCATTTCGGGTTACCTCGAGTGGCGTCGGCGCCTGCAGCAGGATGGAACTCGAACGGCTGAGTTGATATAAAAAAAGAGCCCGGTAACGCTTTTGCTACCGGGCTTCTCTTTCACTAAACCGTTTCTATCGTATGAAGTAACAAATACTAAGCCAAACTCGTGCCAAACCTCCCTTTCAAATGTTAAATAGCCACAAAAAAATTAGCACCATAGGTAGGCCCGGGTTCTTATCGGCATTTAGCCGCCCCTAACGGGCAACCAGGCGCGCCCTGGCTTGTTGGGGGGTATTCAAAATGCGCTTCTGCGGTTTATTCTCCGAAAAAACCGCGCCTAAGCGCAGCGCTTTTGCACTTTTGCAGGGATAGTCGTTTTTCATGCAAATACGTCAACCGATGAGGAGAGTTGTTTTTTCATTTATCATAACAGGTGTAGCGCTATCGGGCGCTATCTGGCTGGGCTGCGCCGGTTCTTCGGGGTCAAATGGGCGTCAGACGGCTGCCCCGGCGGCTGCCCCGGCGGATGAATACCGCGGGGCGTTGCCGCTCCATCGAGTGCGGCTGCCCGAAGGGTTTCGCATAGGCGTCTATGCCGAAGGATTGCTAAAAGCACGTTCGCTATGTCTTTCACCCGGCGGCACGCTGTTCGTGGGCACGCGTGACGTGGGCAACGTGTACGCCCTGCGCGACACCAATGGCGACGGGGTGGCCGACCTGCGTTACACATTAGCCACGGGTCTGCGCATGCCTAACGGGGTGGCCTTTCGCAACGGCAGCCTGTACGTAGCCGAAGTGAGCCGCATTTTGCGCTTCGACGACATTGAAAACCGCCTCTCAAACCCACCCCAGCCCGTGGTGGTGTACGACCGTTACCCTACTGATGCGCACCACGGCTGGAAGTACATCGCTTTTGGCCCCGACGGCCTGCTCTACGTGCCCGTAGGCGCGCCGTGCAACATCTGCGAGCGCTTAGATAACCCGCTGTATGCCAGCATTACGCGCATAGACGTAGACAATCCCGGTAAAGGCCCTGAGGTCGTGCAGCACGGCGTGCGCAACACGGTGGGCTTCACTTGGCACCCGACGACGAAGCACCTGTGGTTCACCGACAACGGCCGCGACATGATGGGCGACGACATGCCCGCCTGCGAACTCAACCACGCCCCGCGCGACGGCATGCACTTCGGATACCCGTATTGCCACCAGGGCGATACGCCCGACCCTAAATTCGGCCACAAACGCCCCTGCAGCGACTTCACGCCGCCGGCCCAAAACCTCGGCCCGCACGTCGCCCCGCTGGGCGTGGAGTTCGTTTTGAGCAAAAACTGGCCTGAGTCCTATCGCAACCAGATTCTCATTGCCGAACACGGCTCCTGGAACCGCTCGCGCAAAATCGGCTACCGCCTCACGCTGGTGCGCCTCAACGACGAGGGCAAATGCGTTCGCTACGAACCCTTCGCCGAAGGCTGGCTGCAGCCCGGCGACGACGTGTGGGGCCGACCGGTGGACTTAGAGTGGATGCCCGACGGCTCGCTGTTGGTGTCGGACGACTTTGCCGACGCCATCTACCGCATCTATTACGCGCCAAAATAGCCCACTCCGCTCGCCTATGCACCCTGTTGACACGCTGCGTATTCGCTTCGACGCTGACCAGCTGGCCCTGCTCAATGTGGTGATGGCCTTCCTGATGTTCAGCGTCGCCTTGGACATTCGGATAGCCGATTTTCGGCAGGTTTTTCGCTTTCCGCGCGCCATCGGCGTGGGATTGGTGGCACAGTACCTGCTTTTCCCGCTCATGACGCTGGGGCTGATTGCGCTCTTCCGCCCGCCGGTGAGTATGGCGCTGGGCATGGTGCTCGTGGGCATGTGCCCTTCGGGTAACATGACCAACTTCTTGGTGCACTTTGCCCGCGGCAACACGGCATTGTCGGTAACGTTCAACGCCATCGTCATCTTGCTGGCCTCGGTGGTAACGCCGTTGGGTTTCTTGCTGTGGTCGAAAGCCGTGCCGGGGGCTGCTGCCTTGCGGCGCGACTTTGACATCGGCTTTGGCGATATGGCGCTGATCATCGTGCAGCTCATTCTGTTGCCGCTATTGGCAGGCATGGCGCTGACACACTATCGTCCGCAGCTCGTGGCGCGCATTCGCGGTTGGGTGCAGCGTATCTCGCTCATCCTCTTTTTCGGCATCATCCTGGCCGCGTTGTGGGGCAATCGCGATCACGTGGTTACGTACGTAGGCTACGCTTTCGTGTTGGTGCTGCTGCACAACGGCTTAGGTCTGGGCATTGGCTACGCGCTGGGCCGCGCCGCTCGCCTGCCGGAGGCCGATAGCCGGGCACTGGCCTTCGAGACGGGCATCCACAACACAGCGCTGGGGCTGTTGCTCATCTTTCGCTTCTTCAATGGCTTAGGGGGCATGGCGCTCATCGCCGCCTGGTGGGGCATCTGGGATCTGGTAACGGGCATCTCCTTGGCCTGGTGGTGGCGGCGCTCTACCCGGCAGGCGCTGGCGCTTCAGGAACACACATCTCCTTAGCATTCATGGCTTTATACGAAGAAATACAAGAGGCCGTCGCCGCTATTCGGCAGACAACGGATTTTCAGCCCAGGACGGGCATCGTTCTGGGCACGGGCCTGGGCAGCCTGACCAACGAGGTTGCCCAGGCGGCTACGGTGGCCTACAGCCGCATCCCGCACTTTGCCCATAGCACGGCGCCGAGCCACCGGGGCGAGCTGGTCTTTGGACATTTAGACGGGCATCCGGTGGTGGTGATGTCGGGTCGTTTGCACTACTACGAAGGCTGGACGATGCAGCAGGTTACGTTCCCGGTGCGCGTGTTGGGCGCGTTGGGTATCGAGCGGCTGGTCATCACAAACGCTTCGGGCGGCGTCAATCCGCACCTGCGCAGCGGCGACATTGTCGTGGTGCGCGACCACCTCAACCTGCTGCCTGAAAACCCGCTGCGCGGCCCTAACGACGAACGCCTCGGCCCGCGCTTTCCCGATATGTCGCAGCCCTACGACCCGGTACTGCGCCGAGTGGCACTCGAGGTCGCTCGCCAGCAGGGCATCCGCGCCTTTGAAGGCGTTTACTGCGCTCTGCAAGGCCCAAACTTAGAAACTCCCGCTGAATACGCCATGTTGCGGCGACTGGGCGGCGACTGCACGGGCATGTCTTCCGTGCCCGAAGTCCTCGTCGCTCGCCATCAGGGCATTCCGGTGCTCATGCTTTCGTTAGTAACGAATGTGGCGTTTCCGCCCAGCGTCATCCGCGAGACGACGGCCGAGGACGTCATTGCCTTAGCCAACGAAGCCCAGCCGCGCCTGACGCTGTTGGTGCGCGAAGTGTTGCGCCAGCTCCAGGCATATGCCCGTTCAGTGCTGCTCGTAGTGCTTTTCGTAGTAAGCGCGGTATTCGCCCGACACGACTTGCTGCAGCCATTCGGTGTTGTCCAGATACCACTGGATGGTCTTGCGCAGCCCTTCTTCAAACGCAATGGAGGGCTGCCAGCCCAGCTCGCGGCGGATTTTGGAGGCATCAATGGCATAGCGCCGGTCGTGGCCAGGGCGGTCTTTGACAAAGGTGATGAGCTGGCGCGCCGTTCCCGCCGGGCGCCCGAGGAGCTCATCGGCCAGGTCGCAGAGCAAATAAACTAAGTCTATGTTGGCCCACTCGTTGTGGCCGCCGATGTTGTACGTCTCGCCAACGCGCCCGCGGTGGAGGATGGCGTCCATGGCCTCGGCGTGGTCTATGACCCACAACCAGTCGCGTACGTTGCGCCCGTCGCCGTACACAGGAAGGGGGCGTCCTTCGCGGATGTTGTTGATCATCAGCGGGATGAGCTTCTCTGGAAACTGGTAAGGGCCGTAATTATTGCTACAATTCGAGAGCACCACCGGCAGCCCATAGGTATGAAAATAGGCGCGCACGAAGTGGTCGCTGGCTGCCTTCGAGGCCGAATAGGGCGAGCGCGGGTCGTAGGGCGTCTCTTCGGTGAAGTACCCTTCTGACCCTAAGGAGCCATAGACCTCGTCGGTGGAGATGTGATAAAATCGCCGACCCTCGAAGCGTCCTGCCCAGTGCTTCCGGGCGGCGTTGAGCAGGTTGACCGTACCCAACACGTTGGTTTCCACAAAGGCCAGCGGGTTGTCAATGGAGCGATCGACGTGGCTTTCCGCCGCCAGGTGGATGACGGCATCGAAGCGATACTCTTCAAACAGGCGATCTAAGAGCGCTGCGTCGCGAATGTCGCCGCGCACAAAGGTGTAGTTAGGCGCTTGCTCCACATCGCGCAGGTTGGCCAGATTGCCCGCATACGTCAGGGCGTCGAGGTTGATAATTCGATACTGCGGATAGCGCTGCACAAAGAGGCGCACGGCGTGGGAGCCGATAAAACCTGCGCCGCCGGTGATGAGGATGGTCATGGTTAAATATGGAAGGTTCAACGCCGCAATTATCAACGCTCCAGCATTCGCAGAACATAGCAGGTAATAGATTGCAGGCGATTTTTCTATTTTTTTAAGGACTCGGCAATTTCTTGTATTTTTTCTATTGAAAGCCCAGTTATTTGCGCGCCAACATCGAAGGGCAGGCCGACACCTATGGCGTTCTTAGCGACCTACCCAATAGCACCGGCGTCGCTGCGCCGGTTTTGACCGGCAAAAATAGCGCTTGGACAAAGCATCACCCTGACCTTTGACTTCGGTCATCAAAAGACCGTTGTTTCTTTATGTATTTTTGAAAAATAAAAAACGAGATATGCAAGACCTTCAGCAAAAAAGAAAGCCCAAGGAGGGCGATTACGCGCCTTTTTACGCTGCTTATGTGCAGGAAATAGAAACGGACGACATTGTGCGCTTTTTGGAGGAACAAAAAGCGGCAGCGCTGGCTTTTTTTAAACACATTCCATGGGAAAAGTGGGAGGTCTCCTATGCCGAAGGCAAATGGACGCTGGCGCAGCTGGTTCTGCATTTGATAGACTCGGAACGCATCTTTGCCTATCGGGCCTTGTGCATTGCTCGTGGCGATCAGACGCCGCTGCCGGGCTTCGACCAGGAGGCTTATGTGGAGACAGGTGAAGCCAACAGCCGAACGCCCGTTTCTTTAGCCGATGAATTCGCCACCGTGCGCGAAGCCACCGTCCACCTCTTCCGCAACTTCAGCCCGGCAATGTGGGAACGGCGCGGCACGGCTGCCGACAGCGAGATTACGCCTTCGGCGCTGGCATGGATCATTGCCGGTCACCTGCAGCACCACTTGCGCGTTATCCAGGAGCGCTACTTGAATGCGTGAGCCAGTCAGAGGAAAATTTTACCGTTCCACCAGTCTGTCTCGATGATGGCGTCGTATTTGCGATAAAAGGCCAGTGCAGGTTCGTTCCAATCAAGCACCTGCCACTTGACCAATCGGCAACGGCGACGGCGGCCCTCCTCCAGCACTGCCTCAAACAACCGGCTGCCCACGCCACTTCGACGGCAGGACTCGGTAACAACGAGGTCGTCTAAGTACAGCATATTACCCTTCCAGGTCGAATACGCCATATAAAACAGCGCCATGCCCACGATGCCCTCTGGCCCTTCAGCGACTATGCAGTCAAATCGGCCATCGCGAAAATCGCGGGCATATTCCGCTGGCGTGGTGATGACCGCATCGGGCGCCCGCTCGTAAACCGCCAACTCGTACACCAGTGCGTGCACCGCTGGCATATCGGCCTCCGTGGCAGGTCGTATCTGTATCTCACTCATTTTCAGCGCAATTTTTGCAAAATCAGGCCATCAAACAAAAAATCCCTCCCCGTTATGCAACGGGGAAGGACATCATCAAAACACGCTTCTTTTTTAAACTTAAATCGTCGTAAACACGAACAACGGCAAAATTAGGTTTACTCGATGCCAACCACCAACTTTTTTGCCGTTCTTTCGACGAAATTTTTTTCGCATGGAAAAGAGCATCCTCATCCGCAACGCGCTCCTCGTCAACCAGGGCCTCATTCGAGAGCGCGACGTGTACATCCGCCGCGGGCGCATCGAACGCATTGACCGCGCTATCGTGGCCTCTGCCGATATTGAAATAGATGCGCAAGGGCGCCACCTCATTCCGGGTGTCATTGACGACCAGGTACACTTCCGCGAGCCCGGGCTGACACACAAGGCTACCATTGCCACCGAAAGCCGGGCGGCAGTGGCAGGCGGCGTTACTTCGTTTATGGAAATGCCCAACGTGCAGCCGCCCGCGGTAACGCAAGAACTGTTGGAGGCCAAGTATCAGATTGCCGCCCGCACGTCGCTGGCCAATTACTCTTTTTTCATGGGCACGACCAACGATAATTTAGACGAAGTGCTGCGCACCGATCCCAGGCGCGTGTGCGGTATCAAAATCTTCATGGGCAGCAGCACGGGCAACATGCTGGTGGACGACCCGCGCACGCTGGAGCGCCTGTTCGCCGAAGCGCCCACGCTCATCGCCACCCATTGCGAAGACGAAACCACCGTGCGCGCAAACACAGAGCGCTACCGGCAACGCTATGGCGACCGCCTTCACGCCTCGCACCACCCGCGCATCCGCAGCGTAAAAGCCTGCCTGCTTTCTTCGTCTTTAGCTGTAAACTTAGCCAAACGCTTAGGCACGCGCCTGCATGTGCTCCACATCACTACGCGCGATGAACTCAAACTATTCGACAATCGCCTGCCCTTAGACAAAAAGCGCATCACAGCAGAAGTGTGCGTACACCACCTGTACTTCCATTCCGAACACTACGCCCGCTGGGGAAACCTCATTAAATGCAACCCGGCCATCAAAAATAAAATACACCGCGACGCCCTACTACCCGCCCTGCTCAACGACGTCATTGACGTGGTGGCCACCGACCACGCACCGCACACCCTCGAAGAGAAAAAACAACCCTACCTGCAAGCGCCCTCTGGATTGCCACTCGTCCAGCACGGCCTCAACGTCATGCTGGACCTGTACCATGCTGGCAAAATTTCCTTAGAAAAAATCGTGGAGAAGATGTGTCATGCGCCCGCGATTGCCTTCCGCCTGCGCGAACGCGGGTTCATCGAGGAAGGTTATTGGGCCGACTTAGCAATAGTGGACGTCAAGCATCGCTGGACGGTGAGGCCTGAAAACATTTTGTATAAATGCGGCTGGTCGCCCTTCGAGGGCCACACCTTCCATGGCCGGGTGCTTTCGACCATCGTCAGCGGCCACTTAGCCTGGCATGAGGGACGATTTAATGAAGAAAAAATGGGAGAAAGATTAGAATTTGAAGGGTGGTCATAACGGCGACCTTGCTAAACTTTTTTGGCCTTTTTCCACTTTTTAAGATGGGTCGTAATCTCCTCGTTTATTCCGCCCATGTCTGTTGTTGATCCTTGGCTCGACCACCTTCGTGCTCGCCTGCGCGCGCCTCTACCGGGGCGAGCGGCCCAATACCGCATGGCCCATGTGCGCCGCGTGGAGGATTTGCAGCGCCTGCCTGCGCCGCCACCCGATGCGCGCGTTGCATGTGTGCTCAACCTGTTGCACCGGCACGACGACGGTGTCTGGCGCACAGTACTTATCCGCCGCACGGTGAACCCGCGCGACCAGCACAGCGGTCAAGTAAGCTTTCCAGGCGGCCGGTGGGAGGAGGCCGATGGCGCTTTGGTCAACGTGGCGCTGCGCGAAGCAGAGGAAGAGGTCGGTGTGCCTGCAGACGCCGTGGAAATTATCGGTCGGCTGACGGAATTGTACATCCCTGTCAGTCATTTTTTGGTGCATCCGTTCGTGGGAGTCCTGCGCGAACCGGTAGATTTCCGTCCTCAGGCAGGAGAGGTAGAGATCATTCTGACGCCGTCACTGGCGCTGTTGAGTGCTCCGGAAAGTCGTAAAATAATAGACATCCCCGTAGGGCGAGGGCTGACGCTGCGCAATACGCCTTATTTCGACGTAGAGGGTCACGTTGTGTGGGGCGCGACAGCCATGATTTTGAGCGAATTTTTGGAAGTGGCCTTCGCCGCTGAAGAGAACGTCAGTTGTTGTTGATCTGAAGCACTTTGAGGAAGGCTTCTTGCGGTACCTCTACGGTGCCAAACTGGCGCATGCGCTTTTTGCCCTCTTTCTGCTTTTCCAACAGTTTGCGTTTTCGCGTGATATCGCCGCCGTAGCATTTGGCGGTTACGTCTTTGCGTAGGGCGCTGATGGTTTCGCGAGCAATAGGCTTATTCCCGATGCAGGCCTGGATGGGTATCTGGAACTGCTGGCGCGGAATGAGTTCCTTGAGTTTTTCGCACATGCGGCGGCCCAGATATTCGGCTTTTGAGCGGTGCACCAAGGAGCTAAAAGCATCCACTACTTCGCCATTGAGGCGAATTTCCAGTTTTACGACATCCGTTTCCCGGTAGTCCAGCAAGTGGTAGTCGAAGGACGCATAGCCTCGCGTCATGGACTTGAGCTTGTCATAAAAGTCGAAGACAATTTCAGCCAGCGGCATGTGGAAGATGATTTCCACGCGCGTAGGAGTCAGGTAGTTTTGCCGTTGCAGGATGCCTCGCTTGTCCATGCACAGGCTCATGATGTTGCCGATGTACTCGGGCTTGGTGATGATCTGGGCGTAGATGTACGGCTCTTCCACAGACTTCAAATGGTTTGGCTCGGGGAGTTCGGACGGCTGTCGCACTTCAAACCGTCGCCCTTTGACGTCGGTGGCGAAGTAAGGTACATTAGGCACGGTAGTGATGATGTCCTGGTTAAACTCGCGTTGGAGGCGCTCCTGGACGATTTCCATGTGGAGCATGCCCAGGAAGCCGCAGCGGAAGCCGAAGCCCAAGGCGGCGGAGGTTACGGGCTCGAAAACGAGCGAGGCGTCGTTGAGCTGGAGTTTTTCTAAGGAGTCGCGCAAGTCTTCGAAGTCGTCGTTGTCTAAGGGGAAGACGCCGGCGAAGACCATAGGCTTCACCTCTTCAAACCCTTTGACGGGAGCGTCGCAGGGGCGAGCCACATGGGTTACGGTATCGCCCACTTTGATTTCGCGGCTGGTTTTGATGCCGGTAATGATATAGCCGACGTTGCCGGCAGCAAGCTCGCTGGTTTCATGCAGGCCCATGCGCAGGATGCCTACTTCCTCGGCGACGACTTCTTTGCCCGTGGCCATGAAGCGGATTTTGTCGCCCTTGCGCAGCGTGCCGTTGACAACGCGCACATAGGTGATTACGCCCCGGTAGCTGTTGAACATCGAGTCGAAGATCATGGCTTGCAGCGGTGCTTCTGGGTCGCCTTTGGGCGGTGGGATGCGGTTGACGACGGCAGCCATAATTTCTTCGATGCCCTGGCCCGTTCGGCCCGAGGCACTGATAATGTCTTCGCGTTGGCAGCCAATGAGGTCAATAATTTGGTCTTGCGTACCCTCGATGTCGGCGCTTTCCATGTCCACTTTATTGACGATGGGGATGATCTCCAAGTCGTGGTCAATGGCTAAGTACAGGTTGCTAATGGTCTGGGCTTGAATGCCTTGTGTGGCATCCACCAGCAGCAAAGCGCCTTCGCAGGCGGCGATAGCGCGGCTGACTTCGTAGGAGAAGTCCACATGGCCGGGTGTATCAATGAGGTTGAAGATGTACTCCTGTACGTCGGCGGGATGCGTGTAGCGCATCTGGATAGCGTGGCTTTTGATGGTGATGCCGCGCTCGCGCTCTAAGTCCATGTTGTCTAAGGCCTGGTCTTGCATATCCCGCTGGCTGATGGTTTTGGTGTACTCTAGCAGGCGGTCGGCCAGCGTGCTTTTGCCGTGATCAATGTGGGCTATGATGCAGAAGTTGCGGATGTGCTTCATGATGAAGAAGGAGCGGTGCGGACGCCATTTTCGGGCTTAAAACGATGTGATTAGCGCGCAAGTTTAAAACCCGCAGTGGAATAGTTTTATGAGCTGCAAAGGTAGGGCTTGGCGTCTATAAGCGGAGAGGTCAGATAGACGTAGGAGTCTCTAAAAGCATACAGCCGGCCCGTTGAAACTACGGGTCGGCTGTATGAAAGAGAAAACGTTCTTGATGATTTACTCGAGTCGGAAGCGCACGGGCAGGGTAAAGCGCACTTTCACCGGGTTACCGTTGGCTTCGCCAGGTATCCAGCGTGGCATGCTTTCGACGACGCGGACGGCTTCTTTACCGCAGCCGCCGCCAATGTCTTTGATGATTTGCACGTCGGTGATTTCACCTTTTTTACCCACGACGAAGGAGAGCACAACCTGCCCTTGGATGTTGTTCTCGCGGGCTAATGGTGGGTATTTGATATTTTCCGACAGATACTTAAGCAGCTCTGTTTCGCCTCCCGGGAAACTGGGCGGCTTTTGAATGTCGAAGATCTCAAACGTTTTTTCTTCTTGACGCGGTGGCGCCTCGACCACTTTCGCCACGACCGGGTTATCTATGATTTCCGGTGGCGCATCATCGGTACCCTTTTTGGTTTCCTTACCAACGTCGGCCTTTGTCTCGATGACTTCTTCCACCGTTGGCGGCTCCTGGTCGGCCACCTGCTCATCTTTTTTAATGACAGGCGGGACGAACTGAATGGTTGAGCGCGTGGGCGGTGGCGGTGTGGGCGGTGGCGGCGGTGGTGGCGGTGGCGGGTTGTTAGGGTCAATATCTGGTGGTGGGCCAAGCTCGGCAGTTACTTCGATCATCTGATCTTCTTTTTTGAACACGTCCGTCATCTTGGAAAGGATGAACGGCAGAGAGAAGAACAGGATGATTAGCCCTGTGCCATAGGCCAGTGCCCGCCCCATGTATTTTGGATATGCTCGGCGCAGCTGATACGCTCCGTATTCGCGGTTGCGCGAAGCGAATATGATATCCAGCATATCGCGATAAGCGGAAGCGCCATTTTGTTCTGCCATGATGAGTCCTTTTTTTAGTTGTGCATCAGATGGGTGTTGTCCTATGCGGAGAGAGGGCTATTGTGCTTTTTTGGTGGCTTTTTGGATGGCTTCGATTTGTTCTTCCACCGAGAACTTCAGGCCGCCTGCCGGGTTTCGGATGAATTCCTCTTCCTGCTCGGATATGTCGAGCAACACATACATGGCGACGTTTGTGATTTTCATCTCATCGAAGGCATCCACCAAGTTTTTGTAGCGCGCGTCTTTGGTAGGCTTAATCAAGACGTTCAAGCGCGAAATCATTTTTTTCTGCCCGGGATTTTTCGGGTCTTCGCGCTCCATGTCGCCCCATTCTTCTTTGACGCGGCGCTTTTTGTCTAAGATCACTTTGCGAAGCCCTTCTGCCGAATAGTCGGTAGAGTCCAGTTTGGCATCCGTGATGCCTTCGTAGTAATAGACTTTGTCGTTAGCGCCCAAAAGAAGTGTAAGCACCTGGGACTCTTTGGTTTCCACCACATCTTCTTCCGTAATCTTCTTTTCAGGCATGACCACGGGCATGATTTGTGGCTTGGCCAACGTCGTGGTCAACATGAAGAACGTGATGAGCAAGAAAGCCAGGTCTACCATGGGAGTAAGGTCCACCCGGGTAGAAAGTTTTTTAGCCCGGACTTTGCCTTCGCCTTTCTTTCGGGCGCCACTATCAGCGGTTTGAATTTCAGCCATGGGTATGCGCTGTTAAAAGTGTTCAATGAAAAAGGTGTGCACGGTACCTCACATGCAGGAGAGCACTACAGACCCTGAGTTTTGTTCGGGTCTGCTTCTAAGTTGGTGATGAGGTTGAATTTGTTGACGTTGATGTCCGAAAGCGTGTTCAAAACTTTCTGTATTGCCGAGTAAGGCGTGTCTTTGTCAGCCTTCAGGACGATGACGTACTCTTCCGGCACGATGCCTTCCTGTTTCAGGCGGAATTGGGCCAATCGGGCATTATGTATCCACGGGCCGAGCTCATTGCCCACCGTATCGGCGGGTATGCCTGGGAAATTGGCAGCGTTTTGTCGCTCTGACGAGTTCATAGCCAGCCATTTCCGGAGGTCTTTCCGCGGTACGCCGAAAGCGCCGAAGATGGAGAATTTTTTCATCTCTTCTTCCGTCAGGCCCATCTGGTACTGTGAGTTCATGTCCGAAATGAGCGCATAACGGGTATGCTGACCCGTCATATCTAAGAAGATCTTTCCCTCTTTGTCCACCAAGATCGTCAGCGTACCTGACTCAGGCAGCTTGGTCTCGGATATAGACGAAGGCGTATCCACCACGACGGGTTCCTGCGGTTTGGCCTTAGCAGTAAGCATGAAAAAGGTTAGCAACAGGAACGACACGTCGCACATGGCGGTCATGTCAATCGAGGGCGTGTGACGGGGTGGCTTGTGCTTAGGCATAGTCCTGTTTTCGGTTAGAATCTGCCCGACTTACTGAAGGCGCAGCCGGGATAAGCCGGGCAGATTTCGTTTTTATGAGTGATGATACAGAAAATTAATGCTGCGTAGCGGCGAACGTTTGGGTGAGGCTGTAGCCGGCCTCGTCAATCCGGTACGTCATGCCGTCAATACGCGAGGTGAAGAAGTTATACATGATGATGGCGATAGCAGAGGTGCCGATACCGAGAGCGGTGTTAATGAGGGCCTCTGAGATACCCATGGCCAGCTGCGTCGAGTCGGGCGCACCGGCTGTCGAAAGGGCCGCGAAGGCGCGAATCATCCCGAGCACTGTACCAAACAGACCGATAAGCGTGGCTACCGAAGCCAGCGTGGCCAGGATGTTCAGGTTGCGCTCCAACATGGGGAGTTCCAGCGTCGTGGCTTCTTCAATTTCTTTTTGGATGGCAACGATCTTCTCGTCTTTTTCCATGCCCGTTACGCGCGTCATTTCGTCATACTTGACCAAACCTGCGCGCACAACATTGGCCACCGAACCTTTTTGCTTATCGCAAGCAGCGATGGCGCCTTGAATGTCGCCGCGGTCTAAGGCGCTCTTCACAGCCCGCACAAAATCGTCCACCCTGCCTTTACCGGCAGCCTTGTTAAGCGTAATGAAACGCTCCAACACGAAGACGATCGCCATGAAGGCCATACCCAGCAGGATCGGCACTACCCAACCACCCTTATAAATGGTACCGAAGTAGTCGCCGGGCAGCGGGTCTTTGTTCGGATCGCCATCCACGAAGTGCGATGGATCGCCAAACACGAACTTGTAGATGATCGTGGACAGGATGAAGCACAGCGGAATCGCGATGAACGGGAAGATCGCGCTAAATTCCATTTGCTGTTTTTTGGCAGGAGTGTTTTTTGCTGCTGTCATGCTGCGGTTTAGTTTTTAGTTAAAGAATGGTTTAAAATGCAGTGCCAAAAACAACTCCTTTAGAAAACAAACTCTGAAACTCCGCCGGGTTTTTCCGTTCTGTTTCGACCCGTTTCGATAATTAAGATGCAGCAAGACGATGTTGTGGTGGGCGTGGTTTGGAAAAAAATCCACGGGAGCAATAAGAGTTGTCTTCCTCGGAAGTGCTTTTTTCGGCGGTAAAAATAGTGTGCGTATTACAATTTCAAAGAAGCGCTCTTTTAAATTCACGATTTAGACACATCAGCCGCTTTTTTAATGGCCTTTTAATGGGCTAAACGGCGGATAGTCTGGCGAATTTCCACTAACTGCTCCAACAGTGGGCGCAGTTGCGCCAGAGGCAGCATGTTGGCGCCATCGGATTTGGCTTCGGCAGGCTTAGGGTGGGTTTCGATGAAGAGCCCGTCGGCGCCGACAGCCACAGCAGCGCGGGCGATAGTGGCAATAAGGGCTGGGCGTCCTCCGGTAATGCCGCTGCTCTGGTTGGGCTGCTGAAGCGAGTGCGTGCAATCCACCACTACCGGGCTGCCCGAGGCTTGCATGATGGGCACGCTCCGAAAGTCCACAATCAGGTCGGAGTAGCCGAACATCGTGCCGCGCTCGGTGAGCCACACGCGCTCATTGCCGGCGTCCACCACTTTCTGGCGGGCGAAGTGCATGGCCTCCGGGCTGACAAACTGCCCCTTCTTGATGTTGACCACCTTGCCCGTGTGCGCTGCTGCGACCAACAGGCTGGTCTGGCGGCACAGAAAAGCCGGAATCTGGAGCACGTCCACGCTTTGAGCAGCAAGGGCAGCCTCCGGCTCGCTGTGGATATCGGTTGTTACCGGCACGTCGAGGGCGTCGCCCACGGCTTTCAGGATGTCGAGCGCTTTTTCATCGCCGATGCCCGTAAACGAGTCGCCCCGGCTACGGTTGGCTTTGCGGTAGCTGCCTTTAAATATGTAGGGTATGGCCAGCTGTGTGCACATCTCGTGCACCTGGCCGGCGATATCGAAGGCCATTTGCTCGCCCTCGATGGCGCACGGCCCAGCAATAAGGAAAAAGTTGCCTGCTTCGGTGTGCTTAAGTCGAGAGAGACCGTAGTCTGCGTGCATGAGCATAGTTGGGCAACAAAGGTGATGGAGTCATTAGGCTTCAGAGGTGAAGCGAAAGCGAATTTTCGGAAAATTTTCCTGCACAGTCTGCAGTATCCAGGCTGTTTCAGCTAAGAAGACCCAATCGCCGTGGCGATCGCGGGCGATGTCGCGTTTGCGGCGTTCCAAAAATTCTTGAAGCGCTTTAGGATCGTCGCTGCTGATCCAGCAGGCTTTGTGCAGCTGAATGGGTTCGTATCGGCACTTGGCGCCGTACTCTGCCTCCAATCGGTATTGAAGGACTTCAAACTGGAGCAGGCCCACTGTGCCCACAATCCGGCGGCCGTCGCTTTGGTGCACGAACAGCTGGGCCACCCCCTCGTCCATGAGCTGTTCCAGGCCTTTGGCAAATTGCTTTTGCTTGAGCGGGTCTGCGTTCTCCACGTAGCGGAATTGCTCGGGGCTAAACGACGGGATGCCTTTGAAGTGCAATACTTCGCCTTCGGTGAGCGTATCGCCAATTTTAAAATTGCCAGAGTCGTATAGGCCCACTACATCACCTGGATAGGCCTCTTCGAGCAGGGTTTTTTTGCTGGCCATGAACATGGTAGGCGACGGGAACTTCAGGTCGCGCTCCAGCCGAACATGGCGGTAGTTCTTGTTGCGTTCAAAGCGGCCCGAACACACGCGCAAGAAGGCGATGCGATCGCGGTGGCGCGGGTCCATGTTGGCAAAAATCTTGAACACAAAGCCGCTGAACTTTTCCTCTTCGGGCCGTACAAGACGCTCCTCCGTCTGGCGAGGCAGTGGCAGAGGGGCAATGTCCACAAAGCAATCGAGCAGCTCGCGCACGCCAAAGTTGTTGACCGCCGAGCCAAAGAAAACTGGGCAGATGTCGCCGCGCAAATACGCCTCGCGGTCAAAGGGCGGATACACGACCTCGATGGTTTCCACGTCCTCTCGCAGCTGGCGGGCGGCGCTTTCGCCAATATACCGTTCCAGTGTCGGGTCTTGCACGTCCTCAAAGACGATGCTTTCCTCCTCTTGTTGTTTGCCGTGCGGTTGGAAAAGCACCAAGCGCCTCTCGTAAAGGCTGTACACCCCCTGGAAGCGCTGCCCCATGCCAATGGGCCATGATAAGGGGCGCACCTTGACGGAGAGTTTTTTTTCAATCTCGTCCAGGAGGTCAAACGGGTCTAAGCCCTCGCGGTCGAGTTTATTTACAAAGAATATAATAGGTGTGGCCCGCATGCGGCACACCTGGGTCAGTTTCTCCGTCTGCGTCTCTACGCCCTTGGCTGCATCCACAACCACTACCGCCGAGTCCACTGCCGTCAGGGTGCGGTAGGTGTCTTCGGCAAAGTCCTCGTGGCCCGGAGTGTCTAAGATGTTGATCTGCAAATCGCGATACTCAAAACCCATGACCGAGGTGCTCACCGAGATACCGCGCTGACGCTCGATCTCCATAAAGTCAGACACAGTGGCCTTTTTGATCTTGTTGCTCTTCACTGCGCCAGCCGTCTGGATAGCGCCGCCAAAGAGCAGCAGTTTTTCGGTGAGAGTCGTTTTTCCGGCATCGGGGTGGGCTATAATGGCAAACGTGCGGCGTCGCCGCAATTCGTGCAGAAAATCGGACACGGACAACGTGTTTTTATGGCTTGAAAACGCGCGCAAAGGTAAGGGGCATCGCTGCTCTCTCGTCTGCAGCAATGCCCCCTTTGCGTTGCCCGCCGCCTCAATGCGGCAGGCGCTCGCGCAAATAGCCGTAGAACCACGTACCGGCAATGGCACTTGCCAACGTTACGACAGTAACCGTAGCACCCGTGCCGATCTGGGCAAACAACGGCCCGGGGCAGGCGCCCGTCATTGCCCAGCCCAGACCAAAAATCAAACCGCCGATGACCTGGCCTTTGTTAAAGGTCTTATTGCCAAACGTGATTGGCTCGCCGTAGAGCGTGCGGGCTTTCAAGGTCTTAATAAGAAATACCGATAGCGCACCCACTACGACGGCCGTCCCAATGACGCCATACATGTGGAACGACTTTAAACGAAACATTTCCTGAATGCGAAACCAAGAGATGATCTCGGCCTTTACCAGGACTATGCCGAATAAAACGCCCACCGCCAGATAGGCCAGATTGTGATACCAGGGGTGCTCTATTTCAGACTCGTTGATGCACATCGCGTGCAGCGAACGCACTTCGGCGTCCGCTTCAGCGGGAAGGGTTTGCCGGTATGTTGTGATGGTATTTTCCATAGTTGTTGTTTTTTGATAAAAGAACTTACAAAGCCAGGATGTAGGGTAATAGAAGGTGCGTCATCAGAAAGCCGCCGGCCATGAAGCTGATGGTCGCCACCAACGACGGCCATTGCAGGGTAGATAGACCCATAATGGCGTGGCCTGAAGTGCAGCCGCCGGCATATCGGGTACCAAAACCGACTAAAAAGCCGCCAATAACCATGAGAATGAAACCGCGCAGCGTGAGCAGGGTATCCCAACTAAAGAGGTCCCGAGGCACTAAATGCTCCGTGTTGGTAACGCCCACAGCCGCTAAATCGCGCGCTAAGTCGGGATGTATCTGAACCGGATTAGGGTCTTTAAGCCAGACCGTAGCGATTACAGCACCGAGGAAAACACCGGCTACAAAAAAGAGGTTCCATGCCTCTTTGTGCCAGTTGTACTGAAAAAAACGAATGTTGGCTGGAAAACATGCTGCGCAAATGTGGCGCAGGTTGCCCGAAATGCCGAAGTGCTTGTTGCCCACCAAGAGCAAAATGGGTACCGTCAGGCCGATGAGAATGCCTGCCGCCCACCAGGGCCAGGGTTGTTGTAATGTGTCCATACGAGAGCAGTCGTTGTTTTTGTTATGAAATAGAAAAGTAAAGCCATATCTGTCTTTGCTTGCCACTGCTCAATTACAGGGCTTTTTGTAGCGCCCTGAGGCGTTCCTCTGCAGTGGCAAAAACACCTTTTTCAATTTCAATACCGATGAAATGCCGCCGATGCAGCAAACAAGCTGCTCCTGTGGCGCCGCCGCCCATGAAAGGGTCGAGGATGGTTTCCCCCACATACGATACCTTTTGCAACAGGTCGGTCATGCCTGACACCGACTGGCCCCAAAAATGGTACGTTTTGTCGTTGTCGTTCACATCGCTCTTGACCACGTCGCCTATCCAGCGCTTGTTTTCACCTTTGCTAAACCATAGAACGGGCTTCCAAAACGTATTCACCTTGCGCTGCCACAGCTGCGGCGATTGGCCACCCGGCGTCAGGTAGCACAACGTCCAGTTGTACTTCAACCCTTCCACCGACATCAGCTGGAAAATCTCCGGCAGGTAAGACTGCCCCACCATGGCCAACAGCCCGCCGCCAGGGCGCAACACGCGCCGCGCAAAAAGCGCCAGATCGCGATAAAGCGGCAGATATTTCTGCGGGTAAGGCGGATCGGTAATAATCCAGTCAATTGAATTTTCCGGCAAATCCACCTCTCGGAAGTCCTGGCAGTACAGGTCTATGCGGCTGCCGTTTTCTATGTAATGCAGCATCCGCTCAAAGGGATAGGCGTTGCCTTTCAAATACTCTTCAGCGTATCGGCCCTGCTGCAGGCTTTGCTCGATGTAGGTCATGCACGATGAGCCAATCCTCCGCGCCCGTGCATGGGCCTGCGCAAGCAGGTATTGCTTTGCTTTGTCCAGCCGGGCGTCCTGTTTCACTCTCTCGATGTAAGCCTCCACATCCCGGCTTGGGTAGCGCTTGCGATAGCGCTCAATGCGCTGCAAAAGGTCAGGGCGCTCTTCCAGCACAATATCTGCCGTCCAGGAGTGTTCGCCGTGCGTCATAAACCGATATTTTTTAGCCAGGTATGAAATGGGAGGATGTGGCCAGGAAAAACCGTATGCTGAAAATGTCTCGCCTCGACTACGCCCAGTATCTCGAAGCCTTTGTAGTAATCGCAATCGTCCCACCGAATGAAGCCCATTGGCCGGCACAAGATATGGTAATCCACCCCGCTCCGAGGCTTGTAGTCATAAGTGCCGAAAGAGCCGTCCTTGCGAGGGCCCGACACGTCTATGCACAGCAGGCCAGCGGGCGTTTTTAGTTTAAAATCGTGGCTGCACACGGCCGTCCAACGCTGGTAATTGTCCGGTTCGACGTAGCACGCCGGGTAATGCTCACGAAACCACCCGCTGACGTGGTGCTCAATAACTAAGCCGCGAATCTGGCCGGCCACACGGACGTCGTTTTGGGCAAACTTCGTCATCATGTGCGGCGCCCGAAGGCGTTGCTCCTCTAATGCGCGCGCATACCAGTGCGGGTTGAAGGCAATGTACATCCTACCATCGGTTCGTAAAGCCGGCTAAAGGTAGGAAGAAGCCCGGAAAACGTAGATGCTCGGAGCGCCTTGCCCCCTTTCCACGTTATCCGGGCACTGCCTTTGGGCTTACGCCGATGCTCACAACAACGTGGATGGACAAACGTAGTCCGTTGTCTTGAACAGACCGCTTTCTTTGATGGCCTTAAAGCCGCCTTTTACATCCACTAAGTTGTCGTAGCCGCGGGCGCGCAGGATACTGGCAAAGATCATGGAACGGTAGCCGCCGGCGCAATGTACATAGGCCGGGCGGTTTTTGGGAATCTCGGCCATGTGCTGGTTGATGTAATCCAACGGTGTGTTCTCGGCGTTCTCGATGTGCTCGCTATCATACTCGCTCTTACGACGCACGTCAAAGATGGGAGCACTCGGGTCGGCCTTCAGGCGCTCGGCCAGCTCTTGAGCAGTGATGCTCTCGATACTATCCACTTCTCTGCCGGCCGCTTTCCAGGCTTCAAAGCCGCCCTCTAAGTAGCCTAAACAGTAGTCGTAGCCCACCCGTGCCAGACGCATGACGGCCTCTTCCTCGCGGCCCGGCTCAGCAATAATCAGAATTTGCTGCTTCACATCTGGGATAAGCGCGCCCACCCAGGGAGCAAACTGGCCGTCCAGACCGATGTTGATGGAATTCGGCACAAAGCCTTTGGCAAAGGTTTGCGGGTCGCGCGTATCCAGAATGAGCGCGCCGGTTTCGTTGGCTACCGCCTCAAACGCCGCCGGCGACAGCGCGCGCGTGCCGCGTTGCATCACTTCGTCAATGCTGTCGTAGCCGTGCTTATTGAGCGCCACATTAAGTGGAAAATATGCCGGCGGAGGCGTCAGGCCTGTCGTTACCTCCTTAATGAATTCTTCCTTCGTCATGTTAGCGCGCAGCGCGTAGTTGGTCTGCTTCTGGTGGCCCAGCGTGTCAAAGGTCTCCTTCGACATGTTCTTGCCACAAGCCGAGCCAGCGCCGTGTGCCGGATAGACGATGACATCGTCGGGCAGCGTCATAATCTTAGTGCGCAGCGAGTCGTACAGCGTACCTGCCAGCTGCTCCTGCGTCATGTTAGCTGCCTTTTGGGCTAAGTCAGGACGCCCCACATCGCCAATGAACAGCGTGTCGCCTGAGAACAGGGCGCGCTCCTTGCCGTTTTCATCTATCAGCAGATAGCACGTGCTCTCCATCGTGTGACCCGGCGTGTGCAGGACGCGGAAGGTCAGCTTGCCCACCTTGAATTCCTCCCCGTCTTTAGCAATGTAAGCCTCGAACGTCGGGTTGGCATTCGGGCCGTAAACAATGGGCGCGCCAGTCTTTTTGCTCAAATCCACGTGGCCGCTCACGAAATCGGCGTGGAAATGCGTCTCGAAGACGTACTTAATTCTAGCGCCATCCTTTTCGGCGCGCTCTAAGTAGGGCGTTACCTCGCGCAGCGGGTCAATCACTACGGCTTCGCCTTCGCTCTCGATGTAATAGGCCCCTTGCGCTAAGCACCCGGTATAGATTTGCTCAATTTTCATAACGAATACGATTTTTAATTTGACAAAGAGTAGTTTCCCTGAAAACGATACAAAGGTAAGCCCGCCCTCAGACCAAAAAACGTGACTGAAGTCACACTCACAGACGTGTCGCGTTGGCGCGGCTTAATGCCGCTGTGGAGAGAGGGTTTCCAAGCCCTGGCGGATGCCTTTCTCGGCGGGCGCAATGCCTTCCTCCATCCATCGCGGCTTGGGCGCATCCAGCAAATAGTGGTCAAAGAACTGCTGCATTCGCAGTTGGAAATCAGCCCGGTTTTGCAATTTTACAGGCCAGTGCGGTTCGTCGTTGTAGTTGAGCATCCACACCGGCTTGCCCAAACGCCGCAGCCCCGTGTAGAGTTCAATGCCTTGGGCCCAGGGTACGGCGCCATCCTTATCGTTGTGCATAATAAGTAAAGGCGTCTGCACGCGGTCTAAGAAGAACAGCGGCGAGTTTTCCCAATAGCGCATCGGGTATTCCCACAGCGTGCCACCGATACGGCTTTGCTGGCGTTCGTACTGAAACTGACGTACCAGTCCCGACTCCCAACGGATGCCGCCATAGGCCGAGGTCATGTTGGCCACCGGTGCGCCAGCTTCCGCACAGGCGAACAGGTTCGTGCGTGTGATGATGTAGGCCGTCTGGTAGCCGCCCCATGAATGCCCTTGCAGGCCCATGCGGCGCGCGTCAATAAAACCTCGTTCAACTAAAGCCGTTACGCCGCTGACCACCGCGTCGTAAGCGCTTTGGCCCGGATAGCCCACGCGATACGGAATATCCGGCGCAAATACCACGTAGCCACGGCTGGCGTACATCGTGTAGTTGATCTGCGAGCGGTGGTAATCCGGCGCGCGGTGCGCGTGCAACTCGTCGGAAAGGCGCTCATAAAAGTTGACCATGAGCGGATACTGCTTTTTAGGGTCAAAGCCTTCGGGCTTCACCAGAAGCCCCTGGAGCGTATCGCCCGCGGGCGAAAGCCAGCGGAACAACTCGATGCTGCCCCAGCGATACTCCTTTTGTTGCGGATTAGCCTCCGAAATGCGTCGCTCAACAGGCGTACGCGAAGACGCCGGCGCAGGAAGAGCCGTCCACAGCAGGTCAGGGAAGGTGTGGTAATTTTCTTTGGTAAAAACCAGCGCCTCAGCCTCCTTTGCCTTCAGCGGCGAGCGCGAATAGCGGAAAGGGCCGCTCAGCCAGGCGGTCAGTTTTCCCGTTTTCAGGTCTAACCAGGCGTAGCCTTCGTCGCGCGTGTCTTCGCGCGCGACGTGCAACAACAGGCGCGCGTCGGGCGCCACGGCGCGCTCTTCGGGGTCGAGGCGAATGTAGCGGTGAACGGTGCGGCTTTCGCGCCCGCGCGTCAGGCGCTGAGGCGCCGTTTGGCCCCCTGGGTCGAACAGCCACAGGTCGTAGCGGTCGTACAGCAGGACGCCCTCGTCGCCGACCAGCCAGGTGGCCAACCCGTATGGGTTCGGGTAGTCGGGCACGTCGTTTTTTTCATTGAAAAATGCGACCTGGCGGTTGTCCGTCAGCCGAATGACGCGTTCCGTTTCGACGCTCCAGCCGTACCAGGCCGTATCCGCGAAATGCCACCAGACCACATGGAGGGCTTCTGGCGATAGGTAGGGCCTGCAGCGCTGCCCCTGCACAATGGGCTGGCGCTCACCGGTCTGAAGGTCAACGACGTACACGTCGCGCGGCGCCTCTCCTTCCCACTGTTTCAGGTAGGCGTACGGCTCTTCGGTCATGCCCAGCGCCCTCAGGGCGTTGCGCTGCGGCTGAAACTGCCACTCCGGCAAATCGGCGCCCAACACGGTGAAGCCGCGCACCGGCGGCGGCCACACCGCCGCAGGCGACTCCAAATGGCAGACCACCGGAAAGCCGCGTTTACGCTCGGCCTCCAACCGCTTAGCCATCTCCGGGTAAATGCGCGGCTGCGTGTGCGCCCACACCTCTACCTGCACTACCTCCTCGGGCAGCAGCGTCGTGTCAGGCTGCGGAAAAGGCGGCGCCACGCCGAAGTAGAGCATCGTGCCGTCTTCGCTAAAGTCAACGGCAGTGTGCTCGCTGATGCCCCAGCGCTCCGGCGCCTGCGGCAGAAACGCGCTGCCCGTATCAGCGATGGGGCGCGCCGTGGGCGTGCCGTCCAACCAATAGTAAAGCGTCCAGGGTCTGACGGTCGCCCGGGTGGTGTCTAAGTCTGCCAGAAAAGCCGCCCGGCGCCCCTGCTCTTCTAAAGCCAGTTGGGCAAATTTGCCTTTATCGGCCTGGAGCAATGGCGTCCAGGTGCGCCGCTCGAAGTCGAACCGATACACCCCGGCCCTGAGCGCTGTGTCTCTTCCCGAGGTGGCGGCCAGCAACCCCGGCGCACGGCGCGCAAAGCGATACTCCAGCGCGTAGGGGAGCGTGTCTTCCCAGCCCGTATCCAATTGGCGCAGGATGAGGCGCGAGCCGTTCTCTTTTGCGTCCTCCTTTTTGGGCTTAGGCGCGGCAGCCGCGGCGGTGTCCTTAGGCGTTTTGCTCTCGCGCATAGGCTCGGCCCGATAGGCGATCCAGCCCGACCATTTTTCGGGCACGGCGAAGCTGAGCACGTCGGGCGTCTTCCACAGCCAGCCGGTGGATAGGGTGTAAACGGCCAGCGAGTCGCGCGGCAGGTCTTCGCTTTTTACCTTGCGGCGGCGTTGGGCCTTCAGGGTGTCCAACGGCGGTTTTATTTTAAAAATAAAATGACGGCCGTCGGCAGAAAACTGCGGTTCTGCGCCGCGCTCAAAGGCGACCGTTTTGCCCGTAGCGGCATTCCAAAGGCAAACGGTGGCGTCGCCCTCGGTAACGGGCGCAAGCACATAAGCGACCCACTGGCCGTCGGGCGTGATTTGCGGGCGCTCGATCTTGCGCCAGCGCCGCACGTCTTCGTGCTGAAGGGGGCGCTTCTCCGCCTTTGGCGGCGGAGAAGAAGGCGCTTTTTGCGCCAACAAACCAGCAGGTAATACGACGAGGAGCAGCAGAAGATGTTGCCTCATACAGTAGCGGCCAAACTTGTTTGGCCTGATGTTTATTTAGCGTTAAAAAAATGAATGCACTGATTTTTTACCTTATCACCCTCGCCAAACTGGAGTTCGGCGGTACTGTATTCCCGAACTTCAGTTCGGGAAGGCGCCAAAACGAAGTTCGGCGGTACATTTATTAGGCGACAAAGCATCAAGTTGCGAAGAAAGGCCAACGCCTGTTGACACCCAACTGTTTTTGGCTAAATAGCCTCAAAAAGACACCTTCGACGCTAGATTTTCTGTTTTTCCTGGCGTGCACTGCCGATATCCCGCCAATACCCTATCCTTGCAGCGCGCTGCGCAAGCGCTTACCAAGGGTTATGGAATACCAGAATACACTCGATTTTGCTCGCCAAAGGGATGCGGAAGATCCCCTACGCCATTACCGCAGTGAGTTCCTCTTTCCTCAACACGATGGCCACCCGGTGCTTTACTTCTGCGGCAATTCGCTGGGTCTTCAGCCCAAAGCGGTGCGCCAGCGACTGCAGGAAGAGCTCGATCAATGGGCCGAGCACGCTGTTGAGGGCCATTTTCGCGGCCGACGGCCGTGGATGCACTACCACAAGTTCCTGACGCCGCAGACGGCCCGGCTCGTGGGCGCCCTGCCGCACGAGGTGGTGGTCATGAACACGCTGACGACCAACCTGCACCTGATGATGGTGTCGTTTTATCGGCCTACGCCACAGCGCTATCGCATCCTGATGGAAGCGGGCGCCTTTCCCAGCGACCAGTACGCAGTAGAGAGCCAGGCGCGCTGGCACGGCTTCGATCCTGAGGATGCCATCATCGAGGTTGCGCCGCGGGCAGGCGAGGATGTGCTGTACACCTCTGACGTTGAGCGCGCCATCGAACAAGCAGGCGATAGCCTTGCCTTAGTGCTCTTCGGCGGCGTCAACTACTATTCGGGCCAGTGGTACGACCTGCCCGCCATTACAGCAGCAGCGCACCGCGTAGGCGCATATGCCGGCTTCGACCTGGCTCACGCAGCAGGTAATGTGCCGCTGCGCCTGCACGAATGGGGCGCCGACTTTGCTGTGTGGTGCAGCTACAAGTACCTCAAC
>JANWVR010000103.1 GCA_025056735.1 Saprospiraceae bacterium
TTTTTGGAAAAACTCGAGCAAGCCGAGCAATTTCCTACGTGCTTCAAAAATGAAGACGGTCTATGGCTGGAGCTGCAGAAAAAACTGCGCGCCTGGATGAAAGAGGAGCGGCAAGGCTTTGTATTGACGTAGCAGAACCCGTACCACCGAACTCCCAGCAAGTACCAGGGTAGTACGGCATTCACACCGCCACGGGCGCTTTAATAGCGGGCCAGGGGTCGTAGTTGAGCAGTTCGAAGTCTTCGTATTGGAAGGCGAACAGGTCGCGCACAGCCGGGTTCAGGCGCATTGCAGGCAGTGGTCGCGGTTCACGCGAGAGCTGGAGGTTCACCTGCTCTAAGTGGTTGAGGTAGATGTGCACATCGCCAAAGGTGTGGATGAACTCGCCGGGCGCTAAGTCGCACACCTGGGCCATCATGAGCGTGAGGAGGGCATAGGAAGCGATGTTGAACGGCACGCCCAGAAACACGTCGGCGCTGCGCTGGTACAGCTGGCACGACAGGCGCCCGTTGGCCACGTAAAACTGGAACAGGCAATGGCAGGGCGCGAGCGCCATGTTGGGCAGATCGGCCACGTTCCACGCCGAGACGACGATGCGCCGGCTGTCGGGATTGGTTTTGAGCAGGTGTATGGCTTCGGCAATCTGGTCTATGGTGCGTCCGTCGGCGCCTTGCCAGGAGCGCCACTGTTTGCCATAGACGGGGCCCAGGTCGCCGTTGGCATCGGCCCATTCGTCCCAGATGGTAACGCCGTTTTCGTTGAGGTAGCGGATGTTGGTGTCGCCTTTGAGAAACCACAGCAGTTCGTAGATGACGCTTTTGAGGTGCACTTTTTTGGTGGTTACCAAAGGGAAGCCTTTCTGGAGGTCGAAGCGCATTTGATAGCCGAACACGCTGAGGGTGCCGGTTCCGGTGCGGTCGTCTTTTCGGACGCCGTTTTGCAGGATGTGTCGCAACAGATCGTGATAGGCCTGCATGGTTAGTTATTTTTCCACGCGTTCCATGAGTCGCGCGGTGATGCGCAGGAAATCCATTTCGGTGATGATGCCCACGAGTTCTTTGCCTTTGACCACGGGCAGGCAGCCGATGCGGTGTTGTTGCATGATTTTCATGGCCTCCATGATGGTGGTCTCTGGCGTGACGGTGATGGGTTTTTCCACCATAATTTCCTTGACGGTGGTCAGTTCGTTGTTTTTCAGCCGTCCGCTGCGGGCGAAGTAGCGCAGGAGCATGCGCGAAGAGACTAAGCCGACCAATTCGCCTTTGGAGTTTTCGACCGGCATATAGCGGATGCGGCGCCAGTTCATGATTTCAGCGACCAATTCGATGAGGTCGTCGCGCTGCACGGTGAACAGGTCGGTGGACATGAATTCTTCCACCTTCAATTTGGAGGGATGCCAGTCTATGAGGTCGTCGGCGGTGGTTTCCTTCCAGGTGTGCACGGGTTGGTTTTGTTGTTGATTTTTGATCATGGCTGCGGTGAGGCAAGATACGGCTTCGTCGTTGGTAACCTGGTGTTTGAGCGCGGTGTAGGAGCGCAAGGCCCAGCGGGCGCCGGTTTTGTGGGCTTTGGCGCGCGCTTCTATGATGCCCAGATATTTATCAATGTCGCTTTTGTTGACTTTGCGGTGTTTGAGGCCTTCTTTGGCTAAGGGCAACAGTTCTTTCAGGATCAGTTCGGGCGCGTGTATTTTGCGGTCGCCAATCCAGTTGAAGGTGCTGTCAATGCCGAATTTGGCGGCTTTGATGAAGTTGTCGCGCACGTCGTCGAACGACAGTTCGCGTGTGATGTCGGGATAGTGCAGGCTCATGCCCACCATAGCGCCCAGCCAGAAGGCGGCATTAGCGGTGGCGTCCACCACGGTTGGCCCGGCGGGCATGACGCGGTTTTCGATGCGCAGGTGTGGCTTGCCGTTGGGCGAGATGCCGTAGCAAGGGCGGTTCCACCGATAGACGGTAGAGTTGTGTATTTGTAAGGCGCGCAGTTTGGGTACTTTGCCCTGGGCGATGGCGTTGAGCGAGTCCTCCTCTATGTTGCCCGCCAGCAGCACGCGGAAGCGACTGATGTCTTCCTTGTAAATTTCAGTGATGTCGCCCACCAGCCAGCCCGAGCCGAAGTTGACGCGCGGTAGGCGCTCGCGCATGTGGTCGGCGGTGGTGCGTGTGTCTAAGCTTTGTTGGAATAAAGCAATGCGCGTCTCGGCCCACAGGCGCCGGCCGAACACCAAGGGCGAATTGGCGGCGATGGCCACCGTAGGCCCTGCCAGCGTTTGCGCGATGTTGTACATCTTCACAAACTCTTTAGGCGCCACTTGCAGATGCACTTGAAAGCTCGTGTTGCAAGCCTCCAAAAGGGGGGACTCATGCTTCACCAACAGCTCATCTACGCCCTCAATGCGCAGCTCAAAGGCCGTCCCCAGCAGGTTCTTTTGAATGGCCGCCATGAGCGCGTAGTACCGATCCACTGGCGTCAGGTTATGCATCTCAAGATCGTGCTTGCGCAGCGTGGGCAGCACGCCACACAACACGATAGAAGCGTCAAACTCATTAAGCACCTCTTGAATGCGCGCCAGATAGCGCAGATTTTCAGCCTCCAACTGTTGCAAACAATCTCCGACAAATTCCTGAGGCGACAAGTTTGTCTCCAGATTGAACCGGGCTAACTCTGTAACGCACCAGGGCGCATCCGTCAATTTCGCCAGCACTTCCATGTTTATCGTGGCTGGCTTGTACGTCTTGTTGTGCACCAAACACATTTCTTGCTCCGCGCCGATGCGCACGATGTCGTCTTCAAACCAGCCGTTTTCCAGCATGTATTCGAAGGCCTGCACGTCGTCTAAGAGCCGACGCACAAAGAGCAGCATGTCCGTTTGATTCTCTAATATCGTTACCCGTTGAAAACCCATGACTTTGTTCGTTTTTTGCAAAGGCAGAGGAAGCATTTACCGATTAAGCCTTTTTCATCCGCAAACATCCGAAAAGTCAATCGGTATTCTAACCCATTGATACCTACTTTTTTCATACTATAAGCGGCTCATTGCGGCTCAAATTGTAACTGCCGAGGCCACCGACGACCGCGCCGACGGAAATAAGGTTCTGCACTTCTCTGCGGCTCTCTGCAGTTTTTCTATGAAAAATTCAAAAATCTTTACGGCCTTTCGCCGTCAGAAAAAAGTTCAGAAAGCACAGCGACCTTCCTGAAAAACGGCTTACTTATTATTTTATTAAAGGTCACAGATATCTAACTTTCTTTAACCGCCCGATCCATCGGATGTAGTAGGCAAAACACCTCCTTCTCTATCTGTAACCTCTTGACAAACACCCCATCATGAATGAACATCTCATGCCGAGCGGAAAGATTTGTCGGGAGGATAGAGCGTCCAGCCAAAACGGCTTCTGATAGAAAGCGGGTCGCCAACAAGGCACTCCATCTAAGCAGTACATAACATCAGTTATTGCGAATAAACGCTTCGTGTCAGTAGATGAAACCCTGGAGCAGTCTGAACACTCTTTGCTATGAGTCCAAAACGCTAATTTACAAAATTTTACGAAAAAAATTACACGCACAGAAAAGCAAAGCAAGGCATAAAGACCACCCGTTCTCGCCACATTTTTTCAAAAAAAACTGTTCGATACGCATACCTATGTTTTGAGAGCGCGTATCTTTGCAGCGTATTTCCAAAACAAGAGGGCTGACGAAGCAATAAACAGCAGGTGTTTTGTTTGTTCCCTTCTTTTGAAAAGTAAGACATACTTAAACGCAGCTGTGTGCCGTTTTTGGGAAGCGTGTATGGGGACGATGCTATCTGCCTGTAAGTGTGTCCTGATGTGGGCAGAGGTCGTTACTAACGATTGCTGCTTCGGCAGCAAAAGAGTGCTGTTTTGCCCTCTGCTAAAAGAATGGATCAGAGTATTTCCAGCAAATATCCAATAAGCATCCAGCGCGCCAAGAAAGTAGACAGGCGCCTGGCCATTTTCGACAGCGTAAACATATACAGCAATGGATATCATTAAGTCGCTAAAAAAACTGTTCCGACCGCCAAGACAAGAGGCGAAGGCCCCCGCGACTCCAAAACAAGAATCGCAACCGTCAAACCTTTCATCAGAAGATGCTTCATCTATTTTCACCAATCATTCTGAACGCATGAAAAGCATAGATAACTTGCGCTACCCCATTGGCAAGTTTGAGTACGGAAAGACCTACTCGCTCGCGCAAACGCGCGAAAACATTCAAATCATCGAACGCTTGCCTACGGAGCTGCGAAAAGTCCTTCGCAAGATTGGCCGAAGTCACTTCGATGTATCCTATCGCCCAGGCGGATGGACTGTTCGACAGGTGGTGCATCATTTAGCGGACTCGCACATGAATGCCTTTTTGCGCTTGAAAATGGCGCTCACAGAGCCAACGCCGGTAATTAAGCCCTATGAACAAGATTTGTGGGCTCAAACAGCCGATGTTTTGGAGGTGCCTGTCAAAGTCTCTTTGCGGCTATTGACTGCCTTGCATCGGCGTGCGGTAACTTTGTTGGAGTCCTTGACAGAGGAGGACTTAGAGAAAGGCTATTTTCATCCCGAACGCAATGCCGTTATTTTCTTGCCAGAGGCTATTGCTTCCTATGCCTGGCATTGCAAGCATCATTTGGCGCATCTGAACATAGTAGCGCAGCGCGTTGCAGAGCAAAAAGCAGAGAAACATCAGACAACATCTATCCAACCCAGTTCAACTACTCAAAAAACAACCGGAGCAAAAACAAAAGTGAAACGCGGAGAAAATTTAACTATGAATGTTGCGGCCCCGAAGATGAGCCGCAGGGAGGCATTGGCAAAGGCCCGAGCTGCCCGCGCCGCAAAACGCGCCGAACAGGGCCTCACCACCGCCACCGCTAAAGCTGAAAAAACGGCAACAGCCGCTGAAAAACCCAAATTGAGCCGCGCCGAAGCCTTATCTATCGCTCGAGCCGCCCGAGCCGCAAAACGCGCCGAACAAGGCCTTGCGCCTGCTGCACCCACAACTCAAAAGTCGGCTAAAGCTGAAGGAGGTACAAAGATGAGCCGCGCTGAAGCCTTAGCAAAGGCTCGTGCTGCTCGCGCAGCCAAGCGCAACGAGAAATAGACTGACAGCTCGCGAAGTGCGATAGTAAAAGCGCCACCTTTGCCTGTAGATGCAAGGTGGCGCTTATTTTTCTTTGTGCTTGAAGTACGCTGTTTTGCGGCGCGGAAAACACCGACTGGGCCGTTCAGACCTTCCGCACTCTGCCGCCTCTTCTTACTATTGAGAAAATGCCGCTTGCAAGTGCTTGGTGTGTTCCAAACCGCATTGTAATAACTGCTCTGACCGACATAAATATCTCGCCGGGTGTAACGAAATTATGCCTATCGCGTTTTAATAACTGCTATACGACAGCGCCAGACATGCACGCTCGACCCTTCTTCACCGCCATCCTGATGCTTGGCTGCCTGTCCATGGGCAAGGCCCAGTGGATAGCGGAAGACCCCTGGCAAGAGGCCGCACAGGCAGCGCCCAAAGGCGCCTGGGCAACCCTGGAGGTTGTCAATGGGGACTCCACTTTCCTCATGGCGTTGCCGGTGGTGCGAATATCGGCACGGCGCATCTTTAAAAGCGAGGAAGAGCGACGCCAGCATTTTCTCTACACTCGAGCCGCGCGCAAGGTGTACCCATACGCCCTGAAAGCCATCCATCTGTACGAAGAGGTGCAGGCCGAAACTCAGGACATGAACAAACGCCAGCGCCGTCGCTATTACCGGCGCGAGAAGCGCGACTTAGAAAAGGACTACGAACAACAACTCAAAAGCCTCACCGTCACCGAGGGAAAAGTGCTGGTCAAAATGATCGAGAAGGAACTCCGTAAGCCCTTCTATGAAATCATCAAAGAAACCCGCGGTGGTCTGACGGCGGCGTACTGGCACAACTTGGGCAAAATGTGGGGCTACGACCTGAAGACCCCTTACATCCCAGGCGCAGACCCTTTGCTCGACGAAGTGCTGCTCGATTACGATTTCGGCAAAACGGACTGGTGGTGGCACTGATGCTTAAGGCGCCCCAATTACCGCCACCTCTAACTGGCGCACCAATTGGTTGAGCGCAGGCAGGTCTGCCTCACAAATGCGTTTCCAACGCCCTAACTCGGCGTTGATTTGCTCAAACAGCATATCCCGAACCTGTATGGCCTGCGTCGTTGGCGGAAAGTCGCCTGTGGCGGCCACTTCCATGACGTTGCCCAACTTGTCGTTGAGCCGGACGGGGAAATTGAGCGGGTCCTGCGATGAGCGGTTTTTGGTCTGGTAAAGCGCCTCCTCGATTTCCGTCATAGCCGTTTGCACCGCCTTCATCTTTTCGCCCAGCGGCTGAAGGCGCTCCTCATTGGGCAGGCGGCTTTCTAAACCTTTTATCTGGCTGCGGACGCTTCGGATTTGCTCGATGGCAGTGTGTATTTCCGATAGTTTGTCGGCGCACCCCTTGACGAACTCAAATTGAGCGGCGTAGTCTTCAGGCCGCGCTGAGGCGCGCGGGTCGGGCAAAACAGCAAAGCGCTCTTCGGCCGATTGACCATTCCACACCAAACGCACGCGGTATTCTCCTGGCGGCACCTTAGGGCCGTTGAGGCGGGTAGACCACAGCACCAGACCGTCGAATTTCCGGATGTCGGGATAGCGCAGGTTCCATACAAACCGATTACCGCCCGCTTTCAGGTCGCTCAACTTATCGGTTTTATCGTGGTAAGAGGCAAAGCGCCGGATCAGATTGCCCTGTGCGTCCAGAAATTCTAAGGCAATAGAATCCTTTTCCGAGGGCTTGTTTTTCAAATAGAAGTGTGTCATGACGCCGCCGGGGTGGTTTGTGCCCGCGGTTTTGAGGTTGCGCGCCTGGCGTCCTTCCATGCGGTAGGAGGGCATGGGCTGATACAGGTGAAAGTCCTTTTGCCCGATGTTTTCTTGCACTTGATGCAGTACCGTCAAGTCGTCTATGATCCACAGGCTGCGGCCCTGGGTGGCGGCAATGAGGTTGTCGTTTTTGAGGGCTAAGTCGGTAATAGGCACAATGGGCAGGTTGAGCTGGAAGCGCTGCCAGTTAGCGCCGTCGTCGAAGCTGATGTACATGCCCTGCTCTGTGCCGCAATAGAGGAGGCCTCGGCGCTTCGGGTCGGCGCGCACGACGCGCGTAAAGTGCTCAGCGGCAATGCCGTTAGTGATTTTACGCCAGGTTTTGCCGTAATCGGCGGTGTGGAACAGATAGGGGCTGTAGTCGCCCATTTTATAGGAAGTAGCGGCTATGTAGAGGCCGCCTTTGCGGAATGGGTCGGGTTCGACGCAGTTGATCATACACCATTTGGGTAGTTGGGGCGGCGTAACGTTTGTCCAGTTGGCGCCGCCGTCGCGGCTGACGTGGACAAGGCCGTCATCGGTGCCTACCCATAGGAGGCCAGGTTCATAAGGCGACTCGCAGGCAGCGAAGATGGTGCAGTAATACTCGACGCCGGTGTTGTCTTGCGTGATGGGCCCTCCGGAGGATTTTTGGCGTTCGCGGTCGTTGGTGGTCAGGTCAGGGCTAATGGTTGTCCAACTGTGTCCTTCGTCGGTGCTCACGTGCAGGTGATTGGAGGCAGCATACAGTTTTCGCGGGTCGTGGGGCGAGAAGAAAAGTGGAAAATTCCACTGAAAGCGATAGCGTGCGTCCTCGGCCCCATGGCCCATGTTGTCTTCAGGCCAGACGTTGATGGTGCGGACGGTTTTGTGGCGGTGATCTACGCGCGTCAGGTAGCCGTGGTACGAGCCGCCGTAGACGATGTCGTCGTTGGTAGGGTCCACAGCGATATGGCCCGACTCACCGCCAGCGGTGGGTTCCCAGTCGCGCTCCTCAATGCTGGCGCCTTCGGTGCGGTGCCGGATGCGAAGGGTGCTGTTGTCCTGCTGGGCTACATAAATGCGATATGGGAAGGCGTTGTCGGTGGTTACGCGGTAGAACTGAGCGGTGGGCTGATTGTGATAGGTGCTCCAGGTTTCGCCGCCGTCGTAGGTGATCTGGGCGCCACCGTCGTCGGCGATGATCATGCGCCGGGGGTCTTCAGGGGCTATCCACAGGTCGTGGTGGTCGCCGTGCGGAGCCGATTTGGCCGTGAAGGTTTTGCCGCCGTCCTTGGAGATGTGGTATTGCACGTTGACCACATAGACTTTGTCGGGATCGTAGGTATCGGCGTAGATGCGCGTATAGTACCAGGCTCGTTGGCGCAGGTTGCGGTCGTCGTTGAGTTTTGTCCAGGTTTTACCCGCGTCGTCGGAGCGGAAGACGCCGCCGTTTTGGGCTTCTAAGATGGCCCATACACGCTGAGGGTTAACGGGCGAGACAGTGACGCCAATGATGCCGATGGTGTCCTTTTGGGGTAGGCCGGGGTTGCGTGTCAGTTCCGTCCAGGTATCGCCGCCGTCGGTGCTTTTCCATAAGGCCGAGCCTTCGCCCCCGCTGCTGAGGCTGTAGGGGGTGCGGCGCACGCGCCAGGTGCTAGCATATAGGATGCGCGGGTTGGTGGGGTCGAAGCACAGGTCCACGGCGCCGGCGTTTTCGTTGGCGAAGAGGATGCGCTCCCACGTGCGCCCGCCGTCCTTAGAGCGATAAACGCCGCGCTCAGGCGTCGGCTTGAACAGGTCGCCCAACACGGCGGCATACACGAGGTCTGGGTTTTGCGGATGCACCCGTATGCGCGGAATATGGCGGCTGTTGGGCAGGCCCACGTACGTCCAGCTCTGGCCCGCGTCCACGCTCTTCCACACGCCCGTGCCGGCGCTAACGTTGCCGCGCACCGTTTTTTCGCCGCCACCTACGTACAGAACATTAGGGTCGGAAGGCGCCACCTCTACCGCTCCAATAGAGCCGCCAAAATAGCCGTCCGAAATGTTTTCCCACGTGCGGCCCCCGTCCGTGGTGCGCCAAACGCCGCCTCCCGTAGCGCCAAAATAAAACAAATTGGGCCGGCCGGCAACGCCCACCACAGCCGCCGACCGACCGCCCCGAAATGGGCCGATACAGCGCCACTCGAGGGCATTGTACAAAGGTTCACCTATCCGCGGCGTCGCCGCAGGTGGGGTCTTCTGGGCAAAGGCAGGCGCAATGGCCGTCAAAGCAAACAGCAAGTAGCCAATTATCCAACGCATGGTCTATATGTTTTTTTATCAAAAAAATGAGGCGCAAGGCTACGAAAAACCGCTCAAACGGCGCGCTGGCAAGGCGCCAACACGGCTTTCGCGAGGCTCCCTCCGCCAACCCCTATTCTTTGGGTTCTGCCCTGCCCTCAACTTCTGTTTCTGACAAAACCCTGACAATCGCCGCTCGCAAACAGCGTAACCTTGCGGGCTTAAACACAAAAGCACGTAACTATGCGCAACCTTTTCATTCTGCTAAGCTTTACGCTTTTATCCTGTGCCGCATTCACCCAAACCGAGTCTATCTCCACCTCCCCTACCGAACAAAAATATCTGCGCAACATCCGCCAACTCACCTTTGGCGGCGATAACGCCGAAGCCTACTGGAGTCCCAACGGCCAATGGCTCACCTTCCAAACCAACAACCCTGCCTGGAACCTGCAATGCGACCACATTTACGCCATGGAGGTGGAAAAAGCCGCCGGCAACCCCAACTACCGCCCCTTGAGCATTAGCGGTGGCAAAGGCCGCACTACCTGCTCCTACTTTATGCCTGACGGCAGGCACATTCTCTTTGCTAGCACGATGGCCGGTGGCGCCTCGTGTCCGCACGTGCCGCAGCCCTCGGGCAAGTACTTGTGGCCCATCTACGACTCCTACGACATCTACGTTGCCGACCTGCAGGGCAACATCGTCAAACAGCTGACCAATTACCCCGGCTACGACGCCGAAGCCGTCGTCAGCCCAAAGGGCGATAAAATCCTCTTCACCAGCACCCGCTCAGGCGACCTCGACCTGTGGACGATGGACATTGACGGCTCAAACCTGCGCCAGATAACATTCGACCTGGGCTACGACGGCGGCGCTTTCTTCAGCCCCGACGGCAGCCAGATTGTCTTCCGCGCCAGCCGACCCAAAACGGAAGAGGAAATCCGTGAATACCGCGAATTGCTGGCCCAGGGCCTAGTGGCGCCCACTCACATGGAAATCTTCGTCTGCAACGCCGACGGCTCCAACCTGCGTCAGGTAACGCGCCTTGGCAAAGCCAATTGGGCGCCTTATTTCCATCCTTCGGGTAAAAAAATCATTTTTTCCAGCAATCACCACTCTACGCGCGGCTACGATTTCCAGTTGTACCTCATCAACGTAGACGGCACCGGACTGGAGCGCGTAACCACGGAAAGCATCTTCAACGCCTTCCCGATGTTCTCGCCCGACGGCAAACGCTTGGCCTGGAGCAGCAACCGCAACAACGGCGGCACGCGCGAGACCAACGTCTTCGTGGCGGATTGGGTGGAGGGGGAGCAGTGAAACCGCTCACAGTGCTCAGCCAGCGACAGCCAGCTCGCTCGCGCGCTTTTCACACACCGCCTCCGACAGCCATAAAAAGCCGTCCATGAACTGCTGGATGTTCTTTTCAAAAGCAGCATCCAGCAATTTGCCCTGCTCATCGAAACGCTGCTGCACCTGCCCTACCGTGAGCATCTGCGGAACGGGATAGCCCGCAATGCCCAGCACCAACTGCTGCATAGCCAAAGCGGCCCGAATGCCGCCTAAGGCGCCAGCGCTTACCGACACCACGCCAATGACCTTGTGCGCAAATTCCCGCTCTTTAAGGTAATCTACAGCATTCTTCAGCGCCGCTGTGTAGCCGCCGTTGTATTCAGGCGAGACAAACAAGAAGGCGTCAGACTCCCGAACGCGCCGGGCGAAATCCGCCAGCCTATCGGGCGGGTTAGGGTGGCGGCTTAACACCTCCTCTAAAACGGGAAAGCGATACTCGGCCAAATCCAATATTTCGGCGCGATGGCTTGTATGGGCCTCTATCCACTGTTTCAAGGCCAGCGTTACACGATGCGACTGGCGGTTGAGGCGCGTGCTTGCGGAAAAGATAGCAATTTGCATAACCGCCTAAACGCGGCAACAGGTAGATGGTTCACCACCCGTTGCATATTTTAGGGTAAATAGCGCCGTTTACTTTGACAAAGAGCACTTAACCCAGGAAAGGCGGCCCAAAAGGCCTCTTTGGGCCAAACAAGCAGGCCAAACAAGCAGGCCAAACAAGCAGGCCAAACAAGCAGGCCAAACAAGCAGGCCAAACGAGCAGGCCAAACAAGCAGGCCAAACAAGCAGGCCAAACAAGCAGGCCAAACAAGGCAGGTCAAACGAGCAGGCCAAACAAGGCAGGTCAAACGAGCAGGCCAAACAAGGCAGGTCAAACGAGCAGGCCAAACAAGTTTGGCCGCTACTGGTAGCGGCGTTTGCGGCGCCAGTGGAAGAAGATGCCGAACAGCGCTAAGAAGAGCAACGGAGCGCCGATGTTGAGCGCTTGCCAGAGCGGTTTTTCTTCTTTGGCGCGCACAGTGTCCAACAGGCGAAGTTTGACCTCGCGCGAGCGGGCCTCGATGACGCCTGAAGACTCGATGAGGTATTCCACCGCGTTGATGAGCAGGTCGCGGTTGGCATAAGTGGCGTTCTCGAAGCGGTTGAAGCCCAACGGGAGCCATTCCTTTTTGGCTGGGTCGCGCACGAAGTTGGCCGCTACATCGCCATCGCTGATAACGATCATGCGCGTGGGCTGGCTTCGCGGTCGGAACTGCAGGCCGGCCTGGCGCAATCCTTCGGCCATTTGCTCCGACACGCGGTTTTCGTAGTTCGAAGGAAATTCCCCTTCCAGCAGCACGCCCAGCGTCTGATGGCCCTTGTTGAAGTACTCCGGCTTGAGCTCCTCGCCCATGATCTCAAAGCCTATTTCGATGGGGCTGAACTGCAGGCGGCTGTATCGGCTGCTGCGCAACAGCACAGTCTTGTTCACCGGCGTTTTGGTGCGGATGGTGTCTATGGAGGAGCAAAAGCGCAGTTCTACACGGTCTAAGTTTTTGACCACCGGATGGGCGCCTGTAGGCAGCACGGCTAAGTGATAGGGCCAGGGGAAGAGCCGGAATTGCGGTGCATTGCCCACTACGCCCACTTGAAGCGGGATTTGCGTGCACTCCATATCGAGCACTAAATCAGGCTGAATGCGCACGCCATACTTGAAGAGCATGTCCTCTAAGTTGAGCGGATAATCGCTGGGAATGAAGCGCTTCTGGTGGCGCAGGCTGTCTAAGCTGGCATTGAGGCGATCCACGAGCCACAGCACCTTTCCGCCGCCCATGATGTATTGATCCACGATGAACTTATCGCGCTCTGAAAAGGCCGTGCGCGGCTGGGCAATGATGAGCAGTTCGCACTTATCGGGCGGCAGGTGGATGATGGAGTCCAGCGCAATGCGGTCCGTGTCATAGAACTGCCGCAGCGAGCGCTCGAAGTCTTTGGTCTGAAGTTCGTCCAATTCTCCGTGTCCGCGCGTGAAGAGAATAATGGGCCGCCCTTTGGAGCGCAGTTTCTTGATGGCGTTGGCGAACTTGTACTCCAGCAGGCTAATGGAATTATTGATGACCTCATCGGGCAGCAACGTGGGCGATTGGTTTTCCAAAAGGTTGACAATGACCTTGCGACTGCCGTAGTGAAAGACGGCTGTAGGATAGATAATTTGCGATTTGCTTTCGCCTTCGCCACGCACGTTGAGGTTGACCGGAGCGATGCCCTCTTCCAGCAGGGCTTTTCGGCGAGCATTGACTTCTTCCTTGCTGCCCTTGTTAGGGTCTTCAAACTGGTAGTCAATATAGCCGCTGACGCTGCGAAAGTCGTCCAGCATTTCGCGGGTAGCGGTGCGCAGGCGCTTGAAACCTGCCGGGAACTCCCCTTCGAGCAGCACGCGGACGTAGATGCGGTCGTCTATACTTTTGAGCAGCTCGCGCGTGGGCTTAGTGAGCGTGTAGCGCTTCTCCTCCGTCAAGTCTAAGTGTGTGTAGGCCTGATTGGCTAAGATGTTGATAAAAACTAAAATGCCGGCAAACAGGCCGAACTGCAACAGAGATTGCGTGCGTTGAGAACGTGGCATAGTGTGCAAATGTCGGCTGCAAAGGTAATTTCTGTTCGGGCTGTAGGGTATTTACTCGCTGACCTTACGCAGACGGGGCATAATGCCGTTCGCCTAAGGTTGCATCTTCCTGTCGTGGTGGGCACATCACACATCCTGTAACCGCCCGATTTATCGGGTGGAACGGACGAAACTCTTCCACAACCACATATAACATCCTGATAAACAACACATCACGCATAGGACTGGATGCCAGAGTGGAAGATGTGTCAGAGGGATGGAACATCTAATGAAAAAGAGGATTACTAAGCAGGTGTGGCGCTGATAGGTTCTTCATTCAAGTCATGCGTAACATCAGTTACTCATTTCCTGACTCGAGACATGACAATTGCTGACGCTGTAATTCTTTTCCTGACCTTTGCTGTCCAATAAGGCACATCAGACACATGTTTGTAGTTACTGGAGCGGCAGGCTTTATCGGCTCGTGCATGGTGCGCCGGCTTGAAGACGCCGGCTACAACGACGTAGTGGCCGTAGATGATTTCAGCCGCGCCGACAAAGAGCCCAACCTTGCTGGCAAACGCTTGCGCGAGCGCGTACACCGCGACCGCTTCCTCGCCTGGCTCGACGCACATTGGCGCGATGTGGAAGCCATCTTCCACTTGGGCGCGCGCACAGACACTACCGAAAAAGACACGACTGTCTTCGACGCGCTCAATCTGCACTATTCGCAGCAGCTATGGCAGCGCTGCGCCGAGTACAATATTCCCTTTCTTTACGCCAGCAGCGCCGCTACCTATGGCGCCGGCGAGCAGGGTTACTCCGACGACCACGAACGCATCGCCCTGCTGCGGCCGCTCAACCCTTATGGCCAGAGCAAGCAGGACTTCGACATGTGGCTCCTGCAACAGGCGCCGCAAGCCGGCATCCCGTGGGCGGGTTTCAAATTCTTCAACGTCTATGGCCCCAACGAATACCACAAGGGCCGCATGGCGTCGGTGATCTTCCACACCGCACAGCAAATTCGCACCACAGGAAGCATGCGCCTCTTCCGCTCGCATCGGCCCGACTTCCGCGACGGTGAGCAGAGCCGCGACTTCATCTACGTCAAGGACGTCGTGGAAGTACTGCTGTTCTTTTTAGAAAAACGCCCGCCCAGCGCCATTTACAACCTCGGCACAGGCCAGGCACGCACGTTCTTAGACCTGGCACTCAACACCTTTCGAGCGATGGATGCCGAGCCGAACATCGCATTTATAGATACGCCTGCCGACATCCGCGACACCTATCAGTATTTCACAGAAGCCGATATGACAAAGCTGCGCCAGCAGGCAGGCTATAGCGCGCCTTTCTATTCCTTAGAAGACGGCACCGAGGACTATGTACGCGGCTATTTGCGCGAAAAACGATACTGGTGAGCGGTTTTGGCCCGCTGAAGCGCGGCACCTGGATGGGTACGCCTACTTGCTCGCGTCTTTTCGGAAGCGGTACGAGTACAGGTCGGGCTCGCCTTCGTAATAGCCGTCTAAGACGACGAGGTTGTAGGCGTTTCGGATACAGTCCACTGCTTCGGCCACGTTGGATATGCGATTGCCGTTGACGCTGGTGATGATGTAGCCGGGCACCATGTTGGTATCATAGACGATGCTGCCTTTGCGCACGCTGACGACCATGGCGCCTTTGATGCGCATGCGCCGTTTTTCGTCGGGGGTCAGTTCGCGCAACTCAAAGCCCAGGTCTTCGCTGAATTCCAGCCCCGTAGCGCGCGGAATAGAAGCGGTAGAGTTATTGCGGTCTTTGAGCACAGCGTCGGCGCGGCGCCGGATGCCGTGGCGCCAATACTCAATGGCTACGCGCTCACCTGGGCGCATGCGTCCGATATACTCCTGGAGTTCGGGCGTCCGGCGTGTAGGGATGCTGTTGATGCTTAAGATGACATCGCCAGGCTGGAGCCCGGCGTCTGCTGCGGCGCCGTTAGCGCTGACGCGCGTGATGCGTACACCGTCGGCATTAGGGAGGCCCAAATCGCGCGCAATTTCGCTGTCGAGGTCTTCGATACTCACCCCCAAAAAGGCGCGGTGCACTTCGCCAAACTCGCGCAGGTCACGTACGACCTTTTGAACCAGATTGGAGGGCACGGCAAAGGAATAGCCCTCGTAGCTGCCCGACTCCGTGACGATAGCCGTGTTAATGCCAATGAGCTCGCCAAAAGTGTTCACTAAGGCCCCACCGCTGTTGCCCGGATTGACGGCAGCATCGGTCTGGATAAAAGACTCGATGCTGGTAGCACCGCCTAAAATGTTGATATTACGCCCTTTAGCACTGACAATGCCCGCCGTTACGGTGCTCTCCAAATTGAAGGGATTGCCCACGGCCAGCACCCATTCGCCAACGCGCACGGAGTCGCTATTACCAAAAACTAAGAAGGGCAACTCAACGGCTTCAATCTTGAGCAAGGCAATGTCAGTAGAAGGGTCAGAACCTACTAATCGGGCCGAGAACACGCGCTTATCGGCCAGTGTAACTTTGATATCGCGGCTGTTTTCAATAACGTGATGGTTAGTAGCGATATAGCCATCGGGCGAAAGGATGACACCCGAGCCGGAGGAATTGGTCAGCGCCCGCCCCCAAAGCCCGCGATCTGCCTCGATGAGCGCCCGGACGTTGACCACTGCAGGCGTCGAAATTTCGGCAGCGGCTGTAAAGCTGGTGGGTGCCGCCGATAACATCGAAGCGCTCGAACGCGCACTAAACAGCTTCTCGACTAACCGGGCATAGCGCACCTCGCCGTCTTGGCTAAGGTCCCATCCCGACTGAGAATGCTTTTGCTCGCCGTACCGATACAAGAACACGGCCGCCCAGGCGCTGAGCAAACCGACAACTATCATTTGAACTACCGTGCGCATATCAGTTGAGTCATTTTTCTTGTTCTATCAAACAAATGCTCGAGCAGAATGGTCAATAGCATCTTAACGCGCGCGCCCATACCCGTTGTATGTCCGATACTTGCCACAAAGGAATGACGCAGGCAGGAGCGGCAAGAATTGCCAGAAACAAATTCAGGATTGGATAAAAATTAAAAAATTATGAATTTTGCATGCACTTGTGGCCATTTGGTTGCAAGATATGCCTGGTTTGTCATCGTTCATCAAACATTTTTTATCGTATGAAGCAATTACTTACCTTATTGTGCCTGCTTTTGGGCACAACATCACTGCTGATGGCTCAGAGCTATACCGTCAGCGGGCAGGTCAAGGACGAAGCCGGTGACCCTCTGCCTGGGGTTACGGTGGTCGTCAAAAACACCATTCGAGGCACCACAACGGGCAACGATGGGCGGTTTAGCATTCAGGTCCCGGGGCCGGACGCTGTGCTGGTTTTCTCCTACACGGGTTACACCCAGCAGGAGGTGCCGGTGAATGCCCAGCGCGAGCTAGACGTCGTCCTGGCGGAGAGCGGCTCTGCGCTGGGTGAGGTCGTGGTCGTGGGCTTCGGCACCGCTTATCGTCAGGACTTGACCGGCTCTATCGCCAAGTTGAACGCCCGGGAGTTTGAGTTTCAGCCGGTGCAAACGTTTGAGAACGCCATTCAGGGCCGGGCAGCCGGGGTATTTATCAACTCCGGCAGCGGCAAACTGGGTCAGGGGCTGAACATTCGCGTGCGCGGCATCTCGTCGGTGTCGGCAAGCAACCAGCCGTTGTTTGTGATTGATGGCATTCCGGTGATTTCAGAGCCAGTCGGCAGCGCCACAGAGCCAGATAACCCGCTGGCTACCATTGCACCTGAAGACATTGAGTCCATTGAAATTTTGAAAGACGCCGCCGCTGCCGCTATTTATGGTGCGCGGGCATCGAATGGCGTGGTGCTCGTTACCACCAAGAGCGGTCGTGCAGGTCGCACAAAGGTCTCCTTCGGCGTCTACGGCGGTTGGTCGAGCCCGACGCGCAAGCGCGAATGGCTCAACGCTGCTGAATACCGGGAGTTGTTCACCTATGCGGCTCAAAACTCCGATTTTGGCGAGCTGGATGCCGCTGAGGAGTTTGCAAGCGAAACGGGCACCGACGACTGGAACAGCAACTACGACACCGACTGGGCCAGCGAAGCCTTCCAGCCCGGTAGCGTGCGCAATGCCTCGCTGAGCATTACCGGCGGCGATGCGCGCACCACCTTCTTAGTCAGCGGCACCTGGAACGACCAGGTGGGCATCCTGCGCGGCAACGCCTTAGACCGCCTGACCGGCCGCATCAACTTAGAGCACAAGGCCTCCAACCGCCTGCGCTTCGGCACTAACCTCAGCCTCATCAAGAGCCTCAACCAGCGCGTGCCCAGCGACAACGCCTTCTCTAACCCCCTTCAGCTCAACGCCTTGCCGCCTATTCAGCCTAAAATTGACCCGGCTACCGGCAAACTCAATCAGAACACCCTGTATTACAACAACTTGATTGATTTAGAGAACGGCTTTAACAACGCTACCACATACCGCTCCATCAGCAACGTCTATGGCCAGTGGGACATCACTGACCGCCTGTCGTTCCGCTCGGAATACGGTATTGACTGGCTCAACCTGCAGGAAGAGCAGTTCCGAGGCCGCCAAACCTTAGATGGAGCACCCACCGGGCAGGGATACAGCAACCAGGTCAACGTCCTAAACCAGAACGTTAACAACTTCTTCCAGTACGTGCAAAAGTTTGGGAAAAACTTTGACCTGAACGCCACACTCGGTATGCAGTACCAGAGCGGCAACACGCGCTCAACCAGCAGCACCGGCGAAGGCTTGCCCAACGACCGCTTCACCAAAATCGCCTCCGCGGCCAAGATTGTACAGGCATCTTCCAACGAGTCGGCCTATGCTTTCACTTCGTACTTCGCACGCGCCAACGTGAAACTCTTCGACCGTATCTTAGTGGGCCTGAGCGGCCGCTTAGATGGCTCGTCGCGCTTCGGCAAAAACAACCGCTTCGGCTTCTTCCCAGCCGGCTCGCTGGGCTATATCCTAAGCAACGAGTCGTTCCTGCGCGATAATAAAATTGTTAGCTTCCTCAAGGTGCGCGGTAGCTACGGGCGTACGGGTAACGCCGAAATTGGCAACTTCGCCTGGCGATCGCTTTGGGGCGCCAGCTTCGTGGGCGACCTGGCCGGCATCGTACCCACCCGCATCGGCGACGAAAACCTGACCTGGGAAACCACCGACCAGCTCAACGTCGGCCTGGACTTCGGACTCTTCAACGACCGCATCTCGGCCAGCGTGGACTACTTCGACAAACGCACCAAAGGCCTATTGCTCAACCTGCCACTGCCCGCTTCTAATGGCTTCACCACCATTACGAAAAACATCGGCGACATGACCAATACGGGCTTCGAGTTCATCCTGACGACGCAAAACTTGGTGGGCAAATTCCGCTGGAGTACGAGCTTCAACCTCAGCACATACCGCAATAAAGTAACCAACATGAACGGCTCCACCATTGACGGAGGCTCGCGCCAGCTGGGCCGAGTATCGGAAGGTCAGCCCTTCGGCTATTTCTGGGGACCCAAATATGCTGGCGTAAACCCCGACAATGGCAACGCTCAGTACTTCGACACCGACGGCAACATCTTAGACCAGGACGATTTCTTAGCCTTGCCCGACGAAAAGCGCAACCAAATCGTAGGTAATCCGCACCCCGACTTCTTTGGCGGCCTCAACAACCGCTTCAGCTTCATGGGCTTCTCTTTGGATGTACAACTGCAGTTCGTCTACGGCAACGACCTGTACAACATTGCCGGCTTCTTCCAATCCGTCAACGGCGACTACTTCGACAACCAGTCCAAAGATCAGCTCGACTATTGGCGCCAGCCTGGGCAAATCACAAAGATCCCAGAACCTCGCCTGTACAGCGGCAACGGCGCCATCAAGTCGAGCCGTTGGGTGCAAGACGGCTCCTACCTGCGCGTCCGCGCCCTCACGTTCGGCTACACGCTCCCGCGAAGCCTAACCTCGCGCGCTCGCATGGAAAACCTGTTCCTATACGTGTCGGCGCAGAACCTGTTCACTTTCACCAAGTACGAAGGTTATGATCCAGAGGTAAACGCCACGTACATCAGCGCCGTCAACATAGGCCACGACTTCTACACGCCACCTCAAGCGCGCATCATCACCCTGGGCCTCAACGCATCGTTCTAAACATTTCAACAATTATTCGCTATGAAAAAAATACTCATCCTGATAAGTGCCATTACAGCACTCTTCTTCGCTGGCTGCATCAAGGAATTGGATATCCAGCCCTTAGATGCCATTGATGCCAGCATTGCATTGGAAACTGCCGAAGATTTAGAGTCGGCTATCGTGGGCGCATACAGCATCATGCACAGCGGAGCGCTCTACGGCACGAATCTGAACTTAGTGCCTGAATTACTCGGCTCAGCTGACTATTGCCAGTGGCGCGGCACCTTCCAGAGCTACCGGCAAATCATGAATAAAAACATGACTATTGATAACGCCGAAGCCACCCGCACCTGGATTGCTGCCTATCGCGCCATCAACGTGGCGAATAACGTGCTGGCCAATAGCGGCAAAATACAAGACGCTGCTGCTCGTGCTGCCTTAGAAGCAGAGGCCAAATTTATCCGCGGCATCCTGCACTTCGAGTTGGTGCGCCTGTATGCCAAGCCCTGGAATGCGCCCAACACAGGCCCTAAAAGCCGTCTGGGGGTACCTATCATGCTCACGCCAGCTACAAACGAAGCCACTGCCAGCATCAAGGTGCGTCGCAACACCATTGAGGAGGTGTATGCACAGGTCATCAAAGACCTCCGAGATGCTGAAGCCGCACTGCCAGAGGCTCGCGAAGGCAATAACCGCTTCCGCGCCACTAAATATACCGCCAAAGCCTTCCTCTCGCGTGTGTACTTGCAGCAGCAGAATTATGCACAGGCCTTGCAAAAGGCGCAAGAAGTCATTGAAAGCGGCAAGTATCGCCTCAACGCCTCTGTAACAAGCGCCTTCCGCAATAAATTTACCAGTGAAACCATCTTCGAACTGTACATGAACGAGCAGAACAACGCCGGCACAGCGAATGATGGTTTGACCACCTTCTACGCCAGCCTGCCTGGTATTGGCCGCTCTGACGTGCGTATCCTGGCGCCCTTTGTCAACCTGTACCAACCCGACGACGAGCGCCTGACTGAACTCATCTACATCGGCACGGGCCGCCGACCCGGCTCGCGCCAGACCGGCAAATGGACTCAATTCGAGCAAAACATACCGGTCATCCGCTTAGCCGAAATGTACCTTACACGCGCCGAATGCAACTTCCGACTCGGCTCCAACGTGGGCAATACACCCGCCGACGACATCAATCTCCTCCGACGCCGCGCCCGCACCACCAGCCTGACCACTGTCACCCTCGACGACATCCTCAAAGAGCGCAGCCTCGAACTCTGCTTCGAAGGCCTCCGCATTCACGACCTCAAACGCACCGGGCGCAGCACCGGAACGTTCGCATTTGATAGCCCAAAACTGGTCCTGCCCATTCCTGAGCGCGAAATCCGAGCCAACAGCGAACTGGAGCAGAACGAAGGCTATTAACAAACAGCTTAAGTCCTGAAGTCCCACGGGGCAATGGCGCTTTGCGCCGTTGCCCCGCTTTTTTGTGCCTGGCTTCCTACCCACATTTACAGCCTGCTGCTCGAGAGCATTTTGCAGTTCAGCTTGCCGTCTCTTCGCATGAAGTGCGAAAAACTTTTAGCCTGCCTTTTTCTTTTCTAAAACGCCGCCATACCTTTGCGGGCCTTTTTTAGAAAAACAACGATCGTTTTTTGTCATGGAAATTGTTGCGATAGCGGCTCAACCTCGCGAAGCAGGTGGGAAAGAAGAAGCTAAACGCCTGCGCCGCAAAGGTTTAGTGCCGGCAGTGATGTATCAAAGCGGTGGTGGTAACCCTATGCACTTTGCTGTTTCGCCAGCGTCTTTGCGCCCTTTGGTGTACACGTCGAAGTTCAAACTGGGCGAAATTGAGCTGGAAGGCGCCAAATACCGCTGCATTGTCAAGGACATTCAATTTCATCCGGTAACCGAACAAATCCTTCACATTGATTTTCTGCGGCTGGTGCCCGGCATTCCATTTAAGGCAACCGTACCGCTTCGTTTTGAGGGTCAGGCTCCGGGGGTCAAAGCCGGTGGCAAGTTTATCGCTACGCTGCGCAAGGTGAACATTCTCACCACGCCCGAACACGTTGTGGATGAGGTAGTGGCCGATATTTCAAGTATGGAATTAGGCTCCACTATTCGGGTACGTGATATCCGCCTGTCGGAAGGTGTTAGCATCATCAACAACGGCGCCATCCCGATTGCGCTAATTGAAATCCCACGTGCCCTTCGCGGCGGCAAGTAAGCTCAGATAGATTTACATAACGGCTAACGATTGTCCCCCGACAAAGTGGGCTATCGTTAGCCGTTTAATTTTTGGTTTTGTCTATGGCCAACGCATGTGTTCTTTACGCCTGCCCCAATTTCACGGCCAATGCGGTGCGCTTTATTGACGCTATCAGCAGTCAGTCCGACGTTCGTCTGGGGCTGATTTCTCAGGAGCAGGTGTCCTTACTGCCGCCGCATCTCCAACAGCGCTTGGCTGCCTTTCGGCAGGTACCCGATGTGTTTCATGCCGATACGCTTACCCGCGCGGCCCTGTCTTTAGAGAAAGAATTAGGCGGCACAATTGACCGAATTATCGGCGCAGTAGAGTCGCTCCAGGTAGCCATCGCTACCGTCCGCGAGCGCATGGGCATCCCAGGAATGTTGCCTGAAACCGTGCTCAACTTTCGCGACAAGCAGCGGATGAAAGACCTGTTTCGCCAGGCGGGCATTCCCTGTGCACGCTCCAGAAAAGTAACTACGCGCCTGGAGGCGCACGAATTTGCCGAAACCTGCGGATATTTCGTCGTCGTCAAGCCGCCCGACGGCGCCGGCTCGCTGACCACGTTCCAGGTGAGCAACCCGGCTGAATTAGACGCAGCCCTGGGCCAAATGCCCGGTCAGGAGGCCCTCCTGGAGGAATTCATCATCGGTCAGGAGCATGCCTTCGACACCTTTTCATTGAATGGCCAACCGCTCTACCATTCGATTGCCTGCTACTACCCTAACCCGTTGGAAGTCATGCGCGAGCCCTGGATTCAGTGGCAGGTCGTTACGCCCCGCGAGGTGGATGCGCCTCAGTATGACGACATCCGCGCGCTGGCTTTTCGCGCCCTCGAAGTGCTGGGCATGCAAACGGGCGTGAGCCATTTGGAGTGGTTTCGCCGACCTGATGGCAGCATCGCTATCTCCGAAGTAGCCGCCCGCCCGCCCGGCGCACAATTCATGACCCTCACTGGCCGCGCCGCCGATTTCGACGCTGTGCAGGCGTGGACGCGCTTAGTCATTTTTGGCGAGTTTACGCCGCCAAAACGCCAATACGCCGCCGGAGCAGCTTACCTGCGCGGTCAGGGCCGCGGCCGCGTGCAGGCAGTACATGGCTTGGACATCGTCGAGCGCGAGGTTGGGCATTTGATTACCGATTTTAAAATCCCGCAAATCGGCCAGGAAGCCCATGGCCATTACGAGGGCGAAGGTTTCATCATCGTACGCCACCCCGATACCGACGTGGTGCGCCAGGCCCTGTCGCGCATCGTGTCTGTCGTCCGCGTTTACTTAGGCTAACGGCCATGCTCGACCAAGAAGTACTGCTGGCCAAAATCCGCCTCATGATGGAGCGCGAGGGCCGCGCGTACCGCAAAACGACGCGCGTTTTTGCTCGCCCAGCCCGTGAGGGCGAGACGGTAAACACGGTTACTGCCGACGGCCTCGAGACCGTGAACGTCGCCAAACCCGGCGATTGGTTGGTGCGCAACCAGACCGAAGCCGGCGAAGCCTACCTGCTTCCGGAGCAAAAATTTGCCCAACGCTACCAATATCTCCGCCCTGCCGAAGGCGAGTGGGCCGAATATCAGTCCATCGGCCGCATCCGAGCGCTCGAACTCACGCCCGAACGGCTCCAAACCCTCCAACTGCCCGCCGAATTCGAATTCATCGCCGCCTGGGGCAGTCCAATGCTCGCGCGACGAGGCGATTTTTTAGCCTGCCCCGAAGATTTCAGGGAAGTGTACCGCATTGCCCGGGCGGAGTTCGAGCAGACCTACGAACCCTGCTGAACACATCAAAAGCGCCATTTCTTAGCGCCAGCGCCGCCCCTTCCACCGGTAGCGCCGAACGACCAGCGCAGCCAGACCCACTACGGTCAGGTAAATAAAATGGATTGCCAATGCCGGCCAGAAGTAGCGTAGGGCTTCCTCCTGGCGAAAAAAAGCGGTCATCTCGCGCAGCAGCCTCCTGTCGGCCCAGGCTTTAGCGCCAAAAAGCAATAGCGCTATGCCGCCCAAAGGCGGATACCAGAAAGCCAATACCGCGCCGAGAACTGCTGCAAACGGCAAAGCCCATAGGAGCGCTAATGCGGACTTCAGGCGCTGGTTTGTCCAGCCAGTATTTTTGGTTCCCCACCGCAGCCGCTGGTGAAAAAAAGCCATAACGGTAGGGCAAGGCAGCGTTTGCACGGCTGCGTCCGCATTTTTCAAGAAAAAAACCTCCTTTACGGGCAGCTTAGCCAGCAGGAACATGTCGTCGCCTGAGGCGCGGTGCTCATTGCCAGCAAAGCCGCCCACGCGCTCAAACACTGCTTTGGGATAACACAGGTTGGCCCCGTTGCCCATAGAAAACCAGCCGCTATTAATGGCGGCGCCGGTAATGCCCATGGTGGCCGCTACGTCGAGCGCCTGAAAATGCGCCCACCAGTGGTTAGGCCCTCCAAGGACGACGGGCGCGACGATGGCGCTGGGGCGTCGTATTTCGTAAGCCGCGGCTAGCAACTGCAGCCAACAGGGCGGCACATAGCAGTCGGCATCGGTGGTAACGATGAGCTCGCCACCCGCTAAGGCGATGGCCTGTGTTAACGCGCTCTTCTTGCCCGGCGGCGCCGGCGGCTGGACCTCGCTCAACCGCAACAGGCGCACCTCACCCGGAAAAGCAGCCACCAATTCGGCGACACAACCGGCCGTGGCGTCTTCCGAGTAGTCATCCGCCACAATCACCTCGCGCAGAGACGCCGGATAGTCGCAGGCCAGCACAGCGCGCACGCAGGCGACGATAGTTGCCGCCTCGTTGCGCGCGGCAATGACGATAGAAATACGAACGCTGGGCTGAAAGTCAAAAGGCGCTTCCCACACTGGCATGCGGCGCCAGGTTTTTCGCACGCTTTCCAAAAATAAGACATAGCCCGCTGCCAGCAGCAGGCTGCCTACAGCACAGGCGCACAGCAGCATACTGCGGTCAGAACAGCTCGCGCACGTTTGTGCTCAGCCCAAAATGGACGATACCACCGGCAATATGGTAGGAGGCATAGCCAAAATCCACGCGGAAGCGGCTGACGCGAAAGCCTATGCCTGCCGAGAAGCCCGCTAAGCTGCGAAAGTTGCGCACCGTTAGCTCCCGGCGGCGCAAGTGATTGTATCCCAATCGGATGCGGAAGGACTCCGTTGGGCCAATCAGGAACTCACCGTTGAAAATCAGGTGGCGGAAGAAGTTGTCTATGGCCGGGTTGCCTTCGGAGGGCTGGCCACCGCCGAAGAGGAGCGGGTTTTGAGGGCGTAGGGAGGGGTCGTCGTAGCGGATGTCCCACTGATGCAGGTGATGAGCGACGACGCTCAGGCGAAAAGGCAGATAGCGCAAGCGCTTGCTGATGGCTATCTGAAGGTCGAAGGGCAGGTCTTCGCGTGTGTCCTGGTAGCGGGCCAGCTGAGCGCCGGCATTGCGCACGACGGCTGCCATAGAGAACAGGCGAGCCGTATCCTGGTACAATACGCCCACATCGGTACTGAGCGCCGAGGCGCGGTACATGTCTAAGGCCGACACGGCAAAACGCGCGTTGAGGCCCAGCGACCACTTCGGACTGAGCGGACGCGCGGCGCCAAGGGTGAAGGCCGTCTCAGCAGCGCGCACCTGGCCCTGGATGTTGCCAAACTCGTCGGTCATGGGAATGTCGCCATAACCTACGTGCTGAATAGAGGCGTGAAAGGTGGCATCCAACACCCGAACATGGTGCGCGTAGGCGGCGTAGCTGTGCTGGATACCCGCCATCAAGAAGTTGTGCTGAAGCGACACACCACCGCTCATGGCCGGGTTGAGGGCCGCCGGATTGAAGGCGGCCAGCGCGACATCGTTATCGCGCACCGAGAGGACGACCCCTCCCAGAGCAGTGGCGCGCGCCGAGGGCGAGAGGGTCAGGAACTTGAATACGTGTCGCCCGCCTGTAACCTGGGCGCCAACAGGCGTTTGGAGAGCTAACAGCAAAAATAAAACCGCCCACAAGGCAGAAACGGCGGAGCGTGGCAGTAGCATTTGCATAATCAATCTAAGAGAGATCGGGTGCGTGAAAGGGCCTCACTGACGGCCAACGGCTGTGGAGTCGCGGCTCCAGAGCGTTCGGCATCTTCCTCTTTGGCACCACATTAAGCGTTCGAGTTGCCCGTTGATGTCGTATAATCGCAGCGTGTCGTGTTCGTTGTCGCCCTCTAAGTAGGTTCCCTGGGCCTTGAGGTTCCCGTTTTCGTGCCATTCGGTGAAGGGGCCGTTCTCCTCGTTGTCGCGCAGGGTAACCTTTTCGCGCAGGACGCCATTCGGATACCAGCGCGTGCTAAGGCCCTGGAGCTGGCCGTGTACGAAGGTTTGTTCTAAGTGCTTTTGCCCGTTCTCGAAGTAGAGCACCACCGGGCCGTGATGTACGCCATGTTCATAGTGCTCGACCTGTTCGGGCTGGCCATTCGGATAAAAGAGCGTGCGCGTGCCGTGCAACGAGTCGTTCTCGTAGTGCGCCTCTTCGCGCAGGCGTCCCTGGGCGTCGAAGCGCTGATACCGGCCATGGCGGGCATAGTCCTTTTTACGGCGTTCAAAGCGCTCCCGTTCGCCGTATTCATTGCGTACCTCTACGGTTTCGATATCGCCTGCACAGGCAGACAGGATGGCCGTCGCAAAAAGCGCGAGCAATAAATATGCAGAAGTGAGCAAAGCGCGGAACATAAGACCTCAGAGCGTTTTTTCTCAGAGCAAAGGTCGCCAGAGCAAGGCGTTTAGCAGGACGCAAGACAGGCATTAACGCCGAAGGCCTGATACACGACTTTGTCAGAACCGACCTTCTATGAACGCTTGCACATCGGCGGCGGATTGCTCGGCATTTTCCTCTTGCGGCCAATGGCCAGTGTTTTGGTATATGCGCAGCAGAGCCTTTCGGATGCGGCGATGGAATTCGTAGGCGTATTCGGGCGAGAGGACGGCATCTTCAGCGCCCCAGACGACGAGCGTTGGCGCGGTGATTTTCTCTACCAAATCGGCGGGCGGGCGATTGTCGCCGGTAGCGGCGCGGTCGGTAAAGGCTTTTCGGTTGCCGGCGCGGCGCAACAGGTCGTGATGGCGGCGCACTAAGGCGCTGTTAACGCGGCTATCGTCGGCATACACCTCCTCTAAGAACGCCCGCACGGCGGCGCGCGGCGTAATGCGCCACAGGATGCGGTTGATAACAGGGGTCTTAGCGAGCCCGTTGACCAGCGAGGTGTGTTTGGGCTCGAAGCCCGGAGCGTTGCTCAGGACGAGTTTGCGCAATCGCTGAGGGCGCTGGCTGGCGTACACCCAGGCGATTTGCGCGCCCAGACCATTGCCCACCAAATGAAAGCGCCGCAATTGGAGCGCCTGCGTAAAGCGCTCCAGGAAATCGGCGTACATAAAGGCACTATAGCTGCGCTGCGGGTGAGGCCCGGTGAGCCCAAATCCCGGCAGGTCGAGGCTGATGATTTGATAGTTTTTTGACAGCACCTCTGTCCACGCGACCCAGGTATGCAGGCTGCTGTTGGCGTCGTGCAGCAAAATGATCGGCTCGCCGCGTCCGCACATGCGATAGTGCACGATCATGCCGTCCATCTCCATAAAATGCGAGTCCGGAAAAGCATAGCGCGCAGCCAGCTCGTGTGGCGGCAGATCGCTGTACCAGTTGAACGCCAGCCATCCCAATCCTACAAGCAGCAACGCCCAGCGCAACAGCCGCCAGAGAGACACTCGTCGGGCACCGCTTTTGGTTACAGTAGTCCAAAGATTAGTCAGAAAGGGTAGCCGTTTCTCCATAGGCATCTACCGGGAGGCGCGCCGCGCCAATACGATGAAAGCTGCCAACACAAAACCGCCTATGGCGCCCACGCCGAAACGCATAAGCACCGGCCCAAGCGGTTGCACCGGGTTTTCTATGGCTTTGTTTACCTCTGCCAATCCCTCGCGCAACTGGCTGGCCCACTGGGGATCGCCAGCGCCGCGACTCAGCTGCGCTTCGATGCTCGCTTTCTGCAGGAGCAGCTCCTGACGCACCAGCTCCGGATCGGCCAGATGCAGGCCGTAGTAAAAAAGCCAGTACGCCAGATTGATGAGAATAAACACCGCAAAAGGCGCACGCACCTGATGCCGGAATTCACGCTCGGAGCCGTTCTGGGCATCGTCGGCCTTAGCAGCGCGATACATGAAGAGGAGATAGAACGCCAAAGACGCCCATTGCAGGGCCGTATGGAGGAAGGTCTCCCGCCCCAGACCGTACAGCAGAGCAAAATAGAGGACGACCACCAATCCGCCCAGCAGGCCGTTTTGCAGAATGTGGTTTCTCATGTAAAAAGAGCCATCGAATGTTCAAAGTCGCTGCCAGGCGCAAAGGTATAGGCGTTTTGGGCAAGTTGTTGTTTTTCAGGCAACAACCCTGCTGGAAGAGCGTGGGCACGCCCAGAGATCTTCAGGGAGTCTCTATTGTGCCCAGGATTTTCTGGATGATTGCCTCCTGCTGGATGTTCTCCGCTTCGGCTTCGTAGGTGAGTCCGATGCGGTGACGCAGGGCATCGTAGCTGACGGCGCGCACATCCTCTGGCGTAACGTAGCCGCGCCGACGCAAAAAGGCCATAGCGCGCGCAGCCTGCGCCAAGGCAATGCTGGCGCGCGGGGAGGCGCCGTATGCAATGAGCGGCGCCAGGCTTTTCAAGCCATGTGCCGCTGGAGCGCGCGTGGCTGCTACAATGCTGAGGATATAGTCCTCAATCTTGGGGTCCATATAAATGCGGTGCAACGCTTCGCGCGCCTTCAACAGCGCGCCGCGCGACACTACAGGCTGCACGCGCGGCATCTCCTGGCCCAAATTGAGGCGCACGATTTGCCGCTCTTCCTCTCTGTCCGGATAACCGATTTTGACCTTCAGTAAAAAGCGATCCACCTGCGCTTCTGGCAGGGGGTACGTCCCTTCCTGCTCAATGGGGTTTTGCGTGGCCAGTACCAGGAATGGCTCTTCGAGTACAAACGTCTCGTCCCCGATGGTTACCTGGCGCTCCTGCATGGCCTCCAGCAAGGCGCTTTGCACTTTGGCCGGAGAGCGATTGATCTCGTCGGCCAGTACGAAGTGAGCAAAAATAGGGCCCTTGCGCACACTGAACTCGGCGCGGGCCGGGTTGTACACTTGCGTACCCACGATGTCGGCCGGCAGCAGGTCGGGCGTAAATTGAATGCGACTGAAGCGCGCGTCCACCGCCTGAGACAAAGCCTTGATAGCCAGCGTTTTAGCCAGACCAGGCATGCCTTCCAGCAGAATGTGTCCGCGCGTAAGCAGGCCAATGAGCAGGCGATCCATCATCTCACGCTGGCCGATGATGACTTTGCTGGTCTCGGCATGTAGCCTGTCCAAAAAAGCGCCTTCTTCTTGTATATGGCGATTGAGCGCCTCGATGTCGGTCGGTGGTTGCATATGGCAGGCATGTGCATCTTTGCCCGGCAAAGGTAAAGCCAAAGAAATCCGGCCCTCAACGCAACAGGTACCTGGAAGCCGTTTTTTTAACTGACGCTACGCACGAGCGGCATGGAGCGTCCTGTCAGCGTCTAACCTGCTCGGTGAAAGCTTTGGCCGCCAAAGTCTGTATTCCTCTGAAAACCTCCCCCCAGCACGACACATTCCTCCATGATGTGATGTCTGTCAGGATGTTAGATGAGGTGCAGGGATTGTCCTCCCCTATCCCACCCGATAAATCGGGCGGTTACAGGATGCTCGATGTGCTCGCCTCAACCGAACGACAATCCCAAGGGAGAACGGCATTCCGCCTCGCCTGCTTAAGGTCTGTTTTTAATTTTAAAACACGCCATAAAAGGTCATAAAAAGAACGGGAAGCGGTGTAAAAGACGACAACATCAGCCTGAAAAGAAACTTCACGACGGCTGCCACTACGCTCAAACACAAGCACAGGCAATACCCAGGCGTACCTTCGCGTGCTGCATCGGTCGGATTTTTTTTTGAAAAAACAGCGTCTGTGGAACTAAGACCGATACCTTGAAAGTTTATACCAGTGAATAGGCCGCAAAAAACCTGCTCAGCAACCAAACTGGCCTTTCAATATGGAAGACTGCACTGCTACCCACCTGGATTTCACAGCACTCTTCACCCGCGAATTCGCGCCGTTAGCGGACGATTTATTTCGCTACGCTTTTTGGCTGACGGGTGACTACACGCGCGCTGAAGACTTAGTGCAGGAAACTTACCTGCGCGTGTGGCGCTACATTGACCGTTACCGCCCGGGCACTTATGCGAAAGCCTGGTTATTTCGCATTTGCAAAAACCTGTTCGTCAATGACTACCGCAAAAACGGGCGACAGATGAATATCGAGAGCTATGAGGATTGGATAGGCTCCCCAGAGAGCAAAAACTTGCTCGCACAAGACCCGAACTACGCCGCCATCAGCGAAGAGGTGATGCTTGCTATCAACACCCTGCCCGATCGGACGCGCACTATGGTGCTGCTCGATGCCCAGGGCTTTAGCTATCAGGAAATCGCCGACATAATGGAAATACCGATCGGTACCGTTCGCTCTACCCTGCACCGCGCGCGTATCCGCTTAGCCCCTCTGCTTGCCGACTACGCTCACGAAAAAGGGTATAACATCGGTGGAGAAGACATCCAGCTCGATAAGCGGCATGGCTAATCGAAAACGGGGTTTGCTGCACGTGCAGTTGACCCCGTTTTTTCGCCCTCTCCGCCGCATTTTATTGCGTTTGTCGCCCGTATCCGAATTGTTTTTCAGGACTTTTACTCGTAAAAAAATAGTTACGTAAACGCTTTACCATTCGTTAACTCGCCGCTGTGCGTTTGCAACACCATCTCCGCCATGCCTATCGCTCTGCCTTTTCTTGTTTTTTCCATCCTGACGCCCTTTGGGGAGTTGCTGTGAGAATAGGCAAGGCTTTCGGTATGGTGGTAGGACGTCCAGTCGGCCTAAACATCGCAGTTTGTATGAAAAATGCAGTCAAACCGTCGAAGCCTACTCCAGCAGATGTGGACAACCCGACCTATGCGTCGCCCGCTTATCGGGCAAACCACTTAAAACCCTCTGTTCCCAAAACGCCCGGGGCGCTTTCGCCCGAAGAAGAATTCCACAATGAACCAGACCCGGATGCCTTTCGCGCCTTTTTGCGCGATTACCTGCCCAACCCAAAAGCGCCCAAGCGGCTCAAAGCCTGGATTCGCGAACTTCCTTACCGCGAGCCGAAGTCGAAGTAAGCCCGGAGGTGGCATCCTTGTTAAAAAACACTCTCCCCACTTGCTCGTGCATGCACACAAGTGGGGAGAATACTTGCGACTCTCGACTTTCGAGCGGGCAGCGATTGTAAAAGCAGCTCTTAGCAGTACTCCGCTGCTGCTAAGTCTTTCGCATTACCGGAAAGGATTTTGGATATCCGGATTTTGAATGAACGCTGTGTCGGTCAGTGTGTGCAAAAATTTGATGATGGCCCGCTTATGATACGGCGTCAGCCCGGTGTATTGAGGCGGAACGACGCCAGGGATTTGAAAGCCAATCTGATCAATCAGCGGGTCTTTGTTAGGTGAGTTCTTGCCGTGGCTGCTGTAATGGTCGAGCACTTCCTCCAGCGTTTGGAAGCGTCCGTCGTGCATGTAGGGCGCCGTTAGGGCGATGTTGCGCAGCGTAGGCGTTCGGAATTTGCCGTTGTCCGTGCGCCGGCCGTTAGCAGCGCCTCGGCCTTTGTCCTTGAAGTCGTCGAGCGTATTTGCCTCGTCTATGCCGTTGTTGAAATACTGGTTGCCTGTCAGCGTGAAACCGCCATGACAGTGGAAGCACTGAGCATCCGGCAGACCTAAGCGCGCGCCCTCCTCGAAGTACATCAGCTTGCCGTCGAGTTCTTCGTCGTCCAAAGCATCTAAGTCGCCCTGCAGGAAGCGGTCGAATTTAGAGGTACCGCTGCTGATGAGGATGCGCTCAAATTGAGCAATGGCTTTGGCAGCCAGTTCTTTAGTGATTTGCTCGCGGTCGCGGATGCCGAATGCTTTGCGAAAGAGTTCCGGATAGGTAGGGTGATTTCTCAGCTTCTTGATGACGTTGGGCCAGGTGTTGTGCATCTCGATGGGGTCTTCTACGGGCAGCAAGGCTTGTTCCTCCAGCGTACGTACCCGCCCGTCCCAGAACAGGCCGTTAGTGGCATATGCAATGTTGAGCAGACTCATAGAGCTGCGCCGCCCGGCAATGCCGTCAATGCCCACTGAAACGGGTAGGCCATCGGTAAAGCTCAGGTTCGGCAGGTGGCACGAAGCACACGACTGCGTGCTGTCGCCTGAAAGGATAGGGTCGTAAAACAGCCGCCGGCCCAATTGCACGCCATCCACCGTCATTGGGTTATCGGGTGGAATGGGCACCTCCGGGAAATGCGGCGGTTTGATGACTTTGTAGGGCTGCGGGTTGTAAGGAATATGCAGCAGGTCGCCACCTTCGGGTTCGGGCACGTCCTTTTTACAGCTCTGCCATACAACGAGGCTGCCTATCGCGGCAGCGACGAACCAGAGGCGCCAGGTAAAGTTTTTCATAGCAGGCGAAATTTATTGGGTTACAGAAGTAGCGCTCCGAAAGTTGTCCATCAGTTTTCTAGCGATAACCACGTCGTTGAAGTCATTAGAGGTGATGTGGTTGTAGGGGTCTTTCAAATCGAGCCATTGGCCGTTGATGCGGAAAAGTTTCTTCAGGTCAAACTCCACGACGATTGCTGGCGCGCCTTCCCCTACCCGTATGGGCAGGTCGAACGTGTACTCACGGAAAACGGCGTTAGAGCCGCAGTGATAGATAAGACCGCCGTCGGATCGGCCGTCTTTGTCCAGGTCCACGCGGCCTTCTATCTTGTTGAAAATGTAGCTTTTCCACCCGATCCAGTACTCGTTTTCGCGGCTGAGCGGATGACCAGCGGCAAAATCTTTAGGCTGCTTAGCGTTGAGCACAGGCGGTACGCCATACCCCAGTCGAATACCGCTGTATTGGCCTTCAGACGCCCGCAGGGTCAGCATTACGTCTACCATAGTGTCTGTCCTGGCATCGTCAGGCGTGAAGTCCACCCATTCAATGCTGCTGAGGTGCTCCACCGTACCGTCGCTTTTGAGCAGGGCTAAGTTGCTCATGTATGTGTTGAAGCGGAAGAAGTCCACCCAATAGGTGTCGTAGTCAAGCTTTTTGTAGCGAACCATGGGCTGGCCGTCGTAAAGCGCCCGGAAGGTGATCTTCACCTCTGTCTTTGGCCCGGAGTTCTCTTTCGTTCCATCACAGCCCGTCCATAACAACAGGCTGCCGAAGGCAAAGGCCGATAAAAAAATCCATCGCACCATGTCTAAAGTATTTTTGTGTTTGAGGATAGGATTGGGAAGGGCTTAACACGGCATGAGGCATGTCACTTGTACAAGCGGATGTGCAAATTTACTCAGGAAGAACCAATAGTGCGCTATTGAGGTTAGCCCAAATTCGCGTTTTCCACGCCGAAATGTCGCCGGTTGTCAAATCCACGCCTCGAAACAGCTCGCGATAGTTCACAGCCAGCTGGAGCCGGAAGTCGTAGCCGCTTTCGCGCAGGAAAGGCCCCGGGCTTTGGAGTACTTTGGAAGGGAAATCGGGCGCCCCGAACGTTAGCGTGTCGGGGATCGTGTTGGGCAGGGTATCGCGCGTAATGACTAACCGAAATGCAGCAAAGCCGCGGTCGGGCCCGAGCCACAGGTTTTCGGGTTGCGGGCGCAAGGGGTGCCCTTCTGGGGCCAACGCCGGGATGACGCGCTGGGCGGCATCGGGCACGCCCACGCGGAAACGCATGCCCGAAAACGTACCTGCTGCCCGAAACTCGCCCACCGTGTAGTCCACTACCGTGCGGCGCAGGACCAAAAAATCGTTAGTGAACGTCTGGCGCGCCGTATCGCCCGCAGGCGTTCGCACGGCTAAGCGCAACGTGTCGGCTATCGGAAACGCCTGACCATTCTGGATGCCCTGAACGTCTGAGAGATAAAAAACAGCCTCTCGGATGCGAAACCAACGCCCTGGCGCATACTCGTAGGCGGCATTAGGCAGCCACGTGGCCGTGTCGAATAGCGGTACATGGCGCAAGCGCAATTTCGGGTAGTTGCAACAGCAGCAGCACGCCTTGTCGGCAGCAGCATCAAAATTGACGGCTTCAATATCCAGACAGCCCTCCCGCGGCTGGAAGCAGCCCGCTATGCCCAGCAGGCCACCCATCAACAGTAGCACTATCCTTTGCATCATCTCACTCGCTTTGGCGATTCAAACAAACACGGCGCTGCCTGAGGCCTTACTTTCCCGACTCTAACTCACGCATGATTTGCCGCACCACCTGCTTGACCTGCGAAGAGAACTCCTTTTCCAGAATCCAATGGTAGTAATTTTTATCTCGGGCAAACACTTCTTTGACTGGCTGGCCAATGTATTTGCCGAAATTAAAGACCGGCGTGCCGTCGGGCGCCAGCCGAATGCGCTGCGTTACATCTAAAAAACTGTTGTCGTTGGTAAAATCGTGCAGCACCTGGATGTCGTTTTGGATAGGCGCTTCGATGCGATTGCCGTCTTCGTCAATGAGGTCCTTGCCCTCGTAACGGGCGATTTGCCCTTGCAGCACCTCTAGCGTAGCGCGTACGTCCGACAAGGCGTCGTGCGCGTCGGCAAGTTCCTTGTTGCAGTAAAAGCGATAGGCGGCCTTCAGCGTGCGCGGTTCCATTTTATAAAAAATGCGCTGAACGTCCACTAATCGGCGTTTACTGACGTCAAAGTCCATGCCCGCGCGGGAAAACTCCTCTATGAGCATGGGAATATCGAAGCGGTTGGAGTTGTAGCCCGCCAGGTCGGCGTCGCCGATAAAATCCCAGATTTTCTGAGCCAGCTGCAAAAAGGTAGGCTTATTGGCTAAGTCTTTTGGCGTAATGCCGTGCACGGCCATAGCCTCGGCGGAAATAGGGATACCCGGGTTGACTAATGTGCTGAACTCTGCTGGCGCGCGCCCGTCTTTGAACACCTTGATCATCGCGATCTGCACAATGCGGTCGCGGATGACGTTGAGGCCCGTGGTCTCGACGTCAAGTACGACTAAGTCGCGCGTCAGGTTGAGTTGCACCATGAAAAGTAGGCGGTTTTGCGCATTTCATAAATTTCGCCGGCGCTATTCAGCCGAGTTCTCGCCGTCGAGCAGTCCTTGCTTGCGCGCTGTTTCCGCGTAGCCGTGCAGCTGGATGGGTTCGCGCACCTTGCGCAGGCGCAGGTTGAGCATCTCCACAAACAGCGAGAAGAAAATGGCGAAGTAAAGGTAGCCTTTCGGAATAGAACCCTCGATAAAATGCCCCTGATGGGCGGCTTCGCCAATGAGCGAAAAGCCAATCAAGAGCAGGAACGCCAGCCCAAGCATCTGCACCGTCGGGTGCTGATTGACAAACCGACTCACCGGCGCAGCAAAGGCCATCATCACCAACACTGAGGCCACCACGGCAATGACCATGATGGTCAAGTCCTTTGTCAGGCCCACGGCTGTCAGAATGGAGTCAAACGAGAAAACGATGTTGATGAGCGTAATCTGAACAATGGCGGAGCTCAACGCCCGTGCACCCGGCTTGACCTGAGGGTCGTCTCCTGCGCGGGGGCTTTCCAGTTTGTGGTGGATCTCCGTCGTCGCCTTGTATAACAGGAAGGCGCCACCCAAGAATAGTATCAGGCTTTGGCCCGTAACCATGCCGTGCAGGCCAGGCAAGTCAATGTGAAAGAGCGGCTTCGTCATGCCGATGATCCATACCAGCACAAACAGCAGGGCAATGCGAAGGCCCATGGCCAGCGTCAGGCCAATGCTACGGGCCTTTCCCTGATCTTCCGGGCGCAACTTGGCAGAGATGATGGAAAGAAAAATGATGTTGTCCACGCCCAAGACGATCTCCAAAAACGTCAGCGTCAGCAGGCTAATCCACACGCCGCCAGAAGTGAAGTCGGGTAGGGTCAGCAAAGTCAGCATATCAAAAGAATGGATTTGTTTGCAAAATAGACCGCAATGTTACGAGCGCTTAGCGGGGTTGTGGCACGTCAGCGCAAAAGAGTTTTGCAAAAGCACAACCTCAACACGCTGGAAAGATTTCCGCCCAGGATGCGCATTACAAAATGTTAAGAAAAAGTTATAAAAATGTTAAGGGCCCTCGCTCGAGACATTCATTGTTAAACTACACAAACAGCATTCGTATGAAACACCTTGCATTAGCCTTCGTGGCCCTCGTTTCTATGTCTTTCTGGGCGGAAGAATGCGAAACCGTCTATTTCCCTCAGCCTATGCCACAAGGCGGGGAGTTGCTGGAGCAGTTTCCTTCGGATATCGCCGGTGTTTATTGCGAAAAGACACCAGACGAAGACGGCATTGAGACTACTGTGAGTATCCTGCGCATCGAATTTCCAGAGCCGTGGCAGATGAAGTGCTCCTCCGAGCGCTATGCCCACCTGAAGACTCCAGATCGGTACATCGCTCAGCAGTTACAACGCGAAGAGGGCCAGGAACTGCGAATACGCTACACGGATAGCCTGATAACTATTTGCTTCTCGCAGCCCGGAGTGGAGTGCATCCGCATAGAGCGCGTCGGCGAATACTGGAAGGTGCTGGAAGAATACTCGCAGCAGCTGTATGACCTGCGCGCCAATACCTGCCAGTTTACAGGCAAGGGTGCGCCGTATCTTTCCCATTGCGTCGTTTTGCAGAAAGGGCCGCGTCTGTACATGAATCACTTAATGGACCCAGAGGCAAAGGGCTGGCTCTTTGAGTGTTATGATTTCTCCCAGAAGGGGCATATAAAATACGGCATGCCAAATCCCAATTTGTTCTTAGACATGGTGCGCAACGGCGACGCGAGGGCCTCCATGATCCGTATAGACTCCACGTGGGTGTGGAACGAGGATGAGAGTACGGATAGAGGCGACAGTTCCCGGGTTTACTTCGTGCTGCCTACTGACCCATGTTTGGAAGAGACCTGGGATGTCCAGAAAGAATGGTGGACTGGGGTATTCCAGCGCACGAAAGGCGACCCATTTTTAGAAGACCGATAAAGAACACCTGACAACTATGCCTTTCGGCAAAGACGTCCGGGCAGCGCCTCCCGTGGGCCTGCCCTTTTTCATTTTCTTTTGCCTTTGGGCGGCGCCATTTGCCAGCGCAAGGTCTCGATTAGGCGGTTTACATCTTGCCGCATGAAATCGAGCACGGGTGCCAAGGAGTCAGGGCGGGCCTGCGTTTTAAAGTAAAGCGCCCCGCGCAGAAAATGTCGAGTGGAGTCGGTTAGAAAAAACTGATACGAAGAAGCTGTGGCACCTTCCAAATTGAAGACGACGCCGTGTACGCGGTCAGCCGTGCGGTGCACCGGTATTTCCTCGATGTAGCTGGCTTTTATGTTGTGCTTTTGGGCCATCGTGAAGGCGTCCTGCACCAACTCATCGAAGCGCGCGCGGCTGTTGATGGGGTAATAGCTGCAATGAATCTGGGCATTCAGCGGCCGCACGTGCAGGGTGAACCAGCAGTCGCTTTTGGGCCCTTCGTCAAAGAAGGAGACATCCTGCTCTATCTCAGCATAGACAGGCATATCAAAGGTAAACGGGCACCCGCCAGCCTCGAAGGGCTTGTACGCCTTTTCGGGATAGATAACGCGCGGATAGGCGCGCGGCTTAGGTATGGGCACAGTATCGGAGCACGCCGCCCACATTAGGGCGGTTAGCCATGACCATACAAAGAGCGGCGAGATGCGCATGATGAGCAGGCTTGAGTAGTTTCGTGCCGGGCCAGCCGCTTCAGGCAATGCAGGAGCAACTCTCTCCCGCCTGTGATTTATTACCAGGAGAGATCGTCTTCTGGCGGAAGTTTGCGTTCAGATGATTTGCTACGCGGCCGATCGTCGTCCTCCTCATCGAGGTCTTCATCCTCGAAGTCTTCTTCTTCAAAGTCCTCCTCCTCGAAGTCCTCCTCGAAGTCATCCATCGGTTCGGGACGCTCGTCGTCAAAAGTTTGGTTTTGTTGTTGCGCCTCCCACTCGGCCTGACGACGGTCAAACTCTTCGTAGTCGAAGTCAGGCATGAGATGGGTCTTCACGTGTTCCACCACCTCGTTAAGCGAGGCAACGAAGCGGTTAAAATCTTCTTTGTAAAGAAAGATTTTATGGCGCCGATAGCCGCCATAGCCGTCTTCGCGTCGGGTGCTTTCCGTGATGGTGATGAAAAAATCGTCGCCGCGCGTTTTGCGCACATCGAAGAAATAAGTGCGGCGCTTGCCGGCTCGTACGCGCTTGGAGAATACGCTCTCCTCTCCTACTCCATCGAAGCTGCGTTGCTGGTCGTTTCCGCCTCGTTCCCGGTATCCGCCGCGCTCCCGCTCCCTGTTCCATTCGCGGTCTCGGTTGTCGTTTCGTTCGCGGTACCCACCGCGGTCTCGATCGCGGTAATCGTTTCGTTCGCGGTATCCCCCTCGCTCGCGGCGCTCGGAGTTACGCTGTTGGTTGTTTCCGGAATTGCGCCGCTTAAAAAACCCGTATTCCACTGCGTTGCGTTTTGTGAAAAAATCAAGTTACCTCTCGTAAGTGCGAGCAAAGGTAGGCGTTCCGAACAATCTGCATCTTTTTTTCATCGCTATTCTTTTGCCGATAAAACGCTGTTTCATCGGTGCTTTTACGTCTTACACCAAATGACATCTAACATACAAGAGGCCAACTCTTCCCTTTACAGGGAGGTTTGGTTATTGCGCCGACCATGCCCGCCGGCCAGCCACAATCGTGTGCAAGACGCGCGCTCGGAGGATGTTTTCCTCTGGGCATTCGAGCAAGTTTTCAGAGAGCACGACCACGTCGGCGCGTCTTCCGGGCGCCAGCATGCCTTTTTCATTCTCTTCAAAAGCGGCGTAAGCGTTCCAAAGCGTATAGGAGAGGAGGGCCTCCTGTCGGGTCATGCGCTGTTCGGGGAAGAACGGCTCGCCGGTATCGGGCCGCTTGCGCGTGACGGCGGCGTAGATGCAGGCCAGCGGGCTGATGTCCTCCACGGGCGTGTCGGTGCCGTTGGCCAAGCGCGCACCGGAGTCCAGCAAGCTGCGCCACGGGTAGGCGCCTGTGCGGGCGCGTTCGACGCCGAGGCGCTTGACCACAAACGGCGCGTCGCTGGTGCAGTGCACGGCCTGCACAGAGGCAATGACGCCCAGCTGGCCAAAGCGCGGAATATCTTTTGGATCAACATGTTGTGCATGTTCAATTCGCCAGCGCAGGTCTTTGTCTGGCCCGACAAATGCGCTGTACAAGTCCAAAAGTTCGCGGTTAGCGCGGTCGCCAATCGCATGCACACACAACTGAAGACCGTGCCTATGGCAGGCTTCTGCTATTCGGCGGATGGTGTCCAATGGCGTTACATTCTGCCCTACATGCCCGGGTTTATCGGCATAGGGCTGAAGAAGCCATGCACCGTAGGCTCCGAGTGCGCCGTCTAAGTAGGCCTTCACAGCGCGCACCGTCAGGAAGCCCTTACCTGAGTTTACTTGCGGAAAATCTGCCAGCTTCGGCAGGTCGGCGGCGCCGGGACGCGCGATCATAACCCACAGCCGTACGGGCAGTTGGCCGCTTTCGGCCAGTCGGCGAAATTGCGCTATTTCCCACAGGCTGCTGCCAGCGTCCTGGAAGGAAGTAACACCGTTGCGCAAGCAGGCTTCAGCGGCTAGGGCGGCGCTGCGTTCGAGCACAGCCTGTTTCTCTGCTTCGCTGCGCAGGTTTTTGTGTGCTGCCAGAGGGTTCAGGATGAGGTCCATCGCGTTTTCCTCAAACACGCCGGTGAGGTTGCCGCGCGCATCGCGTACGATGCGGCCACCTACCGGGTCGGGCGTTTCGCGGCTGATGCCGGCCAGTTGCATGGCCTTAGCGTTGGCCAATAGAGCATGGCCACTGGCATGGCGCAACACCACTGGGTGGTCGGGCGTACGGGCACTCAGGTCGTCGTGGTAGGGGTATCCGTTGACGGAGCGCCCTGGCGGTGCTGTCCACTTTTCCTGGTGCCAGCCGCGGCCTTCTATCCATTCGCCCGGTGGCGTGTTCGAAGCCTGTTGCGCTACGCGCTCTACTACCTCTGACCAGTCGGTGACGCCGCCAAGCGCGACAATTTGCAGACTTTGGCCCAGCCCCAGAAAATGCCCATGTCCTTCGATAAAGCCCGGCATGGCGAACGCGCCCCGAAGGTCGAGCAGTTCCGTTTGCGGGCCGGCCAAGGCGCGCGCCGTAGCATCGTCGCCTACGTACAGGATCGTGTCGCCGCGCATGGCGATGGCCGTAGCTTCCGGGTGGGTGCTGTCGGCGGTGAATAGGCGTCCGTTGTACAGGATCAGGGTGGCCGGCGCTTTTTTCTCGGCGCTGGAGCAGCCCGCCAAGGCCAGAATGGCCAATAGGCAGCTGAGAGTCGGTATTGTTTTCATGAGAATAAGGTGAACAAAAGCGCTCAGGCTCCAGGAAGCAAGTGTGGTGTAGCCCACGAGCGCCTACAATGATGAAATCGGAAGAAATCGTCGGCAAAGGTAGCTGCATTTCTGGCGGAATGCTCCGCTGACTGGCGTGCGGTGCACAAATAGCAAGCAACCCTGAACGGGCTCAGAACGTTTGAAAATGCGTACCAACAAATAAGCACAATTTTTCATGGCACCTCGTTTATCCGACCGTGCATGGTGGCTTGCACTTGCGTTGGGTTTTGGTCTTGGCATGCTTTTTTACGCCTGGTTAACGTATCTGCGAAGGGCCGATGACCCTAGCCGATGCGACTATCGGATCGCTCGCGTAAGCGGTTACAAGTGGATAGGGCCGCTACTCTCGGCGGAAGAGGAGTGTGAGGCGGAAACTTATTTGCCGCTCAGAAGGACGCTTCTGCGGCAGCTAGATAGTCTTCGAGCAACGGGCCAACTAACGGCAGCCTCGTTATACCTGCGCGACTTTGGACGCGGTCAATGGATGTCGATCAATGGCGAAGAGCGCTATCACCCGGGGTCTCTGATGAAAGTGGCCCTGCTTATCTCAATTTTGAAAGCGGCAGAGATGCAGCCCGGTTTGTTGCAGCAGCGCATCCGATATGTATCACCACCTGAGGACGGCATTCAGGCACAATATTATGCCTTTCCTACTATTAGGGTTGGGAAGGAATACACTGTAGCTGAGTTGCTGGAATACATGATCGCATATTCTGATAACCACGCTACATGGTTGTTGGCCAGCCACCTCGATCCGAGGGGCGCGCCTAAGCTCTTTGACGATATTGGGCTGAAGGTTTCCTGGGACTCAATAGACCAGCTCACCCTGTCGGCGCCCGAGGTAGCCGTGTTATTTAAGGCCATTTTCAATTCCTCATACTTAAGCCCAGAGTCCTCTGATTACGCTGCCCAGGTTCTCTCTAAGTGCGCGTTTTCGGAGGGCTTCAAAAAAGGGCTTCCCGCAGGGGTGCATATGTGGCATAAATTCGGTGGTTGGGGGCATGCTGGCCGCACCCATGAGTTGCATGAGGCCGGCGTTATTTATGTGGAGGGCGTTCCTTATTTGCTTGTCATCATGACGCGCGGGGCCGACACCCCACGCCAGGCGCAGAGCATTGCCTGGCTTACCCGGTCGATCTACCATTATATGATCCAACGAGAGCCCACAGGCGGATTGGGCGCAGTTGAGGCCCCACAGGATGCTTTTGCTCCTTGAGTGGCTACGCCTCGGGAAGGATACGGGCCGGGACCCACTCGCCGCGTTCGACGGCGGGCAGTGGCAATGCCTCATCTTCTTCCGGAGCGGGCGGCACTGCTGTGCGCGCAGAAGCAGCATCTGGACGATGGCGCTCGACCATGCGTACTACTTTAGACAACAGATCGAAATAATTCGGATCGGTCGCGTAGCCGGCACGCGCCACTTCGCGCAGGAAGGCCATCGGGTCGGAGCCCACGCGCACAGCCTCCGCATAGCGAGGGTTGGTCAGGAAAAACTGCGCGTGATCCTGGAAGGAACCCTTAGCCGTACGGTAGCGGCGAAACCAGTCCTTCACTCGATATTTCCACAATCCCGGCTTCACCTCCGTGATGGAAAGGAGTTTTGGGAAGCGATGCCCCTCGTTAGGGCTTTTCAGGTACTCGGTTGTTGTCAGCAGTTGGCGTTTGCGCGGCGGGTCTGTTGCTTTGGCCTTAATGCCAAAAAACATGTTGCTTAGTGCGTGTTCGCCCCATCCGCTCTCTATGGCGGCCTGGGCCAGAATGGCGAGGGCGCTGATGCCGTTCTTTTCCGCGTTTGCTGGGTGTAGCGCCAGTATTGGTGGGTGCACAAAATCGGGAGGCGGGGTCTTCACTCCGCGTGTTTCAGGTGAAAAAGCAGGCCATTTTGGCACCTAAACTAAGTTTTTTTGCAGGATGACCGATATTTCCGAGAGAATGAATTACATTTGCCCAGACATCACCGTGCAAAATTTAAAACCGCTCCACCTATGAGTAAAATTCCACTCTGGCTCGTGTTGCTGGTGTTTGGGGGATATTCGGTGTGGGCTGTCCGTTTCTGGCATTGCCATGTGTGCAAGTGCTGCGATGGGCAGGCGCCTACTACGGAAGCATCCGCCAAGACGACCGGCGAACCCCTATTCAAATGGATGGCCAATGTGCCGGAACCCGACGCCAACTTTGCGGCCTGGAAAAAGGCTCTGCTGGCGCGAGGCGGCCAGGGCGATACGCTCCTGATCACCGGCTGGCAACGCCCTGGCGAACCTGACGGCATCGGCCTGGCGCGCGCAGAGGCCATCAAGCGCTTGATGATGCCCGAAGTGCCTGAAAGCCGCATCCGTTTGGCTTCTAAGACCGTTCAGGACGGGCTGACCCAAGGTGGCCCGCCTATGGGCTCAGCCGACTACAGCTGGCTCAAAATGGTACTGCCTATGGAAGAAGGTGCCATCATCGAAGCTGACCAGGATGTTATCCTATTGTTCCCCTTCCGTTCCACCGAGTATGACAAAGACCCGAAAGTGGAGGAGTACTTGAAGAAGTTGGTGGAAAAGCACAAGACAACCTCAGCCACCTTCCTCATTGTGGGTCATACCGACGATGTAGGTACTGACGAGTATAACCTCAATCTGGGCCGTGCTCGCGCCCAATCCATCGCTAACGTACTCATCAAGCGAGGCATCGCCGCTAACCGCATCCAAGTAGACTCGCGTGGTAAACGCGAACCCGTGGCCGATAATACCACTGAAGATGGCCGCCATCGCAACCGCCGCGTCGTTATCACCGTCAAACCATAATTGTACACCATCAAAACAAATTCAACGCCATGTTCCTCTCATACATCTTGCTCAACAGCTTCACCGAAAACCTGCCTGTAGCGCTCGCCCTGTGCATCGTTCCCTTCATCTTGGGATGGATTGCTGCTTACATCTACTACAAAGTCAGCAAGTTGCAAAGCGACAACGCTGAACTCAAACTCAAGGTCGAGGAGCAAACCCAGGCCATCACCGACCTGCGGATGAATGTCGCCAAATTGGAAGCTGACCTTGAGACGCGCTCCAAGGAGTTGCATAAAGTCAAGGATGCCCTTATCTTGTGTGAAAGCGAGCGCAACGCTTTGCGCGAACAGCTCGGCCCTGAGGCTTTAAAGGCGTTTGAGGCCGCTCGAGTCCGCGAAGCAGAAGGGCGTACCGTTGCATTTGCCGGCAAACAATACAAATGGGACGACTTGCAGATTATTGAAGGCATTGGCCCCAAAATTGCCGAATTGCTCCGCAACGCCGGCATTGAGACGTGGCAACAGCTTTCCATGACCTCGCCCTATCGTTTGCGCGAAATCCTCGATGCTGCAGGGCCTCAGTTCAACGCTCACGATCCAGAGAGCTGGCCTCATCAAGCCGCGTTGGCTGCCGACGAAAAGTGGGATGAACTGAAAGCCCTTCAGGACGAATTAGTCGGCGGACGTTCTGCTTGACAGCAGTCCGTTCAATGCCCTGGGCCGGTGGCGTAAAGCGGAGCCGCTTTGGCCTTTTTATATGAAATGTCCGGACGAGGAATCCTCGTCCGGACATTTTTGTGCTCAGCCGGCAGACGCGCCAGCCGGAGTAGCAAGTACCCCCTCTGGAGCAACACCCAGCAGCGAGCGCCTACAAATGAATAGGCCGATTGGCCGTTGCTGCCAGCGCCGCCTCTCGGAAGGCTTCCGTGTAAGTGGGGTGAGCATGGCTCATACGGGCAGCGTCTTCGGCAGAGGCGCGGAATTCCATGAGAGCCACTGCCTCGGCAATCATGTCGGCAGCGCGCGCACCAACGATGTGGACTCCGAGAATTTCATCGGTTTCGGCATGGGCAATCACCTTGGCCATACCGTCTAAGTCCATACTGGCGCGAGCGCGGCCCAAAGCGCGGAAAGGGAACTTACCTACTTTGTACGGTACACCTCTTTCTTTGAGCTCCTCTTCGGTGTAGCCCACTCCTGCCACTTCCGGCCAGGTGTAAACGACGTTCGGAATGAGATGATAATGGATGTGCGGCTTTTGACCCGCCAACCATTCGGCCACGAAGACCCCTTCCTCCTCGGCTTTATGGGCCAGCATGGGCCCCCGAACCACGTCACCAATAGCATAGACGCCGGGTACCGCCGTTTCTAAATGGTCGTTGACCGGAATGCGGCCCTTCTCGTCTAATGTAAGGCCGATGTTTTCTAAACCCAGGCCATCGGTATAAGGGCGACGACCAATGGAGACTAAGCAATAATCTACCTCGAAGTGCAGGGTTTTAGACTCGTCATCTCGGCTTTGGGCGACGACTTTGACCTGCTTCTCAGAGGGCTTTACCTGCGTAACGGCATGGCGCACATAAAACTGGATGCCCAGCGCTTTGAGGCTTTTGCTCAGTTCGCGGCTACAATCGGCATCCATCGTAGGCAGAATGCGATCCATGTACTCGACGACGCTGACTTCTGTGCCCAAACGAGCATAGACGCTGCCCAGCTCGAGGCCAATGACGCCGCCGCCGATGATGAGCATTTTGCCCGGCACTTGTTCAAGATTGAGGGCCTCTGTACTGGTAATGACGCGCTTTTTATCGTAATTAAAGGAGGCTGGCACGATGGGTTTGGAGCCGGTAGCAATAATGACGTTTTGCGCAGCAAGTTGCAACTTACCTTCTTCCTGACTCACCTGTATGGCTTGGGGAGTCAGGAAGGAAGCGTGCCCGTGATAGACATCTACTTTGTTTTTTTTCATTAAAAACTCGACACCTTTGTTGTTTTCGAGCACGACCTGGTTTTTGCGCCGAATCATCTGGGGCATGTTGACCTTGAGGTCTTTGAGGTCAATGCCGTGGGTTTTGAAGTGATGTTTGGCGGCGTGGTAATGCTCAGAGGAGTCGAGCAGAGCTTTGGAGGGGATGCAGCCCACGTTGAGACAGGTACCGCCGAGTGTGGAATAGCGCTCTATGATGGCGGTACGCATGCCCAGCTGGGCGCAGCGGATGGCGGCCACGTAGCCGCCGGGGCCGGAGCCAATGACGATAACGTCGTACTGCATGGGAAGAGGTAAGTGCTGTTATGAGGCGAAAGGAGCGATTTGCTGTGGGGAAGGTCTTCAGACTGCAGGTGGCGGACTGCCGTCAGGCCCGCCGGGACGGTTGGGATTTGGGCGGTTTTTCTTTTTTTTCTTCTTTTTCCGCTCGCCACTATCAGGTGCGGTTTGTCCAGAGGGCGCCGTTGGCGCAGATTTGAGCTGAGGTGGTTTAGGCGCCTCTTTGGACTGCAGCGGCTTAGGCGCATCTTTCTGAGGCGGCTTTTGCTGATCGGGTTGTTGTGCGAGCGGCTCTTCGGCCTGCTCTAAGGCGGAGGCGAGACTTTGGCCAGCGCGTTTTTTGCGCTTTTTCTTGCGCTTCTTTTTCCGTTTTTCGATAGGCAACTCGAGCACGTTTCCGACGCTCTCGAAGTCGTGTACGGGTTCTTCCTCGTCGTCGGCTTCGTCTGGCATGGGAGGCGGGGCAAGGGCCAGAGTCTCCTCTAAGCTGGCGGGCAATTCGCCGTTTTTAATGCGTTCGAGGGCTTCCCACACCTGATCTACGTGGAGGGCGAAGAGTTTTCCTCGGTCATCGGCATAGGTGTAATACATGAGTCGTTTGAAGACATCGGTTTTGACCAAGATGGCCAGCCCAGCCTGCGTTTTAAGGCGCTCGGCCTTGTCCGGGAAGTCTTCTAAGGCATCAATGTAGGTGTCAAGTTCGTAGTTGAGGCAGCACTTGAGGCGGCCGCACATGCCGGATAGTTTTGTCTGGTTGATGGCTAAGTTTTGGTATCGGGCGGCAGCAGTGTTGACGCTTTTGAACTCGGCCAGCCAGGTAGCGCAGCAGAGCTCGCGTCCGCAATTGCCTAAGCCCCCCAGACGTGCCGACTCCTGACGGGCGCCTATTTGACGCATTTCAACGCGGACGTTGAACTCGCGGGCATAGTGTCGGATAAGTTCGCGGAAGTCTACGCGCCCATCAGCGGTATAGTAGAAGGTGCATTTGCGCCCGTCGCCCTGAAACTCGACATCGCCAATTTTCATGCGCAGGTCGAGGCTTCGGGCAATGACGCGGGCGCGGATCATGACGTCGCGCTCCGTTTTGCGCAGTTGATCTAAGCGCTCCAGGTCGCGCTCATGTGCTTTTCGGATGACGCTCTGCTGGCGGCTATCGGGTCGCACGCGCTTGCGTTTCATTTGCAAGCGAACCAGCTCGCCCGACAGGGAGATGACACCAACATCGTAGCCGCCTGAGGCGGACTCAACCAGCACCCAGTCGCCCGTTGTCGCGCGGGTGTGCGGTGGATTTTTGAAGAAATCTTTGCGCGCGCCATTTTTAAAGCTAACCTCAACAAAGTCAAAGGGCTCCGGGTCTTGAATGCCCATTGCCGTCAGCCAGTCGTACGTATTGTGTCGGTTGCAGCCACCGGTGGCGCATCCGCCGTTGGAGCGGCATCCTTTTACGCTATCTTTTCCAGTAGAACAGGAACATCCTAAACAACCCATGACTTTCTTCGTAACTCGTTTGGGTAAAACAATGCGGTGGATTACTGCGGTTTTTTGATTAGCCGATGAATGCCTAAGGAGGCGTCTAAAATGAGGGCCTTGGGGTTGGCGTTTCGCTCGATATAGAAGATGTTGTCGTTGATGCGGGCGGCCAATTGGGTGATGTGCTCTAATGAGAAGACGGTTGCCATTTTTCGAGCAGTTTCTAATTCCATTGGACGTAGGCGCGCCGGCAATTGGGGATTGACCTTGATGGCGAGCAGCTCGCGTAAAAAGTGAAGGGCGTATGTGAAAAACCTCTTCTGGTTTTCGCGGCCCAATTGAGCGAATTGCTCGGCCCAGCGCACCAATTCGACGCCGTTGCCGCGCCAACAATGGCGCAGCCATTCGACGAGCAGGCGGGCGTCATCGCTTTCTAATGTTTGAGCCATTTGCAGGGCCTGGTTGTAGTCCCCGTCAGCCAGAAAGGCAATTTGCCGCGCCCGTTCGGCGTCAAGGCCCTGGCGGTTCTGCAGCGCTTTCGCCACGACTTCATCAGGCAGCGGATAAGTCTTGACCATCTGGCAGCGCGACAGGATGGTGGGTAAAATGGCGTCCGTATTTTCGGCAGCCAGCAAAAAGACCGTCTGGTCAGGTGGTTCCTCAATGAGCTTAAGCAGGCGGTTACCTTCTTTGCCCAGATACTCGGGCAACCACATTAGGAGCACCTTGTAACGGCCCTCAAAGGTCTTCAGGCTCAGTTTTCGCACGATGGCAACACATTCTTCCTTAGTGATGTTGCCTTGCTTGTTTTCAGCACCAATTCGTTGGAACCAGTCATTCGCGCTAAGCCACGGGTTTTCGGCGATGGCTTTGCGCCATTCGGCCAGATAGTCGGTGCTCACAGCGTTGGTCCCGACAACCGGGTAGGAGAAGTGGATGTCAGGGTGGGCCAATTGCCGGCTTTTTTCGCAGGCCGCGCAAGCACAGTCGGCAGGAGCATGAGGTATGTTGCGGCATTGCAGCTGACGAGCAAAATCGAGCGCCAGCGCAAGCGTACCCCAGCCGGTCTTACCAGCCAGAAGCAAAGCGTGAGGAATGCGCTCCTGCTGGAGGAGCTGCCTCAGATACGCCTGTGCACTGTCTTGTCCGAATACGATCATGGCCTTAGTCCTGCTCGTGAGACTCTCGCTGAGGGCTACGCCGTAGTCGGCCCCTGACCAACTACATCTGCGCTCCCTAGCACGTGTTCAAGAAAGGTGCGCGAGAATAGACGGGTCGAGTGGCTCGCAGGCGGGTGGGAAAACGGCCACAAGGCGTCCGCTTTCGTCGAGCAGGTATTTCTGAAAATTCCAGGAAACAGTGCTGTCTGAATGGCCGTTTTCAGCGGCATTGGTCAGCCAGCGATACACCGGATGCGTATTCGGCGCTTTTATGCTGACTTTGGCGGCCATCGGAAACGTTACGCCATAGCGCACACTGCAGAACCGACGTATTTCAGAAGCGTCGCCCGGCTCTTGCCCTCCAAAGTCATTACATGGAAACCCTACCACAACTAACGTATCGCCAAAATGCGTGTACAATTCCTGAAGTTGTTGATATTGAGGCGTGTAGCCACATTCGGAGGCTACGTTGACGACCAATATCTTTTTACCCGCAAACGCCGCGAAGTCTATCTCGGCTCCGTCGAGTCCTTCCACGCGAAACTGATGAATGGTACTCATGTTTGCTTTGGCGGCGAAGGTATGACGAAAGTTTGAATGTGCAAGCCTGGGAATATTGCGTAGGCCCATACGCGATATTTTTGCCTTCTGCCGCTCCTCCGGGTTGAAACGCGCTATCTCCGCCGCCTTAAAGAAGCGCTGAAAAACCCGCTTTTGCAGCGTCCGCGGGCGGTCTTGCAGGTTAGGCAAATGCTTGAGCACGTACAAGCCCACTTATCGGACGTCGTCTCTAACGCCTCTTCGCGCTTATTGAACTTGGGCAACTCGATGTAAAGGAGCGTCAACTTGTCAAAAAACACCCGACAAGTCTGGTCTTTTAGTTGAATGCTGCACAGCACCTGCGAGTCGTTGCGATCTTCGTCGAGGACAAAATCCACGATAGCCACCAAGTACACAGGGTCCAAGTAGAAATTCCATTCGCCTTTTTTGACCTGCTGCTGGATGGGAAGGGTGGTTTCAGGACAAAAACACGGCGTTTTCAAACCGCATTTGCTGCAAACCTTTCGCCTCCATCCCTCAAATCACCCAACTCCACCATTTTCCACTTTTCATTTTCCACTTTCCTCATTCCATCTCCTGAATGACCTCCGTAACTTCCGGCACCATGCGTTTGAGCATGCCCTCGATGCCGGCCTTGAGTGTAACGGTGGAGGAAGGACAGCCGCTGCACGAGCCTTGCATGGTTACATAAACGCGGCCCTTTTCGAAGGCTTTAAATTCGATGTTGCCACCATCCATCTCTACAGCGGGTTTGACGTAGGTATCAATGAGTTCCTTGACGCGGCGGGCGATTTCGCCCTCTTCGCCGGCGAACTGAACGGCGTTTTGCTCGGCTAAATATTTGTCCCAGAATTCGGCAAAGCCCTCGCGGATCACTTCGCCGCCTTTTTCTAAGTAATCTTTAATGAACTCCTTGAGCCTCAGCATAATATCGGCCCATTCATAGTTCATTTCTTTCGTGATGGTGATGTAGTTGTTATTAAAGTAGACGCTCTTCACGTAAGGGAGTTCCATCAGCGAGTGGGCCATAGGGCTCCACTGGGCAGCTAAATCTTTGTCTTTAAAATCAGCGATGCCCCGATGTAGCAGGCGATTTGTGACGTATTTGAGGGCTTCCGGGTTAGGTGTTTGCTCGGTATAAAGCATGACGGGGCCTTTGGCGACAGTGTTTTCCATGTGAATATGCGTTTTAAATGCTGCTTTAAAACAAGATTGGCAGCATTTGGTTCGCCTACATTTGGAAGAAGAAGGAGCCGTCGGGCAGCTCGAACATGCGCACCGTAGGGTACCGAATGAGGATATGTGGAAAGACGACGTGGTAATCTTCGGCATATATGTTGGGAGCGTCGTCGGGGTCTCGGTGCAGATTGCGCAATCGCGCTAGGACGCGCTCTGGGATTTGGGTGTCGTAGCTCAGTGCTTTGGGCCGGACCTGGAGGGGGCTGTCCTCTAAGGCTTGCAACAACGCATCGAACAGGCGAGAGAGGTAAAATTTATCCTGTATCTGCCGAGGATATATCCGCTTAAGTTTCATGGTGTTGGCGCTTTTGCCAACAAAAGTACGATTTTCTATTGAAAAAAGCAGGTATTGGCGGGTAAGGCCCGCGGAATAGGGGGTAGCAAGGCAGGCATCTTGCTTAGTCTATTTCAAGAATTGCAGTAGTTTTCGTCTATCGGGGTCCGATGACGTTGCGGGCCTCCAGGATGCGTGGCTTCCAGTAGGAGGAGGTGGTAATGTTTTCAGAGACGACTCCGCGTGTGCTGGTGCTGTGGACGACGATAATGCCTTCGGGACGGTTTTCGACGACTAAGGCGACGTGCTGGATGTGGCGCGCATTTTTGCCGAAAACGATGATATCGCCTGGCTGTACCTGGTTTAGCGGTACGGGCGAGCCCTCTCGTGCCTGGAGGGCGGAGGCAGGAGAGACCGTGATGTTGAACTGGCGCAGGACGTGGCTGGTGAAACCGGAACAATCGAAACCGGTCGAGGGCTCTCGGCCAGCGTAGCGGTACGATATGCCGCGCAATTGGAGGGCGTAGCGCACGATTTCTTGGCGCAAGCGAGCTTCGGAGGCATTAGACGGTGGCACGCGGCTCGGGCTAACGGCTTTGCGCGCAGGAGTGCAGGCAAGTGCAAGCAGGCCCAACAACAGACCGCCTGCGCATAAGCGGAGAACACGGGAGTGAGGCATCGGCGAGGGCAATTTTTTAAGGAAAATTATGAAACGCTTGTGGAACTGCTGGAAGTGTCTGAGGTGGGTAGCGGTCGGAATGACTAATTCGAATTTATAAAAAAACGGTTGTCGGAGGATATCCAACAACCGCTTCATTTTTCGCTTTGTAAGCAGTGCGTTTCCGTCAGGGTAGTGTTTTCCTTGCGTCGGCTGTTGGACCCTGATGGGTTGCAGCCGAGAGTGCCTCAAACGGCGATTACCGCTCACCCAGCACGTCGCGAGCGAAAAGCACGCGCGGGCGCCAGTACGAGGAGGCGTGTACGTTTTCCAGCACCACGCCACGGCGTGTGCTGTGGATACAAACGATGCCGCCCGGCGTGTTCTCTACCACCAAAGCCACGTGATGAATATAGCCCCTGTGGCCAAAAAACAGCAGATCGCCGGGCGCCACTTCGCTCAACGGCACACGCTTACCCTGGAGGGCTTGCGTACGCGAGCTGGGCGACAACGGAACATCGTACTTGGAAAGGATGTAGCTGGTAAACCCTGAACAATCGAAGCCTCTTTCAGGGCTGCGGCTGGCATAGCGGTAAGGCAAACCAATAAATGTCTGGGCGAACTGCACGATTTCCTCGCGCATTTGAAGCATCTCAGGGTCCAGCACACGGGCTGGACGGAAAGAGACTCCCCAAACAGCAACCAGCAAAAGAAGGAACGAGAAGAGGAAAAGAGAGCATTTGGTGGGGCGCCTACTACTGCAAGAGTCGTTCATAAAAAGAAACGGATTTTTCGTCAGCCTTCCTGCGGAGGAAGAACGGAAAGCATTTGACGGCAGTGAAAGAGTGAGGGGGATTAAAGAAAAAGGCGCAAATACGGAGCGCACCAGCGCTTTTATCGAAGGCAAAGGTATAAAAACCAGCAGATTAACCAATGCTGTTAAAAAAAGTGAAAATTCTTGTAGTCCCTGAGGTATGGATTACCCTGAAATAGGGGCAGTCGGGAAGGCCATCGGCCGGAATACCAACGGTAGTTCAAGAAGTGCGGGCGGCAGCCGACGCCATCGGTCTGCCGCCCGCGGTAGGCATATGGGAGTAGCCTATTTTCTGGCGGCCAGCACATTGAGGCGGATCATGTCTTGCATGATACGAAGCGTTTCGTAGAGCTGAATGTCCTTCTGGCGTTCGTTGAGCCAGCTTTCGTTGCGTGCCGTGCGGGAGGTGTCACTTTGAATATGCGGCAAGTCGGCAGCCAGGTTAGCAACAACGAAATCTTCGATGGGCGTTAGCATGTTTTCAAATCGCTTAGCCTCTTCTTCGTTTTTCTTTTGCTGACGGAAGAAGGCATCCCATTGCACTGGCATGCGGGTCTGTTCTTTTTGCCGGCGAAAGCGCTGGGCGTTTTCCTCGATCTTTTGGAAGGTAGGATCGGCTTTAACGCGCTGGGCGCTCTCTTTTTTTAATTGCTGAAGTATGGGCCCTACGTTGTAAACCTTTTGAGAAAAGGTCAGCGGTTCGATGCTGGTGGCAGGTAGTGAATATTCGTTTTCTCGCTCGCCATAATCGTAATAGTTATAAGTGTCGGGCAGCACAATATCTGGTTTGACGCCGTCGAGTTGCGTTGTCTGACCAGTGATGCGGTAAAACTTCTGGATAGTGATCTTCATCTGCCCCAGTGGCTTAACGCTGGCGTCGTTGGTGGAGTAATCTAAGTCCCAGAAGCGTTGTACCGTTCCCTTTCCATAGGTGTATGCGGCCCCTACGATGAGCGCGCGGCCGTAATCTTGCAGGGCAGCGGCAATGATTTCAGAGGCCGAGGCGCTGGCGCCGTTGACCATGACGATAAGTGGGCCGCCGTACTGTACACGAGGGTCAGAGTCATCATTGATTTCAGGTGCGCGGTTGCGGCTTTTGACCTGGACGATAGGGCCGCTTTCGATAAAGAAGCCCGACATGCGCACGACGTCGCGCAGCGAGCCGCCGCCATTATTGCGCAAATCCAGGATGATACCTTTAACGTTCTCGCGCTTGAGTTTCTCGATTTCTTTGGCTACATCTTCGGCGCAAGAGGTTACGCCCTGAGGCGTAAAGTCGGCGTAAAACTTAGGTAGGAAGATGTATCCAATTTTATCTGCGCTCCCCTTAGTGCTGAGGAGCAATGATTTGGCCATCGCTTCTTCGGTGATGACCACATCGCGAACGATGGAAATAACCCGAATAGAGCCATCAGGTTTTTGTACCGTAAGGCGGACAGTAGTGCCTTTGGGGCCGCGGATTTTGGCTACCACATCGCCGATTTCCATGCCCATGACGTCTACGGGCTCGTCATCGCCCTGGGCCACTTTTAAAATGACATCTTTGACTTCCAGTTGTTTTTGCTTCCAGGCCGGGCCGCCCGGGACAATTTCAATGACCGTGGTCTTTTCGCCATCGCTTTGCAGGCGGGCGCCAATACCCTCTAATTTGCCCGACATGCTGACGTCGAAGTCGGCTTTTTCTTGCGGCGAGAAATAGCCGGAGTGCGGGTCGAAGACGCCAATAAAAGCATTCAGATAGCCTTCCATACGGCGGTCGCGATCGCGGCGTTGCAAGCGCTTGAACCAGCGGTCATAGACTTCGAGGGTTTTCTGACGCGCTTCGGCTTCGAGTGCATCTCGGCTCTTTTTTTCTCCGGTGAACTCGGGTTTCTCCTGCTCCTTAAGGGCGTTGTGGATGCGTTCGAGCACTTCGTATTTGAGCCAAAGTTCCCAGCGACGGCGCAGTTCATCGTCATTGCGCGTCCATTGGGCCTTTTCCCCGTCCAACTCGATGTAAGCTTCAGCAGAGAAGTTCATCGGTTTAGCCAGTATCTCGCGATACCACTGTTGGGTTTTCTGCAGCGCCTGGTCATACAGTTCCATCGTTCGGTCGAAAAAAGGGAAAATGCCGGCGCGGGCCTGGTCGTCCAAAGCAGTCTCGTAGATACGCAATTGCTTGAGATCTTCCTGAGTGAAGAAGCGTTTTCCGCCGTCTATTTGCTTCAAATAAAAGTGAAAAACCTGACGCGAAAGGCTGTCGTCCACTGCTTTGGGTTCATAGTGAAACCGTTCCAGACCGTTCAGGATGCCTTGCATCAGCCGGGCCTCTTTCTGTGGGTTTGGCGCAAGGGTGGGCCATATTTCCTGGCGATTGAGCCACAAGGCGGTACCTAACAGGCCCAGAAAGGAGAAGAGCAGCAGGGTGGGTTTCCATTTCATGTCAGCGTGCGCAGGTTGAAAGCCGCCGTGTCCGACGGCTGTGGGAAAGCGTGTCATAGGCTAAATAAAAGCGATTTAAAAAGCGATAACAAAGGTACGGTCTGTCGGGTTTTGCCACTGGCTTGCGGGAGCAGTTTGCTCGCACAGGCCGTAAACACAAAAACGCAGCGAAGGCCTTTTTTGTGACGCTCGAGCAGGGGGTATTTTTCGCAGCCAGCATTTCATGAAAGGAAGAACACCCCGAAGCCCAGGCTAGCCACGAAAATAGAAAAACAACAAACTCAGCTACGAGGCAACTTCTCCCTAAACGGCAGTGCAAACCTCATCGGAGTGTCGTTGTATCGCCTGAGTGAAAAAATCCTCCCCGCCTCACCACTTCTCCTCGTCGTACTCCACCAAATACGTCCGAACCTCCACACCCTCCAGCTCCTCCACGCCCTCCTTTACCACCTCCGGGTAGCGGACGTTGTTCGGACAAAAAACCAAGTAAATACCCACCCGCTGACCCAAACTGCGGCAGTAGTACGCCAACTGACGCTTGCCCTCCACAAACTGACGCTCGTAGTAGTAAATCTTTGTCTCAATCAGGTATTCCTCACCTTTGACGTTGATAATCAAATCACTGCGGCCCAAACCCGTATGCGCCTCCCGATAACTCTTACCGCCCACCGCCTGCAAAAACGCCTGGACGTAGGTCTCAAAACTGTACACCAACGCGCTCTCCGGGATGGATACATACCGACCTTCAGCATCCTTCTCCCGAAAAGCATGAAAACCTCGGCGCTTCACATACGCCTTGTAGCCTTCGATGAGATTGTCCAACCGCAAACGCCCGCCGGCATCGAACAACTCGCTCAGCGCCAAACTGCGCAAAATGCCCTCCTTCTCGCCGTTGGTGTACGGGTAAAAAGCATCGTACAGCCGCTTCTGGTAAAACGGCACCCAAAAGGTTACGTTCCCTTCGTCATCTTTCTTGATCAAACCGTTGGTATGCAGCAACTTGATGGCTGGCCGGTCTATCCGAAACGGAATCTTATCCTCCGTAAACAGCAAGCGCTCCACAAACGCCCGCTCTTCTCTGGCCTTGTTGAGGATGTTCTCAAAGTTCTTGTCTATGGCCTCCGTCAGATACCACTCCTCCACCTTTAGGTAGTGCTCTATCGTCAGCGGAGACACGTTTGCATAGCGCCGCACCAACTGATAAGCAAAGCCATTGACCAAACCCGGCTGACCAGCTGTAACCTGGTAAATCTTCTCCTTCACCGCCGCGTCGAACAACTGGCCCGTCTCTGCCTCGTGCTGGCCCAGCAGTTCAAACACCTCTTCCTCAGTGAAATAGGGCAAATCCAGGTTGTCCGCGATGTTGAACGGACTGGCGTTGTCGCTCACCACGCCCAAAATGTTCGTTACGCCCACCAAAATGACGCTCTTTAAGGCATGCTGCTGACGCGAGTGATACGCATTGCGAATGGAATGCAGAAAAACGCCAAAATAATCCGGATTGATGCCCTCTACCTCGTCCACAATGAGCACCCACTTCTGGCCTCGCGTCCGCTCTATTTTCAAAAAAATATCGGCTAAATTAAGGCCCTCAAAGTTTTCGCCCCAACCATCCTGTAGCGCAAAGACCATTCGTCTCAGAAACGACTCAATGGGAAACGCGCCGTAATTCTCAAAATTAACATGAGCAACCTTATGGCCACCCGCTGCTAAGTGTCCGGCTAATTGCAAGAAATACGTGCTCTTGCCCGTCTGCCGAGGCGCCCAAATGGTGAAATACCGCTCCTGCTCCACCATGCGCAAGCCCTCCGCTATCTGCGGACGACGCTCAATGGTGTAGTGCCGCTCCGGTATGTTCGGGCCCGATGTATTGAACTCCCTCATTACCTTGCCTTTGCGCTCAAAGGTACGTTGAGGCCGTAAAATGGTAGCGTATCGAGCAGCGCCCCGCAGAGATGTCGCCTTAGCTGAAAACGCTCGGCGGCTTACTTTTGCCGATGTGAAACCGGTAGCGTTGCTTTTTTGTCTCCATTTTTATGGCATTTTAAGCGTAGGTCTGGCGCAGCCCATGCCTGCGGATGTCAAGCAGGTGATGGGCAGATATGCCTGCACGACCTGCCATGCTTTTGAGGTGCGCTTAGTTGGCCCCAGCTGGCGGGAACTGGCCAAGCGCAACTACACGCCTAAGCAGTTGGCCGCGCTTATGCGCAAACCGCAGCCCGAGAACTGGCCCAATTACCCGCCCATGGAACCCGTTCCAACATTCACGAATGCCGACGCTAAAATCATTGCCGACTGGCTCAAACAGCTTAAAAACTGACATAATTATGCAACGAAAAGAAACCTTCAGCGCCGAAATAGTCAAAGGATACACCTTTAGCGGACCCTCCTTTGTGTTGGGCGGCGCCATGCTCGACGGCGAAGCCATCCCGGGCGTCCAGGTAAAAATACCCTTGCGCACCATGAACCGCCACGGCCTCATTGCGGGCGCTACGGGAACGGGTAAGACCAAAACCCTGCAGGCCATTGCCGAACAGTTAGCGGCCCACGGTGTGCCTTCCTTGCTCATGGACATCAAGGGCGACCTCTCTGGGATTGCCATGCCCGGCACAGAGAACCCGAAGATTGCCGAGCGCGTCGCCAAAATCGGTATTGACTGGAAACCATCGCGCAATACGGTGGAGTTCCTTACGCTATCCGAAGAAAAGGGCGCTCGCCTGCGCGCTACGGTGAGCGAGTTTGGCCCGGTGCTCTTCAGCCGCATCCTGGGCCTCAACGACACCCAGGGAGGCGTGGTAGCCGTTATCTTCAAATTCTGCGACGACCACGGGCTGCCCTTGCTCGACCTCAAGGACTTCAAAAAAGTGCTCCAGTATCTGGGCAACGAAGGTAAAGAGGCCATTGAGGCCGAGTACGGACAGTTCAGCGCCGCCAGCGCCGCCACTATCTTGCGCAAGGTCATCGAACTGGAGCAGCAGGGGGCAGACCGCTTCTTTGGCGAACTGTCCTTCGACGTGCAAGACCTCTGCCGCACCGATGAAAACGGCCGCGGAGTGATGCACATCGTCCGCCTGACCGACATCCAGGACCGGCCCAAGCTATTCAGCACCTTTATGCTCCAGATGCTGGCTGAGATTTACGCCTCCTTCCCCGAAGAAGGCGACCTCGACCAGCCGAAGTTGTGCATTTTTATTGATGAAGCGCACTTAGTCTTCCAGGAAGCCACGCCAGCGCTGATGCAACAAATGGAGGCCATCATCAAACTTATCCGCTCCAAAGGGGTAGGTATCTTTTTCATCACGCAAAACCCGGTGGACATTCCGGAAAGCATCCTGGCCCAATTGGGCCTCAAGGTGCAACACGCCCTGCGCGCTTTTACCGCTAAAGACCGCAAAGCCATCAAATTAGCCGCCGAAAACTACCCCATTACGCAATGGTACAAAACAGAAGACGTGCTGACGCATCTGGGTATTGGCGAAGCGTTGGTGAGCGCCCTGAACGAAAAGGGCATCCCTACGCCACTGGCCCACGTGCTGGTGCGCCCGCCCGAAACGCGCATGGACGTACTGACGCCCGCGGAGATTGATCAGATTATTGCCCAGTCGAAACTGGTACGCAAGTACAACCAGGAGATTGACCGCCAAAGCGCATACGAAATCTTGTCAGAGAAAATACAGGAGGCGCAGGAGCGCACGCCGCAAAAGGAGACGCCCGCCTCGCGCCCGGCGCGGCAGGAGAAGAGCGTGTTTGAGCAGGTGCTCGACAGCCCCACGACGCGCCAGATAGGCAACACCATCGTGCGCGAGCTGACGCGCGGCCTGCTGGGCGTCCTGGGCGTAGGCGGCAACAGTACCCGCCGGCGCAAGAGCAGTAGAGGATGGCTGTAGGTCAGCCATTGAAGGCCTCATCTTCCTTCACATTGCGTATATCGCCGATTTAGAGGCAAGGCGAGGCTACGAAATTACGCCATCCTTGTTTATTGGTAAGACAAAACGAAACCACGCATGCCCGACACCCATCCATCCTCTGCATTTGCGAAAAACGACCGCCGCCTCATCAACGGCTGGGCGTTTTTTGACTGGGCCAACAGCGCCTACGCTTTAGTCATCACGGTAGCCATTTTCCCGCCCTATTTCTTAGCCTTAGCACCTGACCGCGTGAACATCGGCGGGGCAAGCATCCGCGACGAGTCGCTCATGGCCTGGTGCATATCGCTGGCCTATTTAGTCATTGCGGCGGTATCGCCTATTCTCTCGGGCATCGCGGACTACGGCGGACGCAAGATGCGCTTCATGCGCTCGTTTACGCTGTTGGGGTCGCTGGCGTGTATGAGCCTCTTTTTTTTCAGCAGCCCAGAGAGCCTTTGGGTAGGCGTGCTTGGCTTTGTGCTGGCGACGGTGGGCTTTGCCGGCGGCATCGTGTTTTATAATGCCTATCTGCCCGATATTGCCACGGAAGACCGCTATGATGCCGTCAGCGCTCGCGGGTTCATCTTCGGCTTTGCGGGCAGTGTGTTGCTCTTGCTGGCCAATCTGGCCATGGTTCTTCAGTATCAGGCCCTGGGCTTTCCTTCCGAAACGGCAGCCATTCGCTGGGCCTTTGTGAGCGTGGGTGTATGGTGGTTGGGCTTTGCCCAAATCCCGTTTCGGCGCCTGCCGCCCGACCGCCCCGGCATTATGCCGGCGGGCGTGCTAAAAAAGGGCTATGAGGAAATCCGAAAAGCCTTCGGCATCCTGCGCCAGAGCGGCAACACAACGCGCTTTCTGGTCAGCTTCTTTTGCTACAACGCCGGCGTGCAGGCCATCCTTTTTCTGGCCTCCAGCTTTGCTGACAAGGAGATGCGGATGGAAAAATCACGCCTCATTGCGCTGGTGCTGATCCTGCAGTTGGTCGCCATTGCCGGCGCCCATTTGTCTGCGCGGCTGTCGGCCTGGAAGGGCAATCGCGCCTCGCTGCTGACGATGCTGGCCGTTTGGACGGTCATTTGCCTGCTCGGCTACGACGTGCGCACCGAAACAGAGGTCTTTTTGCTGGGCGGAGCCATCGGCTTAGTCATGGGCGGCACGCAGGCGCTTTCGCGGAGCACCTATGCCAAGTTCCTGCCGGAGGAAACTGCGGAAACAACTTCGTTTTTCAGCTTTTACGACGTCATGGATAAAGTGTCTACCGTTTTTGGGACGCTGGTCTTTGGCTTGGTGGCGCAACTGTTCGGAGGCATGCGCGCCAGCGTGTTGGTGCTGAGCGGGCTTTTTGTGATTAGCATTGCGCTGATGCTCGCTGTGCGCGTGCGCCGCATGAGCGCTCCCTGAGGCTTATACAAAAAAAAACCGCGGCGCTCGTTTGCGCCGCGGCGGTTTCCCGTATAATCTCATGAAAAGTCGCAAATCTGTGGGTCAACGATCACCGCTTCTTGTCTCTCAGCCGCCGTTCCTCTTCATTGACGATACAAAAGTGCGGCGGTAACAACCGGTGGTAAAGAACAAAAAAAAGCGTTTGTTTTGGAATTATTTAAAGACCTTCTCGACTCATTTTTTCTTAAATATCAGAAAAACAAGCTGTTATGCCTTTTTATAGAAGCGGAAATGGCGACGGTTTGTTGATGAAAAAGCCCGGAAAGGGCATAAATTTTTTTAAAAAAAATCTTTCAGAGGGGTTTTAGCCGCCTTTATTGAGTGTGTCCGACCTCCTTGTGCCTTACCTCGGGCCGCATTTGCGGGAAGAAGAGCACTTCCTGGATGGTGGTTTGGCCGGTGAAGATCATGGCTAAGCGGTCAATGCCGAAGCCGATGCCGGCGGTGGGGGGCATGCCGTATTCTAAGGCACGGAGGAAGTCTTCGTCCATGGCCATGGCTTCTTCGTCGCCGCGTTCGGCCCAGCGGCGTTGTTCTTCGAAGCGTTGGCGCTGGTCTAAGGGGTCGTTGAGCTCTGAGTAGGCGTTGGCTACTTCTTTGCCGTTGACGTAGAGTTCGAAGCGCTCCACTAAGCCGGGTTTGCTGCGGTGCTTTTTGGTCAGGGGCGACATTTCGATAGGGTAATCTAAGATAAAGGTGGGCTGGATAAGGTGTTTTTCCACCTTTTCGCTGAAGATTTCATCCAAAAGTTGGGCGGCGCCCATGCTGGCGTCGGTTTCGATGTTGTGCTGGTCGCAGTAGGCGCGCAGGTCGCGTTCGCTGGCGGTTTCGATGTCTAAGCCGGTGTATTGGCGGATGGCCTCGGCCATGGTGAAGCGCGCATAGGGGCCGGCGAAGTTGAGCCGGTGCTCGCCGTAGGGGATGATGGCCGAGTGGTCTTCGTTCAGGGCGCGGGCAACGCGCTCGAGCATTTGCTCGGTTACGCCCATGAGCCAATGGTAGTCTTTGTAGGCCACATAAAACTCCATGAGTGTGAACTCGGGGTTGTGCGTGCGGTCAATGCCTTCGTTTCGGAAAACTTTGGCGAACTCATAGACGCCATCGAAACCGCCGACGATGAGGCGCTTGAGATACAGCTCGTTGGAGATGCGCAGGTACAGCGGCATGTCCAGCGCATTGTGGTGCGTGACGAAGGGCCGTGCCAGCGCGCCGCCATAGACGGGCTGCAGGATGGGCGTTTCTACTTCAAGCAGGCCCAGTTCGTCCAAGTAGGCCCGCATGGTGCGGATCATCTTGCTGCGTTTGATGAAAATCTGGCGGTATTCGGGGTTGACCGTCAGGTCCACATAGCGCATGCGGTGGCGCAGCTCCGGATCGGTGAAGGCGTCGTGGACGTTGCCCTCGGCGTCGCGCTTAACGATGGGCAGGGGGCGCAAGCTTTTGGAGAGCAACTTCAGCTCCTGGACGTGTACCGTTACTTCGCCAGTGCGAGTTTTGAAGGCGAAGCCGCGCACGCCGATGTAGTCGCCCAAATCGAGCAGTTTTTTGATGACGATATCGAAGAAGGGGGCTTCGTCGCCCTGCACAAATTCGTCGCGGCGCACGTAGAGTTGGATGCGTCCGCTGCTGTCTTGCAGATTCATGAACAGGGCCTTGCCGGCTTCGCGCACAGCCATTAGGCGCCCAGCCAGCGAGACATCCTGGTAGTTCAGGCGGTTTTTGGTACCATCTTCCAAAATCTCCTCCTGGTAGTTGGCAGCGATGTCGGCGGCGAAGGCCGTTACCTCAAAGGCTTCTGCCGGGTAGGGGTCAATGCCCATGTCGCGCAATTTGTGCAGCGCTTCGCGTCGGATGAGTTCTTGATCGGTCATGTTGTGAGCGATGTCTCAGCAGTTTGTTATTCAGGTAGATAAGCAATGATGTCGCGGTTGCCGCGCACGGTTTGATCCATAGTTATGTTCAATCGGGCATTGAGCGGGAGGAACAGGTCCACGCGCGAACCGAATTTGATAAAGCCCATGTCGTCGCCCTGGCGGACTGTCTGGCCTTCGGTCACGTACCATTTAATGCGTCGGGCTACGGCGCCGGCTATCTGACGCATGAGGATCTGGTGCTCGCCGGTGTCGTACACCACCGTGGTGTGTTCGTTTTCGGTGCTGCTTTTGGGGTGCCAGGCCACCAGGTATTTGCCCGGGTGGTAGCGGAAGTAGCGCACCACACCGCCCACAGGATTGCGGTTGACGTGCACGTTGAGCGGCGACATGAAGATGGAGACCTGGAGGCGTTTTTCGCCAAAATACTCCGTCTCGATGACCTCTTCGATAGCGCAAATGCGCCCATCTGCAGGCGCGTACACAAGGCGGTTGTCGGCCCGCTCAAGGGTGCGCACCGGGTTGCGGAAAAACTGCACGAAAAAACCGTAAACGATCAGCGACAGCGCAAGCACGGGCCAGAAATAGGCCGAGCCAGCAACGCGCAATGCGATATTGAGAAGCAAAAGAAAAAGCCCGACTGCTGTCAGGATGGCGAAGCCCTCTCGGTGGAGGCGTATGAACATGTCCATCATTTTCGGGCGCGAAGGTCGGCAATTCGCGGGATAGGGCAATTGGATGCCTGTTTTTCCATGAGCAGAAGCTCCAGAGACGCAACAGGGTTTCAGCAGTATGCAGGGCAATAGGTTGGCGCCTATGTTTCACTTTTGAAGATTTGCCATTCCATAAAAAATACGCATTTTTCTTTTTTAATGCCTGTAAAATGCGCCCAATGACCAAGATCACAGTACGGTATAACGCAGGTCAATAGGCGCTCTTTTTTCATGCCGGTACATTTGTTCCAAAATAATTCGAAGTGAGAGGAAAAATAGCCATCTTATTTGCGTTTGCCTGCTCGCATGTTTTTGCTCAGGGGCGGTTTGAAGCGGTCAGTTTTGCGATGACGATTAAGGGCACCTCTAACTTGCACGATTGGGAGTCGAGCGTCAAAGAGCTAAAAGCCAACGGTTTAATGAAGACCGATGCCTCGGGGCTTCAGTCCATTCAATCGCTCACTGTGGAAATCCCAGTGAAGTCTATCAAAAGTACAAAGGGTACAGTGATGGACAATAAGACCTACGATGCTTTCAATGCCAACGAAAACCCATTTATCACCTATAAATTAGAGCAAGCCACAGTAAGTAAGAGAGGCGACGGTTACGAGGTGGTCGCCTCAGGTAAGCTGAGCATGGCCGGCGTGACGAACAAAATTGACCTGAGCGTGCGCGGCAAGAGCGAAGGCGATGGTAGCCTTACGTTCAGCGGCTCGAAAAAACTAAAGCTTTCCGATTTCAAGATGAAGCGCCCGTCTGCATTGATGGGTACTATCACTGTAGGCGATGAGGTAGAGGTCATTTTTAGAGTGACGCTGAAGTCTACGGGATAAAACACAATGCTTTCTCTTCTGAAGTCTTAACCACTTATTTCACAACAAACCAACTTCCACTTCTATGAAAAACAACTTGACACTCTCGGCACTGGCACTTTTACTGAGTGCTACCTGGGCACTGGCCCAACAACCACAACTCCAATACTACCGGGGATGGGACAAAGAGGCCATTAACATCTTTGAGCCGTCTAAAAAGGCAGAACAGCCGGAATACACAGGCTTCAAGATTCGCATTGGAGGCGCATTTACGCAGGATTTTCAGCGATTTAAAAATGAGAATGCGGCCTTCTATGTGCCTACTTCGGCCACCAACCCGGAAAACAAGAACTTCTTGTATGGTTCTATCAAGGCTGAGGACTCAACGTCGTCTATCTTGTCCGGCTTCAACCTCGCGATGGCCAACCTGAACCTTGACATGCAAATTGGCGACGGTATTCGGGTCTGTTTGGAGAACTACATGTCGTCGCGCCACCATTTAGAGTTTTGGGTAAAAGGGGGCTACATTCAGATTGACAAGCTGCCGATGTTCAACAACCCGAAGTGGTTCACCGACTATCTGCGCGTCAAAATCGGGCACTTCCAGCCGAATTTTGGCGACATGCAGTTCCGCCGCTCCGACGGGGGCAATACGATGTTCAATCCCTTTGTAGAGAATGGTATCCTCGATGCTTTCACGACGGAGATTGGAGGTGAAGTATATGTCTTCCCCGTGGATGGTTTCATGGTCATGGGCGGTATCACCTCTGGCTTTATCAACGGCAACATCCTGAAAACACCGGATGCCATCAACAACTTTGGCGTGGTACCCACCAAGCGCTCGCCTTCTATTTTTGGTAAAGTGGCCTACGACAAGCAGCTGAACGACGACCTCCGCCTTCGCTTGTCGGCATCGTTCTACAACAACCCTAACTCGTCGCGCAACACACTGTTTGCGGGCGACCGCACGGGTTCGCACTACTTTGGCATCATGGAGCCGGCCAAAATCAACGGCATACCGATTTCTATCGGCACCACGCCCTCGAACCCTGCCGTGCAAAGCGGCCCGAACTTCACTTCTGGCCGCTTCGACCCGGGCTTCGCCAACCGCATCAGCGCCATCTCCATCAGCCCCTTCATCAAGTTTAAGGGCTTAGAGATTTTCGGTTCGTACGACATTGCTAACGGCGCTGTATATGCCGACACGGTGCGCGGCGAATGGAAAAACCGCTCCTTCAATCAGCTGATCGGCGAAGTGGTGTATCGCTTCCTGCCCAACGAGCAGATGTACGTAGGCAGCCGATACATCCGAGTAACCGGCGAACCCAACGGCATTCGTTACAGCGCCGCCGACACCGACAAGACTGCAGGCGCTCAGGCAGAGGTCACCATTGACCGCTTGGCCTTCGTAGCCGGCTGGTTCCCGACCAAAAATTTGCTTCTTAAGTTTGAATACATGATTCAGAACTACAAAGACTTCCCCAAACGCGACTATCGCTATGAGGGCAAAGTCAGTGGCTTCGTCATTGAAGCCGTGATCGGGTTCTGATACGGTTTCGGAGGATGGGAAGGTTTCGATGTGAGACGCCGCCTCGAAACCTTCCCCCCCAAAAGCCTCGACCCCTACACTCTTTCAAAAGCGATGAAAAGGCATTCGTTCTCGTTGCTCTTCCTGGCTATACTGGGAATTTTAGGCATGGGCGCATCCTGGATTGCCCCCCATTGCTCCCGAACAAAAATGAGATACGCTATTGTCAGGCCGAGCAGTCTGCTCCTGAAAGGCACAACTAACGTGAATAAATTCACCTGCGCTTGCGAGGATCAGTTTGGCTTTCAGGAGTTAGAAGTGGAGGCGGGTCATGCGACTTCGAAGTTCTATAACGCCCGGCTGAGCATGACCACTCGCAAGTTCAACTGCAAGAACGGCCAGATGGAACGCGACCTGCAGAAAGCCCTAAAAGCCGAGACCTATCCGAAAATTCTGATTGACCTGACGGAAGCCCGGTACTCGCCGGAGCATTTGAAAAAAAACGACACAGGCTGGTTCGATGTGGAGGCGCGAGTCGTCCTGTCAATTGCCGGAACTACGAAAGAAAAAAGCATTCAAGCGCAAGCAAAGCGCATTTCCGAAAACCGGTTTGTGCTCAAAGGCGAAAAAGCCATCCGAATGACCGAGTTCGGCATCGAGCCACCCACGGCCATGTTTGGCCTGATCCAGGTGGACGACCTGATCACCTTCCACTTCGATCTGACCATTCAGGTAGAACCACTCGTCTTCCATTAACGCAAGCCGTCCCATCAACATGCAAAAGTTTCTCCTCAAAGGTTTTGTCGCCGGGGTTATCCTGCTTGCTCTCAGCTATGCTGCCTTGTGGGTATTGGTCCGTTTTCTCCCAGACATGGCAGAGCAGTACTACAACCCTATTTTCGACATGGAAGGTGCTAAAACGTACCTCTACTTTCTGCACCCATTTGTCCTGAGCTTTGCCTTAGCCTGGTTTTGGCACCGTTTCAAGGGCCAATTTCACGGCCCATTCTGGTGGCGCGGCATAGAGTTGGGGCTGGTTTATGGCTTAGTCGCCCTTTTGCCCTCTATGTGGATTACATTTAGTTCGCTGGCCATTTCCCTTCTGATGGTGGCAACGTGGTTGCTCTATGGCGTTTTGCAGGCCATCATAGCAGGTATTGTGTTTGCACGGTTAAGCCCGTGAGCACAGGCAGGTTCGCCGTCGCATTGCCTTGATTTTCTGGCAATAAAGACGTGGCGGCAAGCACTGCTTTCTATATACGGAAAGAGCTCGGTGTCCCTCGAGCAGGCGACAGCGGCGTGTGATCGTATGCCGTTGTTTCGGCCTTTGCCAGCAGCATTCGCGATTTTTACGGATGTTTGCGGCCTGTTAGAAGAACTTGCCCAATGAAAGTAGCCGTTGTAGGCGCCACTGGCTTGGTAGGCGCCAAGATGTTGCAGGTGCTGGAGGAGCGCCAATTTCCAGTGTCTCAGCTGATACCCGTGGCCTCCGAGCGTTCGATAGGCAAATTCGTTCGCTTTTGCGGAAAGCGCTATCGCGTCACAGGAATGCAGGACGCTATTGCGCTGCGGCCCGATCTGGCCTTGTTTAGCGCGGGCGGCAGCACGTCTAAAACCTGGGCGCCTGCTTTTGCCGAAGTCGGAACGATCGTGGTAGATAACTCCAGCGCCTGGCGCATGGAACCCGACAAAAAGCTCGTCGTGCCCGAGGTAAACGCCCACGTGCTGACCGAAAACGACCGCATCATTGCCAACCCCAACTGCTCGACTATCCAGATGGTTGTAGCCCTCAAGCCCCTGCACGATCGCTATCGCATCCGGCGCATCGTGGTCAGCACCTATCAGGCCGTAACCGGCACAGGCGTGAAGGCCGTTCAGCAACTTATGGCCGAGCGCCGCGGCAAAAGCGTCGAGCCTGCCTACCCTCACCCGATTGACCTCAATGTGTTGCCACATATTGATGTGTTCCTGGAAAATGGCTACACCAAAGAAGAAATGAAAATGGTGCTGGAAACCCAAAAAATCATGGGCGACAGCAGCATTCGCGTAACGTCCACCACCGTACGAGTACCCGTTTTGGGTGGACACTCCGAAGCCGTCAACGTCGAGTTTGAACGCGATTTCGACTTAGACGAAGTGCGTCAGCTGCTCCGACAGGCGCCCGGCGTCGTATTGGTAGACGACCCTGCGCACAACCAGTATCCCATGCCCCTCTACGCCCGGGACAAGGACGAAGTCTTCGTCGGCCGCCTGCGCCGCGACGAAAGCCAGCCCTGTACACTCAACCTTTGGATCGTGGCTGACAACCTGCGCAAAGGCGCCGCCACCAACGCCGTGCAAATCGCCGAATACCTCGCGCAACGCGGAATTTTGAAAGCCCAACACCGCCAAACCGAATTGACCTGCTAACTTTGCCCGCTCAAATTCAGCACTGCGCGACCGTAAAACGATACCTGTAACACCAGACCTCTGCATTTCGACACTAACCGCCCGCACAGCAATGAAGAACAAGATCGTAGTTTGGGGAACAAACGCTGCCGACGAAAAAGTCCTGATAGCCCTGGAGCTGAAGGCTGAAGAAAACAAAGTGCTGCTCTACACCTTCCCGGAAGCCGCCGTAACTGACGCCTTCTACAACCAGATGATGAACGACTGGAAAAACGATAAACCGGTCGAATTCCCAGAGCACACTACTATTGAACGCCCGCTGGCCATCACCGATAGCCTTCTGCCTGACGACCTCAAGAGCGACGACCGCAGCGGCGTCCTCCAGCGCGCCCAGACAGAATGGCATTTCGTCGTGCTCTCCACCAAACTACACCAGGCATACCAGCAAGAACTGGCCGAATTTAAAGAAAAAATAGCCGCTCTTCAAAACTTCGACGAGGGCATCTGGGAAGACCTCCGCGCCTTCTGGGATAAAGTGCAGGAACAAACGCGCGAGCGAAACCTCTTCCGCAGCCACGCTGAAAGCCTCCGCGATAACATCAACGAGCTCTTCGAAAAACTCCGCTCGCTGCGCAACCAGATGCAGCAAGAGGCCAAGAGCGCCTCGCAAATGGTGTACGATGCCTTCATCGCCCGATTGGAAGAAATCGAACAGCGCATCGCCGCCGGCAGCGCCAAAATCAACGCGGTATTCGAAGACCTCAAAATCATCCAGCGCGACTACCGCGATGCCAAAATGACCAACGAGCACCGCAACCGCCTGTGGGACCGCATTGACAAAGCCTTCAAAGCCGCCAAAGAGCGCCGATTTGGCCCCAGCGTCAACGACGGCTCGGTAGCCGACCGCTTCGAACGCCGCATCGCCGGCCTCAAGGAAGCCGCCCAACGCATCCAGGACAGCATCCGCCGCGACGAGGAGGACTTAGAGTTCCAAAACCGCAAAATCGCCACCACCGAAGGCCAGCTGGAAGCCCAAATCCGCGTGGCCAAAATCAAAATGATCGAAGAGCGCCTCAACGTCAAGCGCGAAAAACTCAAAGAAGTGCTCGGCACGCTGAGCGGCTTAGAGCGCCAGCTGGCCAAATCCAAAGAAAAAGAAGCCGCACGCGCCGCCAAAGAAGCCGAGCGCAA